>CAZJDZ010000033.1:0-1042 GCA_964544935.1 uncultured Candidatus Saccharibacteria bacterium | reverse complement strand
GTTTACAGCTGTTAAGTTAGTAGTAGATGCATTAGTAAAGAAGGCATCTGTTGCAATGATTCCTGTAGCTGAAGCTGTATTAAGTGTAGTCTGTCCTGTAACAGTGAGAGTAGAAGCTGTAGTAGTAGCAAGAGTAGAAGTACCAGTTACAACGAAGGCTCCGGTTGTTGTGGAGTTAGTTACTGTAAGGTCAGTAATTGCTGCAAGAGCTGCAAAGAAGTTAGAAGATGTAGCATTAGTAAGTACAGATGATGATGCAAAGATGTTCTGTGTGAAGGTATTTAGGAAGCGGAGAGTTGAAGAACCAAGTGAGAATGATACATCAGCAGATGGAGTGGTGTTTCCTGCGATTTGGAGTCTGTCAGTTGGGGCTGCGACACCTACTCCGATGTTTCCGTTAGCGAGGATGGTAAAGAGTGAGGAACCAGATGATGACGCAACATTAAATGGATTAAGTGCAGTTGACGTAGATGATTGTACATTAAATGCAAACAAAGATGACGTAGCATTGATACCAGTTACTATCCCGTTATCTATAAGTGTAGATAGCCCAAGTGTTGTAGATGAAAGCCAGCGGGTAGCATACCCAGCAGTTCCTCCAGTTACACCCCCTGCTGTAATACTTGATCCTGACATCCATCGTGTAGATGTTCCCGTACTTTTAAGTATCATTCCTGATGTCCCTAATGAACCTGTAGAATCGTAGAGAGCCCCCAGAAGTGTCAGGAATGACGTAGATGCGTTAGTGATGCGGAAATTAGTTGAAGAGCCTGTTGTTGTGAAGAAAGTAGTAGCTGTAGCGTTTACAGTGTTTAAATTTGTAAAATACCCATCTACCGCAGTGATTCCTGTAGCTGAAGCTGTATTAAGTGTAGTCTGTCCTGTAACAGTGAGAGTAGAAGCTGTAGTAGTAGCAAGAGTAGAAGTACCAGTTACAACGAAGGCTCCGGTTGTTGTGGAGTTAGTTACAAGAGCATTGGTGATAACAGCATTAGTAGTTGTTGAGTTACCTACGATGAGGTCTGTGATAGAAGCAAAGGTA
>CAZJDZ010000032.1:0-1263 GCA_964544935.1 uncultured Candidatus Saccharibacteria bacterium | reverse complement strand
GTGTTAGCACTCACTGTGCGGTTTCCGCTTCGGCGCGGGTGTTGCAGAAGAACCCGCACCCGGCGCACCGCTGGCCGTAGTCGGTGGGTTCCAGAAGCCCGCATCCGTTCGGGCAAGCGCCGCTGCGGATACGAAAGTCTTGCTCGGCAGCGCGGGCGGAATCAGCCTCGCTGCCACCGATCACAACAAAGCGGGATGGATCTTTGCGCTCTACCATTGCTGTCTCCGTTCCGCGCTAACTAGTCATTCAACCGGAACCGCATTCGCGGTCCGGTTAATTCGGGTGTTAGAGGGCTTGCGCGGCTTCCGGTGCAGGGCTTCCCGCAGGGCGGAAACCGCATCACCAAAATCCACAACGGTGCGTGACAATTCTCGACTTTCCGCCTGAATCTGCCGAAGCTCCGGGCTATTCGGCCCCGCCTTGCGCGCCAGCGTCGCAAGTTCGCCAAAACGCCTTGAACGTGCCTCGCTCAACGCGGCCTTCCGGTCTATCTCTTTCGCAGCTTCTACCAGCGCATCAATGTCCATCGGGCCGCCCTCTAACAATTCGTTCAAGCCGAGCGCGTGTCTCGGCAGCTTCGTATTCGTGTATCCGGCACACGCGCCGGCTTAACTCAGGTGTTAGCACTCACTGTGCGGTTTCCGCTTCGGCGCGGGTGTTGCAGAAGAACCCGCACCCGGCGCACCGCTGGCCGTAGTCGGTGGGTTCCAGAAGCCCGCATCCGTTCGGGCAAGCGCCGCTGCGGATACGAAAGTCTTGCTCGGCAGCGCGGGCGGAATCAGCCTCGCTGCCACCGATCACAACAAAGCGGGATGGATCTTTGCGCTCTACCATTGCTGTCTCCGTTCCGCGCTAACTAGTCATTCAACCGGAACCGCATTCGCGGTCCGGTTAATTCGGGTGTTATGCGGCTTCCAGTTCCATGCCGCTTTGAATGCGTCAAAGTCCCAATATCCGCAGCGCCAGCGCCACACGAACAGCTTCTTGATCGCCCAAAACCTCATGTCGGCGCCCTCGTATTCCACGCAGCAATGGCGGCTTCACGCGAGGCAATCTCAGCGGCGGCTTGATCCGCCGCCATCGTGTCGTGGCGCACTTCCGGTCCGTCTGTGCAACAGCCGCTCACCTTGCGCCAGCGGAACGTATCGCCCTCGGTAACGACTGCCGTCGCTATTTCTCCGCCGCACCACGGGCACGGCTTCAGTTTCTCGTCTGGTTCAATCACGTCGCATCCCTCGCGGCCAGAGCCGCATAACTAGCCA
>CAZJDZ010000031.1:0-1296 GCA_964544935.1 uncultured Candidatus Saccharibacteria bacterium | reverse complement strand
AAGGTCGTGACGTGCACACATCTCACTACGGTCGTGTGTGTCCAATCCATACTCCAGAAGGTCCGAACATCGGTCTTATTCTTCGTCTTTCTAACTATGCACGTATAAACGATTTCGGTATCATCGAAACTCCTTACGTTAAGGTAGTAAAAGGTGTTATCACAAAAGAAATCGTATACATGAACGCACTTGAAGAAGAGCGTTATGTTATCGCTCACGGTGGAAATGAATTTGATACTGATAACAAGCTTGTACAAAAAGAAATTGAAGTTCGTCGTGCAGGTAACCCAGGTCTTGCTCCACGTGATGAAGTTGAATTTATTGATGTTGCTACAAACCAAGCATTCTCTGTTGCGACTTCTATGATTCCATTCCTCGAACACGATGAAGCGACTCGTGCACTCATGGGTTCAAACATGCAGAAGCAGGCTGTGCCACTTATGTGCCCTGAGGCTCCTTTAGTTGCAACAGGTATGGAAGGTGAGGCTGCAAAGCACATCGGACGTCTTGTGATCGCAGAAGAAGCAGGTGAAGTAAAATATGTTGACGCAAAGAAGATTGTTATCAAGGCAGATAAGAAAGAGTTTGAATACAATCTTATTAACTTTGCACGTACTAACGCGTTTAACCTTTTCCATCAGCGACCTATTGTTTCTCTTGGAGACAAAGTTACTAAAGGGCAGGTGCTAGCAGATGCTGCAACATCAGATCAGGGTCAAATCGCGCTTGGTCACAACATTCGTGTTGGATTCATGGCATGGAATGGTGCGAACTACGAAGATGCGATTATTCTTTCTGAGAATCTCGTAAAGCAAAGTAAGTTCTCTTCTATTCACATCGAAGAATTCGTATGTAATGTGCGCGATACAAAGCTTGGAGCTGAAGTAACAACTCATGATATTCCAAACGTTGGAGAAAACAAGCTTAAGAACCTTGATGAAGACGGTATCATCCGTATCGGTGCAGAAATCCGCCCAGGAGATATCATGGTTGGAAAGATTACACCAAAGGGTGAGACAGAACTTACTCCAGAAGAACGACTTCTTCGTTCAATCTTTGGTGAGAAGGTACGTGATGTAAAAGATTCATCACTTCGCCTTGATCATGGAAAGCGTGGACGTGTTATTGGTGTGAAGGTATTCTCACGTGAGCGTGGAGATAACCTAGAAAGTGGAATCATTAAGCGTATTCATATTGAAGTTGCGCAAGTTCGTAACATCTCTGTTGGAGACAAGCTCGCTGGTCGTCACGGTAACAAAGGTGTTATCTCAACAATTCTTCCAGTAGAAGAAATGC
>CAZJDZ010000030.1:0-1348 GCA_964544935.1 uncultured Candidatus Saccharibacteria bacterium | reverse complement strand
ACTTTTTAGTAAACGTATTCATATGAGTAATAAATTAATGTAAGAAAAACAAAAGAGCAACGTATAATGTCCTGCTAAGTAGTATATACCTTGCCATAAAAAATACTGCCCATATCTGTGGATAAAATAAATAACAAAACCCATTCATAAGAATGGGTTTTGCTTAAACAAATAAGAAATAATACTTATCTTTAGAAAAACTCTCTTCCATCTCCCAATAGATGTGAATGACAATCCTTTGCTGCTTGGTCGCAGTTCTTTACCCATGTTTCCATGACATCCTTCTTCCAACCAAAGAACCAGTCTCCATGCGCTGAATAACCAGATGGTATTGATGAACTGTAACGATCAGAAGATAGTCTCCAATTTTTAGCAATATCTTTCTCTTCAATTTGATACTGTATATTGAATGCAACTTCCGCAAGTGGTACTGGGTGTGTAGCAGGACATCTCTGATTAACAGTATATGACATATGACTCTTATGGTCCGCAGAATCAAGATTCACTCCATCCCAACACTGTGGGAAAGTTATACTCATAATGAGCGTTGAACCAACTTGGCAATTAGGTATTTCGCTTATCTTAAAGAATTCGTCAGGGCCATTGACACAGCTGTAGCTAAAATGAAGGTCCTCCCACTTACTTTTATCTGCTGGACGGTCGTTATTAGGATCTCCAGCAAGCATACGGAGTCCTTCTGGGAAAGGTTTAACCTCTTGCGGTTTAATACCATTATACCCAGTCTTGTAGTAGAAATTACTTGCAATCGGAGCTATAGGCGTACCAGTTCTTGTATCAATCATTGCAGGCACCCAATATGAGGATCTGTTAATAATACCCCCTCGACAAGTACTTCTACCTTGAGTTGCGATACTGTCCACAGTACTGAATGCATTTGTCTTTGTATTACCAAAGAATGTATGGAGGTGAGCTGCTCCTGGTTGACCAAACTTTACAATTGGGTCATCAAATGACATGTGTGAATAATCGCAAACAGTACGAAACGCACCGATACCATCACCTGAATTTGGCGGCATTTCTCCTGTATACTTAACATTTTCTGTTTCAACCCCTTTCCATCCTGGTGGAATTTTTGCGACATCAATATCAGGTCCACCCATTGGCATAGGGGCAGGTGCGGTAATCTTAGATGAAACTCTCATCTGACAAACTTTCTTGATACCTGGCGCTGGATCTTTATCTGGGAAAGCAAAATCTTTTTCTATATCCCAATTAAAGCTACATCGTGTAGTACCGACATCTTGTCTCTTGTAATATCTTTTTACCCCATCTTGGGTATCTGAGCTTCCTGTTGCAGCGTTGATTGCTGCTGCAGTAATTTTACCTA
>CAZJDZ010000029.1:0-1387 GCA_964544935.1 uncultured Candidatus Saccharibacteria bacterium | reverse complement strand
AACGCTTCTTGGGTAGGGCTACCCGCTACAGGGCGCCAGAGAGCCACGAGGGCACTTCTGAGGCCCCAGGGCTCACCGGCGCCTGGATCGTGGCGCCTGCGTTGACCTGGCTCGAGCTGGCGCGGTTTTTGGATCCGGCAGGCCGGCCGGCTTGACCACGAGATGGCACCGATGCGCGGGCCTCGCTGGTCAGTTCCGCATGCAAGGGCTTCGCAGTGTCCTGGATCAACTGCAGCACTCGCACCAGGCGCAAGGGCGCAGCTTGCAGGGCCCTGGTGCCCTTGATCCACCCGCGAAGGGTATGCACAGGTACGCCGAGGTAATGCGCCATGGCGGCCTCGGACAAGCCTAGGTCAGATTGCCACTGTTTCAGTTCGATCGGGGTCATTTGTGTTTCTCCAAAAGGTAACCCGGGCACATGGCCCGGGGATTGTGGGTTAAGGGTTGTCAGTGGTTCAGGGTTACAGGCCGTCCCATGGTTCAACAGAATCGAGCCCTTCGGGCTGTGTGATGTTGTCGCTCAAGGGTTCAAAAAATTCAAGCTGTAACGCGACCCATTCTTTCGTGGGTTTAATACTTGACGACATCCAGACGCCGGAATTTGCCCGGTAGTAGGCTTTCACGTAATCAAGGGTTGACATTCGCTCAGCGAGAAACGCAGGTGGAAAACTGCGAGAACATCCGCCGATGTTGCGAACCCTGCGAATTTTGCCGGCCTTGATGTAGTCGATATTGAATTTCTCGATACGCAGTTGCATGCGTTCTGCGTCAGTTGTTCCATAACCCCATTGTTTCCCTGCGTGGGGGCATTGGAGATTTGCGAAATATCTGCCGTCAGTGAATGTGTACTTTTCCATGGTTCATTCTCCTTTTGCAATGCGTTGTATTTCTTCCATATTCGCCCAAATGGTATCAATGGACATTTGGCGCGGGATGTCTGCAGCCAGTGTCCTGATGGTGCGCAAGTCCTCCACCCTGGCCCGTAGCCTATCGGCCACCAGTCGCAGGTGTTGACTGTCGCACCCTTCACAGGTGCGCAGGATCTCGGAGTCGGTCATTGTGTGGTGTAGGAACACGGTTCAGGCTCCAATCGTCGCGGTTATCTGGGACAAACATTCGCCGATCAGTTCGCCTATCACTTCATCGTGGTAATCGTCGCCCTCGGATTCAATGCCCCATAGGGACGCGTCAATTGAATCGGGTTCGCCATCGGCATCGAGCAGGGTTACGACAATACCGCAGTAGTGCCATTGATCGCTGCACCAGCGGCGCAAGTACTCGAAGTCTGCAAGCGCTGCAGCATGTGCCCGTGCTCCCTCGGTAGGCCAATTGAATGGCGCAGTATTCCACCTGTCACGTCTGGCCAGCTTCACGGCACCAGCGAAGT
>CAZJDZ010000028.1:0-1576 GCA_964544935.1 uncultured Candidatus Saccharibacteria bacterium | reverse complement strand
ACGACGGGGCCGGCGATCACCGCGGTGTCGATGCTGGCCCGGCCGAAGATCGTCTAGGCGGGGTGAAAAATGACCATCCGTCTGACTGAAGGCGTCCCGATCTCTGGTGTCGTGCAGCCCAGCGGCACCGTGCTGAATACGCTCGCGCGGGCGGACGAGCTCACGTTGACCAACGGCGGCCGGGCAGTCGATCTGTTGACGCCAATCGTGGTCTCCGACGTGACGGCGCGTCGCTCCGCCGGGCAGGTGCGACTGGCGGATGCCTATGGCGACATTGCGCCGTTCAAGGTTGGGCCGTCAGCGCAGCCGTTGCGCGAGTTCTTTTCGCTGACCGATGTCACGAACAGTGCCACCGGCGGAACGGTTACCGCCTCGATCGACACGGCGTCGCCCTTCGGTGGTCCGGCGCTGAAGCTCGCGTTCGGTGCCAGTGTGACGCAGCACGATCTGACCATCGCAGGCCACTCGCTCGCGAACTTCACGGCCGACCAGGGAAAGATGGTCTGGTTGCTGTACTTCGATGACCCGCGCGCCATGTCGCAGATTCAGGTGTTCTTCGGCACCGACAGCCTGGCGCGCGCCTGCCAGTACAACTACTCGCTTGCGAACAACAATTTCCACAACGCGGCGGGGGAGCACGTCATTGCGATTCACCCGGGCAACGCGTCGACCAATACGGTCCTGACGACCGACACGGTCACAACGGCCCGGCTCCGGTTCCAGCGCTCAGCGTCCGCGTCCAGCGGCTTGCAGATCATCAATGCAGGCGATGCGCCGTCAGCGACCGCGACGAACGTCTGGGTCAAGGGCGTCTACATCCCGCAGCGCACGGCACCGTTCCTGGCGATTACCTGGGACGATGCTGATGTGTCCTGGTGGAGCCGACTGCGCGCCATTCTCAAGTCTCGCGGCATCAAGAACACCTTCGGGGTCAACAAGGACGACGTCGGGACCAATGCCGGCTTGTTCGTATCGCAGTCGCAGCTCGACACGCTCTACAGCGAAGGCCACGAAATCGCGTCGCACAATCTAACGAACACCGCGATCACGGTGGCCGGCATCGCGACGTATGCGCAAGGTTTCAGAACCTGCCGCGACTGGGAACTTGGAAACGGCTGGACTGGGCGGCTGGACTACCACCCTTATGTCCAAGGGGCGCACTACCCGGACGGCTGCAAGGCGTTGCAGAACGAAGGTGTGAAGTTCGGCAGGACGACCGAGGCCGCAAACTGCGAGCCGCTGTTTCTCGACCGGTCGTCACTGATGTTGCCGGTCCTGCAATTCGGCAGTGCGCTCGATCTGGCCGGCATGCAGACACGCGTGCGTCAGGCCTACACGCGCGGGCAGGACTGCATCGCGATGGGGCACATCGTTGCCGGCACGTCTAGCAGCTCGGTGACGATCGGCCAGACGATCCTCGAGCAGTTTCTGGACTGGGCTATTGCCGAGGTCGGCGAGGGCCGGCTGGCGGGGGTCGGGTCGATCGGGCAGTGGGCAGCCTATCGCGGGCTGCTGCAGAAGTGACCCTCGCCGCCGACCTCGTCGACCTCTACGCCGACACCGACATCACGGTGGC
>CAZJDZ010000027.1:0-1641 GCA_964544935.1 uncultured Candidatus Saccharibacteria bacterium | reverse complement strand
AGATTGCCAGCGCCTTGCATGAACCCACTGCTTTCTGGTCGCAGTTGTGGTTGCGGTGCTGCCTGCGCATACTTGGCAAATGGGTTGTCTTCCTGCTGCGCATACTTGGCAAATGGGTTGTCTTCCATTAGTTGCCTCCGAGTGCGCGCGCGGCTGCGCCTTGACCAAAGATGGCGTCAAACTGCGCATGAGCTTTTGGACCGCGCATCTTCAAGTCGTTGACGGCAGCAGGCGGAATGGGCTTGTCTCCCCACCCGCCAGTAGCTCCGCCATCACCACCAATCCGCTTCAAAGAACCTTCGACAAAGCTGCGCAAGTCTCCCAAAGCCTGCTTGAACGCCTTGTCGCTTTGTGCCGTGTTCAGCCGTCCGATGGCTTCGGTGGCCTTCTTCCCCTCAACCTCGGTGGTCTGTCCGCCGCCCTTGAGGGATTCAAACGCCTGCAGGAATGTTTTTCCCTTTAGCTGATCGAGCGCCACGCTGAAATCCTTGGCGTCAGTGCCAGGGATGTAGTTGCGTGGGTCCATCACTCCAGAAGCTCCGGTTGCCGTCTCGCGGCCAGGGTGACGGTCCAGCATGTCTATAACTCTGAGCATGTCGTTTGCCGCGGCGACTTTGTTTTGTCGCTGTACTGTGGGCTGGATGTCTGCTTTCACTTGCCCAAGGGCGCGCTCGCGTGCAACATCTGCCTGCGTCTTTTCATCCATAGACGGACCAGCAGCAAATGCGCCGCCTTGAGCCGGAGATCCTCCAATGCGTTGCATTTCGCGCATGATCGCTGGACGGTCCGGGTGATTCGCGGGGAGCTTGTCGAGCTCGCTTTGCATTGTGCGAAGCTGATCTACAGCAGCAGCTTGCGCAGAGCCCCCCGCGTAGCCTGGCCCGCTGAACTGCTGTTGTGGCGGTTGCGCGACTTGATAGCGGGGAGCGTATTCCTCGCGTCCAGATTGCGGGTTAAACACCTTCATGGGGTCAAGTTGCGCGCCAAGGCGTTGCTTTGCTGCGTCCTGACCTACGGCATAGGGGTATTGAGCAGCCGACACCGCCGCAGCCTTCATGCCCTCGGTTTGCGCGTTGGATTCGGCATACCCTGGCGCGTTTTGCACTTGCCCATTCATGACGCCTTGGCCCTCGCCAAGTTTCGGCATGTACTGCGTTTGGCCGTTGCCATATTTGTAGTAGGCCCCAGCGTCTTGCTTTAGCCCTTGCTGCGCGATCTTCCACGGCTCCAGCAGATCAATGCCCTGCGCCCTCAGAGCTGTTACTTGGTCTAGGCTAAGCGAAGCAATCCCCCCGCCAGCAGGTGCCCCCATGTTGACGCCGCCGCCCGTGGATACGCCACCGAGCAACCCGGCTAGCAGCTCCTGCTTCTTTCCGGCCTGCTCTGCCTGCAGAGTGCGCATCTTGGCCTGCGCGGCGTTCTCGTCAATCTGGCTTTGCAGCAACTTAGAGCGCATCTGGTTTTGCCCATACGCATCTTGCATCCCCATGGCTTCATTGAGCCGCTGCCCAAAGCCCGCCCCGTCAGATCGTGGCCCAGCCGCAGCGAGCAAGCCGATGCCAAACCGGCTCTCAGGCGTGTTCAGGAAGTCGAGTAACCCAGCCATCAGAACCCCCCGTACTGTTCGCCGCTCAAGCTCGC
>CAZJDZ010000026.1:0-1681 GCA_964544935.1 uncultured Candidatus Saccharibacteria bacterium | reverse complement strand
TCATTCTTGTAACCAAGTGGAGCCTTGTTACCATAGCCACCCTTCTCTGCTTTTGTACGTAGCCCACGCTTCACATTAACACTTAAGTCTCTGATGTATTGATTAGCCATACCAAGCTCAACTGACATCATAAGGATATTGTCTGATGGTAAATATTCTCTGTCATGGGTAACAATCTTTTCTATCTTCCCTTGTTGTAAATACCAACTGATCGTGCCTCCATCTATTGGATTACGTGAAAGACGATCAAGCTTCCAACACAAGATGCCTTGTATCTCACCTTTATCAATGAGTTGCATGAGCTTGTTGAACTCATGTCTTCCGGGTTGTTTAGCAGATTTACTTTCTTCCAAGATAAGGGAGACGTTAAGGTTAGATGTTTGAGCGAGACGAAGAAGTGTACTCTTTTGTGATTCAATGGAGAGAGCTTGTCTGTCTTCACTTTCAGTTGATTTCCTACAGTAGATAGCAAATTTCATAGTTCTTTTAGGTGATACACTTTTCTGGTAATTTTCTTAAGGAAAGGATTTTCTCGTTCCCATTCTTTAAAAGGAGTCTTCGTGGAGTAACGTCTGGCTAGTTCTTCAGCCATTTTACCACGAACAACAATTTCTTTTGGAAAGCCGTGTGATATACGTAACATTCTCATGGCGTTAAAGAGTGTTTCTCCTGCTCCTTTGGTAACATACTTACTGATGTAATATGCCAACTTTCCAGAGCCGTCAGTTTTTGTTGCATCAACGTAACCCTCTCCCCATAGCTTTGCAAGAGTCCGTGTTCTACGCTCGTCACCATGGGAAATAATGAGTCGACTTTTTCGCGTATCTCCAAGACACAGTGGCACGTTAAAGATAAGACCATGAAAGTGGATTCTTCCTCGTGGAGATAATTCGGGAATAAAGAGTGATTGGGCTTTAGGATATTTAGCTCGCAACCGCACCTGGAAGACGCGAAGGGAATCATTTGCATAAGAGGCATCAGACGCATCTCCTCTAAAGGTGAGTGTAACCAAGAGTGGAGCCCCATAGTCCTCAATAGCAGAAAACACCCTCCGCACACATATTTGTCTTGTCCTTCTAGTATTATCCATTCGCCTTCTGCCGAATACAGGATTCCTTTTTCTGGAAGCATGTACACGTACTTTCGATGGTTCTTTTTCAATTTCTGTGATTTCAACGATGGGGCCATATTTTTTAAAGATGAAAGGCATGGTTAGTTATCTTTACAACTATGAGGGGATATCAAGTCAGGGAATGCAGATACAAGTTCTGAGTGAGGCAGGATGCGACTGTCGCCCACCCCAGCTTGGGGTGAGGGCGGGCGACAGCCACCCCCTGCCACCTTCACTCCGGAATATGTTAAATACAGTGAGCCAAGAGAGTGTAGGTAGAGCTCGGACGTTTCTTTCGTAATCCGAGTATCGTGATGACGCAAGAAATACGCTTGAGTGCGTTTGATGAGTTCATCTGTAAATACTTTTTCCATAAAAATAGCCCACACGTGTGGTGTGAGCTCATTTTCCTTTTTTTAGAGAAGAAACTGTATGGTTTGATTATGGCAAAAGTTTAGCTTCTTGATTCTCTTGTAAATCAAGGTAATATCCAAGACGATAATTGTTTTTAACCAGATTAGACGTATCTTGTGAAGAAATATCAGCAAGCTTCTTTTTAAGCTTTCTCAC
>CAZJDZ010000025.1:0-1835 GCA_964544935.1 uncultured Candidatus Saccharibacteria bacterium | reverse complement strand
GTTAGCAATAGTAGCATTAGTAGTTGTTGAGTTACCTACGATGAGGTCTGTGATAGAAGCAAAGGTAGCTACGAGAGATGAGAAGAATCCGTTAGTAGTAGTACTGTTAGATGCTGTAAGGTTAGTGATTGTAGCAAAACTACTGAAAAAATTAGTAGAGGTTGCTTCTGTAATAATGGAAGATGAAGCAAAAATATTTTGAGTAAAAAGATTAAGGAATCTTTTAAGAGAGGTACCTATTGTATATGTTGCATCTAGCTCTGGAACAATATCTCGTAACGTTGATGTTCCTGTCACAAACAGTGAACTGATTGTTGTTGTTGCAAGTGTTGAAGTGCCTGTAACCTGGAATGAACCATTAACTACTTGATTACCTAGAAAAGTTGTAGAGCCTAAGATGGCTGTGTCAATATATCCATATGTTGAATAAAAGTTTGTAGTAGTTGCACTTTCAACAAATAAAGACGTTCCAGATGCTCTGTTAAACCAGATATCTTGGGTTACAGTTAAATCAGTAATTGTTGTTGTAGCAAAACTAGAAGTCCCAGCAACGTTAAAGACCCCTCCAGTCACATATATATTTCCTAAAGTGGTCGAAGTACCTATAATGATAGTATCAATGTATGCATATGTTGATGTTGAGTAGTAAAACTGTGAAGATGAGGCTGCGACATTATCTGCAAATAAATTACGAGTAAAAATATTAGCAAATTTTAATAAGTAAGAACCAATATCCACAGTATTATCAAGTGATGGAAGAAGATTAGCGAAAAAGTTAGTTAAACCAAAAAAATTTGAAACTCCAGACACTGCAAATGTTCCTGAGGCAGTCGTATTTCCAGATACATGTAAGTCAGTAATATTTGCCTGTGAACTTTGAAGATTTGTAATTATTCCTGACGATGCATTAAGAGTACTAATTGTTGTAGTAGCTAGTGTAGTCTGTCCTGTAACAGTAAGTGTAGAAGCTGTAGTAGTAGCAAGAGTAGAAGTACCAGTTACAACGAAGGCTCCGGTTGTTGTGGAGTTAGTTACTGTAAGGTCAGTAATTGCTGCAAGAGCTGCAAAGAAGTTAGAAGATGTAGCATTAGTAAGTACAGATGATGATGCAAAGATGTTCTGTGTGAAGGTATTTAGGAAGCGGAGAGTTGAAGAACCAAGTGAGAATGATACATCAGCAGATGGAGTGGTGTTTCCTGCGATTTGGAGTTTGTCAGTTGGGGCTGCGACACCTACTCCGATGTTTCCGTTAGCGAGGATGGTAAAGAGTGAGGAACCAGATGATGACGCAACATTAAATGGATTAAGTGCAGTTGACGTAGATGATTGTACATTAAATGCAAACAAAGATGACGTAGCATTGATACCAGTTACTATCCCGTTATCTATAAGTGTAGATAGTCCAAGTGTTGTAGATGAAAGCCAGCGGGTAGCATACCCAGCAGTTCCTCCAGCTACACCCCCTGCTGTAATACTCAATCCAGTCGCCCATTTAGTTGATGTTCCAGTACTCTTAAGTACCATTCCTGATAACCCTAATGAGTCAGATGAGTCGTAAAGAGCCCCCAGAAGTGTCAGGAATGACGTAGATGCATTAGTGATGCGGAAATTAGTTGAAGAGCCTGTTGTTGTGAAGAAAGTAGTAGATGTAGCATTCTCTGAAGTGAGGTTAGTGATTGATCCTGTCTCTGAAGTAAGGTTAGTTACTGTACCTGAAGCGATAGTAAAGTCTTGTGCTGTACCTGTAGCTACAGTGAGGTTAGCAATAGTAGCATTAGTAGTTGTTGAATTACCTACGATGAGGTCTGTGATATTAGCGAGAGTAGAGAAGAATG
>CAZJDZ010000024.1:0-1856 GCA_964544935.1 uncultured Candidatus Saccharibacteria bacterium | reverse complement strand
ATGCGAGGTCTCCTGTCTGGGCTTTGCGTTGGGCGGCGAGTCGGGCGACGCGTTCCCGGCCGGCCTGGGCGATCTGGGTGCGGAGTGCGGCGGCGTTTGCGCGGATCTGCTCGGGGGTGAGTTCGGGTCCGGTTTCGCGGCGGCAGTCGAGGCAGTCGCGGCGTGGGTTGCCGTGCTCGGGGCAGAGGTCGAGGTTGCGGGTGTTGGGTCCGGCTGGCGCGTCGTCGAGCCCGGCGCGCTTCCAGTGCCGTCCGGGCTCGGGGAGCAACGCGGGGGTTTTGGCTTGGCCGTTCTCGGCGAGGCGGATGAGGGCGACGGCGATTTCGGACAGGGGTTCGCGTTGGCAGCGTCCGATGGCGTGGACGATGCCGGGGTGGTCCCAGTCGGGGCGCAGTTGCCGGACGAAGGTGGCCAGGGCTTCGGCTTGGACGCGGGTGGTCGTCATCGCGTCGTCCTCGGCATCATGCCGTCGCGGTCTCGCGCGTTAACTAACTGGACGACATGATGTGAAGCTGCTACCCGGGAGACGTGGCGTGGAGACATGTAGCGTGGCGTAGCGTTACGTAGCGTAGAGAGGTGCTTGGAATCCGTTCGGAATCCGTTCGGAATCGTTGCGGAGTGCTGGATCATCACTGTTCGCCCTTCCTGTCGGCGTCGCGTCGGAGTCGGTCCTCGATCTCGGTGCGCGTGAGGTTCCACTTCTCCCAGCGAGCGACCCAGTAGCCTCGCTCGTCGTCGTCGCGGACCCACAACCCGACGCGGTCGAGTTCCTTTGCGAGAGAGGCATATCCGCTGATTCCGACGCTCACGAATCGGGAGAGCTGGACGTCGCTAATGAAGCCGTCTGAGAGGACGTCGGCGCAGAACGCGAGGCCCCTGACATAGAGGAGTTCGGCCTTCCAGCCGACCTCCGCGATGGCGTCGTCCTTGTAGTAGTGGGCCGACAGTGGGGCATAGGAACCGTTGCGACGGATCTTGTTGTTCGCCATCACGCACCCGGCTTTGGCTCAAAAAACGTGATTTCGAGGCCGAGTGGCGAGTAGAAGTCGTCGTTCTCGTAGCTGAGTTCGACGGTTTCCTCGTCGGTCACGCCGTGCTTGCCGGCGAGTTCGACGAACCTGCGGAGGTCTCCCCAGGTCATGTCGGCGAATCCGACCGTGGCGGTGAACTGGATCACCGCGGTTCGCGGCTGGGGCGGTGTCTCAGGGGGTACCATCGCGGTACGTCCTTCCCATCTTGAAGGGCGAGGCCCCGGAGCAACTGGTGTTTGCCGCACCAGCCGGGGCCGCTTTCGTTGCGACCCTAGCACGCCAAGCCGCAAATAGAACTAGCCGTTTGTGGGTGTGTCTGCCCTGATCTGCGAGACGCGCTGACGACTCAAGCGCATGGCGCCCGCTATCAGTGTGTCGCTCAACCCGGCTTCGCTGGCGACTAGAACTGCTTGCCGTCGTCGCTCGTCGGCTCGCTCCCGGTCGACCTCCCATTGCGCCTGCGCCAGCGCCAGGAGCGCTCTCGTCGCGGCGGTCGGGTCGGCCTTCATGGTTGATGAGGATACTTGGGTCATGGGTTCCTCCTTGGTAGCGACAGTCGGGGCAGCCTTTGAATGGGCAGGCTGGGCAGTGGTCGGTCATGCCGTCACCGCCGCGCACGGGAGGCAGTGGCCAGTGGTCGTGATGAACGTGGATGCGCGGCCGCAGCGGTCGCAGTGGCGCAGGTTGATGGAGTGGGGTCGTCGACAGAGGTCGCAACGCGTGATGGGGACGCCGGTCGGGGTGGTGGTCACGCGAGCTCACCCCCGAGCAGGTCGAACAGCCCCAGGTCGGCGGCCTGTCCCCGCAGCGCCTCCACCGGGTCAC
>CAZJDZ010000023.1:0-1875 GCA_964544935.1 uncultured Candidatus Saccharibacteria bacterium | reverse complement strand
CCTGCCTTCCAAGCAGGAGACAAGAGTTCGATTCTCTTACGCCGCACAGAATATAAAAAGCCCCAGTACAATTTCTGGAGCTTTTTATATTCTTGACGTAAGTTGTAGAAATAACCTCTTATATCTTGCAAACGATTTCCTACGTGAGTGAAGCAGTGTTGGTGGATTCGGTCACAAAACTACCTCGCCTTGCTCGAAGTAGTTTCCCGACCCATATTCGAATCCCCACGAATGCCCTACGCCTCCCGGCGAAATCTGCTGACCTGCAGTTGGCTTTCTGCACTCCTCCTTCATAAGAAAAGACCTTCATTTATGAAGGTCTTTTCTTATTCAGTCGGAGTGCAGGGATTCGAACCCTGAGTCTTTGGTACCCAAAACCAAAATGTTAGCCGTTACACCACACTCCGATGTATGGTTGTTATTATTTTTGCTTGTTCTTATTTATAACAAGAGCAAAAATTGTTTCTTAATACTACCATATTTTTTTAAAAATGCAGCCCCCTACTCTTTTTCTTTATAAATATTTTGAAGTAGTTTAACTCTACCCTCTCTTTTTTCTGTATCAATATACACACAAGCAAGATCAATCTGATATCTTGTTTCATAAGAAACGTTTCTGTGGTTCTTATAAAACTCTATAGCGATGAGTAGTTTACGCCATTTTGCGTCAGTCAGGTTATCTTCTGGTCTGATGACTAGCTTGTCCAGTTGCGACACATCTCTGACTTTTACACTTTTGACCTCAATAAATCTCAGTATTTCGTCTTTTTGAGCAATAATATCAATCTCACCTTGTGTAACACGATAGTTCCTCTCAAGAACGGTAAAACCTTGTTTCATAAGAAACGAATTTGCAAGATTCTCCCCTATTTTACCAATTTCATTATGTTCGGCCATATTTTATATAAAGACAAGATTTTGTTTCACGTGAAACAGATGTCCTGTATGTATTTAATAAAAAGTCAAAAATTATTATACAAAGCTTATTTTATAAGGGAAATTTACTACTTCAGGGTCATTTTCGAGACGGTGACCTATACGTACTTTACTGTCCGTTATACACCATACCCACAGGGTTATCCCCATTTTTGTACTTTTGTTAATAACTGCGTTTCGCATGAAACAGTGTTATCAGTATATCAATGTTTTACACAATTTTATATAAAAAGTCTTTTCAAAATAAGCCTATTATGCTAGTATTAGCATCAATGCGGTGTTGGTTTAGTGGTAGAACACGACCTTGCCAAGGTTGAGACAGGAGTTCGATTCTCCTACGCCGCACAAAATAAAGAGTTTTAGCAATTATATTTTGTTGGCGTAGCACATGAACTGCTTCATGTGCGTAGAGAATCGAATAGGGGTCGCGGAACCATCTGTTTTGAACGAAGTGAGAAACTGGTTCTGTGACCGATTCTCCTACGCCGCACAAAATAAAGAGTTTTAGCAATTATATTTTGTTGGCGTAGCACATGAACTGCTTCATGTGCGTAGAGAATCGAATAGGGGTCGCGGAACCATCTGTTTTGAACGAAGTGAGAAACTGGTTCTGTGACTGATTCTCCTACCCACAGTTTGTAATCAAATCTTCTTAAAATATAGAGAAATAGGGGATAAATCACAAAATTGTTACACATGTAACGGTCTCTATGAGAATTTACAGCCCATAATTATAGCTTATAGGTTACGCCAGGAATTTCTCCCACAAATCTTTTCTCGCCGTCGCTCAAAAAGTTAGCGGGCCGCTCCTCGTCGTTTTGCTTGCTAGCAAAACATACTCCGGACTTTCGAATCCTGACGCACATGACGCAGGTCATGTGCTACGGGAGCACAAAAGCTTTCGCTCTGCTCAATCTTTTGTGCTCCCGCCAGGATTCG
>CAZJDZ010000022.1:534-1922 GCA_964544935.1 uncultured Candidatus Saccharibacteria bacterium | reverse complement strand
ATGATTACGGTGCAAATGCTTTTGTGATCAGTTCATCCGGTAATACTTTTACCGGAAATTATGTACACGATTGCTGGGCTAACAGCTTTGATTATAATTACGACGGCGGTAATGACCTGTATTGCCCATCAGGAACATGCGGAAATAACATTATCAGTTACAATACTTTTTACGATTCCAATGGTGTACTTGAATTTACTGGCAATTCGCCCGGTAATATCATTACCTATAATAAATTCTTACAATGCGAAAGCGTGATGTACTTCCAACGTGCAGCATCTTATAATTACCTCGGCAACGTTTTTGCGAATAATATATGTGTTGAAACTACACTTGGAAGGCTTGCAGAACCCCGGTTGATTGGAAGATCAGGAACACTGGCAGCTGGATCACTGCTCGTTTACAATAATATTTTCAATCTTTCATCCGGGGTAGATGTCGCTTCCGGTGACGTTGGGATTTCGCATGATAATAATATCTACAAACTTTCAAACGGGAGCATTGCCGGATGGTCATTGACAGGATCGGAACTATCTACATCGTCAACGCTGTTCACAACCACAACCGGGAATCCTTTAACCTGGAATTATTATTTATCAGCATCTTCACCAGCCCGGAACTTCGGTAAGTCTTTAGGATACTCACGCGATTTTGCAGGTAATACCGTTTTAGATCCTCCCAACGCAGGGATTCTGGAAGATATTGCCCCTACACTTACAGCTGCTTCATCATTCACACCGATCACTTGTAATGGTGGTACATCAACGGTAACGGTAACGGCATCAAATGGCACTGCTCCTTATTTTGGTACTGGTTCATTTACACGATCAGCCGGGGCGTATTCTTACACCGTTACTGACGGGGCAGGGAATACATCCACAACAGCGGGAACGATCACACAGCCGGCTGCTATAAGCGCACAGGCTACGACTGGAACGATAGCATGCAACGGCGGCACAACAACTGTTACAGTTACAGCTACCGGCGGCACCGGTTCTTTATCAGGAACAGGAACTTTCACCAGGTCGGCAGGAGCCTATTCTTATACGGTCACAGATGCGAATGGTTGCACGGCAACAGTATCGGGAAACATTACTCAGCCAGCAGTTTTAACGGCTTCCAGCACAGCCGGAACGATTGTTTCACCTGCGGTAACTACAACAGTTACCATCACGGCAACGGGCGGAACTGCACCATATACCGGAACTGGAACATTCACCCGTGGTCCCGGTGCATACAGTTACACTGTTACAGATGCCCGGGGTTGTACAGCCATAACAACAGGAACGGTTGCGCCGCCAGCGCCAACAGTGCGGACATTTATAATAAAAGGGTTGGCGCCGATGATTTTAAAGCCTGGAAATTAATACCATTATGATACAGCAGAA
>CAZJDZ010000022.1:0-524 GCA_964544935.1 uncultured Candidatus Saccharibacteria bacterium | reverse complement strand
GAACCAATATTAAGAAAGAATATATCGGTAGGAGAAGTATTAAGTATGGCCATTGCGCTGCTTGGTGCTGGAATTATTTTCTATACAACTGTCCAGGTACGCTTATCTGCACTTGAATTGCGCATGGAAAGATCTGAGCAGTCAAATAGCGAATACAGGAAAAATCAGGAAGTCTTTCAAATGCGCTTAGAGGGCAAAATTGATGGTATTAACGAAAAAATCAATGGGCTTCAAATTGAAGTCACAAAAAAGAAAGACCGATGAAAGAAAAGCAGCTCTACATACTATCCTTTATGTTCCTTATCATGACAGGGATAGCATTATGGCTGCACAGGAAAGGATTCGCGGTTGTTTTCTGGATGATAACAGTAGCACTGCTCGTTTGGGGGATTGCTAAAGATGGACTTACCGATGATGATGATGATTTTTAACCAGCCCTGACGGGCGCAAATATTATACGATGTTCGGGAAATTATTCAAAACTGATTTTATTAAGGGGCTGATAGTTACAGTCCTTTCAGGTT
>CAZJDZ010000021.1:0-2067 GCA_964544935.1 uncultured Candidatus Saccharibacteria bacterium | reverse complement strand
ACCTCCGACCTCGTCATTATCAGTGACGCGCTCTAACCAGCTGAGCTAATCGCCCCTAATGAGACAAACCAACGGTTTTTCTCATCGCGCCGGCAAAATGGAATACATTTTGTCGGGCTGCTCTTTTCCCCGAAAGGATAATGTAATTCTGGTGGAGCAACGGGGACTCGAACCCCGGACCCCCTGCTTGCAAAGCAGGTGCTCTAGCCAACTGAGCTATTGCCCCTCGTTGAAAGGTGAAGTTGTGGTCTCCGTTTTATCGGCTAAACAAGTTTGACCGATAAAACTAGAAACCTCAACAAGCTTTCTCCTCTTGAATCTGCGAATCCTCTCGCAGATTCGGGGAACCATTGAAATTACTTGGGGTATTCTACAGAAAATTAGCACTTTTAACAAGCATATATAGCATTATAAGAGGGAGATAGGGTGGTATTAATCGCTTGCGGCATACATGTAAGGGGATAAACTGTAGCAAATATTGCATCATTATAGGCTTGACCGCCTCTGTTATACCTGGTAATATGTCTTGGTGCCTTTGAGTTTAGACACGTGATTCAATAAATCATCAGTGTAAACTCAAGGAATAACGACAGTCATTTAGTGGATGTCCTATGAGTTTGTAACTTAACAATTTAGTCGAAGAAAGAAATAAGTAAATTTTAAGACAAACGGCAGATGACATATTTTTGTGTCATCAAGTTGTTGGTATTTACCAATAACTAGTCAATTGTCAATGCATAAAAAGTTACTCAAGCGCACACAAAGGATGCCTTGACGTAAGATACCGATGAAGGACGTAAAAAGCTGCGATAAGCTTCGGGGAGCTGCTAATTAAGCTATGAACCGAAGATTTCCGAATGGGGAAACCTAAGTAGAGTAATGTCTATTTGCGCTTAGCTGAATATATAGGCTAGGAGAGCGGTAACCGGGGGAACTGAAACATCTTAGTACCCCGAGGAAGAGAAAGTAAACAACGATTCCGGAAGTAGTGGCGAGCGAACCCGGAAGAGCCCAAACCTTATAGACTTCCATCTGGTAATTTATTATCAAATGGATAAGTTGGTAGACGAATGTGTATAAGGGGTTGTGACATTACAAAAAACCAGTATTGATCACTGACTTGTCAGTGATCAATAGTGGGGGTACGCGCTACCAATAGCGTACATAAGGTTAGAAATTTGCAAGGCGAGCAGAAGCAACTGGAAAGTTGCGCCATAGACGGTGATAGCCCGGTATGCCAAGTGTTGCAAACCTTATATTTGTAAGTTATGAGACAGAACCTTATGGTTCTAGCGTAAGTTAAAACCTTAGGTTTTGTCTCATACGTTGTCGAGTAGGTCGGAACACGTGAAACTCTGACTGAATCTGGGGGGACCACCCTCCAAGGCTAAATATATCTTACGATCGATAGAGAACAAGTACCGTGAGGGAAAGGTTAAAAGAACCCCGGAAGGGGAGTGAAATAGAACCTGAAATTGTGTGCGTACAAGGAGTAGGAGCCTCGATTTATCGGGGTGACTGCGTGCTTTTTGTAGAACGATCCAACGAGTTAATTGTATGTGCAAGCCTAAGTCATTTGACGGAGGCATAGTGAAAGCGAGGCTGAATAGGCCGACCGAGTACATGCGATTAGACCCGAAACCAGGTGACCTAACCATGGGCAGGTTGAAGCGCAGGTAAAACTGCGTGGAGGACCGAACCGTAGCGAGTTGCAACACGCCCGGATGACCTGTGGTTAGCGGTGAAATGCCAATCGAACCTGGAGATAGCTGGTTCTCCTCGAAATAGCTTTAGGGCTAGCGTCGTACGGTAGCATGTGGGGGTAGAGCTCTGTTTTGGACTGGGGGCCGTAAGGTTACCCACCCTTGACAAACTACGAATACCATATGTGGAACTACGGCAGTTAGAACACGGGGGCTAAGCTCCGTGCTCAAAAGGGAAACAGCCCAGATCGCCAGCTAAGGTCCCTAAATATACACTCAGTGGGAAACGAGGTGAGATTTCTTGGACAACTAGGATGTTGGCTTAGAAGCAGCCATTCATTTAAAGAGTGCGTAACAGCTCACT
>CAZJDZ010000020.1:0-3271 GCA_964544935.1 uncultured Candidatus Saccharibacteria bacterium | reverse complement strand
GAACCCCCGATCGCGGAACCAGAATCCGCTGCCTTACCACTTGGCCAATCCCCATCATCGTCGACGTGTGAACGTAAGGTTACTATTCTGCTGACAAAATGATTTTGTTCAGCAAAACTAGTAACCTTACATAGCCGTCTCCTCTAAAAATTATGAATCCTCTCATAATTTTTGTGAAGACATGTGTGCTTAACAGGGGGGATTATACATGAATTTGCTTAATTTTAATACAGTATGTTAACCTTAAAGGCGTTAACAATTTAAACATATAAAGAGTGCAGCGAGAGATCTAGCTCCGTGACCTGCCAGCAACCTAGTCGTTAAGACTAAGGTGCTCCATCTAGACCTGGGGGTTCCTGGGAAAGATATGATTCATCTCTTATCCTTTCCTGGGGCGACCAAAGAAAGGATATTTTTATGTCAAAAACTTTATTTACCAGCGAGAGTGTCTGCGCTGGTCATCCAGACAAGATCGCCGATCGCATAAGCGATGCAATACTCGATGCAATTCTAGCTCAAGATCCGCACGCACGGACAGGAATTGAGACGGTTGCTGGGGCAAATCGTGTAGCACTGTTTGGAGAAATTAATACTACGGCTACAGTAGATTTCGAAAAGATCGTGGAGTGGGTCTACCATACTTTGCGGCCATGGTCACCCCTGAAGAAGTTATGGCTGGTGAAATTAGGCACGCCCTTAGCGTAGCGATTCCCAACACGTCCTACGGCCCAATCTGCACCCCCACTCAACAGGGAACAAGTGCAGAAGGTGTAACATGTGGTACTGCCGTTGCACCTGCAAGTAAATTTGAGCGGGGTGGTAGACCCGACCCTCCCATCCCAGAGACTTTTAAGTCAATATACACCATTGATAAAACTGTTCCTGAAGGAATGTTGTTCGGGCTCGACATAACCTATGAAGCAATCGATGAGTGGATAAGATCACGACCTAATTTTGTTAGCAACCCACGCAGAGCGGAAACAGCTCGAATATACGCCCGTGCCCTCAAGGATTATGGGATGATTATTGCAGATACGAGCGGTTCCGGAACCGGCATAGAGCAGGTGGGAGGCGTTAACCCGGATCATGCAGCAAAATGGAAAGCTCTTGGTATGGGGCCGGAAGAGAGAGATGACATGCTTGTTGGTCTCATTACAGCAACTAACCTTTATGTCGTAAACCCACCTAAGGCGACCTGCAAAGATGGTACCATTACGCGGTACTACTGTGAGTGGACTAGTATAAGTTACTAAGCAACTACACTGTTACAGATCGCGGTTCTAGTAGATATAAAAATGTGTCGCAATTGAACTCATGCTTAATTGTTGCTGCCAAAGTTTGACACAAACTACCTCAAGAATGTCGGTTCATGGTGCGCCACAAAGACCGGGACACGCTTTTTGCTAATCCACATCCACAATTTATGACTAATCAATAATAGGCTGAGAAGACAAGGAGCGATCGCCTAAGGCGAAGATAGCTTCGTTCAGGTCAGTAAAGTGGTCGACCAGACACATCCCTCACTAACCCTCTGAATTATTTGCCGGTTTGCAATCTATAAATAACGTGTATCTGTTCAACTATCTTTTTACTGAGCATTTGGATTGACGATACGAGCAAAGTCATAAAGTTTCTTGCCGGCTGGTGTTAAATTACTTGCAGTGGTATTTATATCTACCCAGCTGCCGCTTCCAGTTACTAGATCACTCCTTTCATAGGTTGATCCATGCCAGAAGATTAAGCCCAGTTTAAGTCCTGGTGCAGCGCGAAAAGCAGCATTTGCAGACTGAGCATAGCCGCGCATGTCTTGATAGTTTAGTAAGTTATCGGGTGGTAGGGAGAATTCACCAACAACAAGTGCAATATTCTTGGCTCTGACAGCATTAACATAATTAACTAAGCGTGCGTCAAGTGTAGCATCGGGACAGGAGTTACCTTCAGCACCCCACCATGTGTATTCATGAAGCGAGAATAACATGTTACCGTGTTTTGCTTGCAAAGCAGGTCCTCTGTTTATTATTCCAGAGTTTGTATATGGAAAAGTCGCGCTACACGACCAGTCCCTTGAATCCTGACCAAAATATGCAGCATCAGCAACAATTATATTTTGGGCACCCGTGGAGCGTACTGCAGTAGCGAGCGTATCGGTGACACTATTCCATTGATCAAGGGTGCTGTCCAAACTACCAGGCTCGTTAATTAAGTTGAACCAGACATAAGGGTTGTCTTTATACCTGGTTGCGGTATCTTTCCACCATGTTGAAGCTTGTGCTAACTGAGTGGAGCTTGGAATACTTCCAGCAGAAAAATGATGAAAATTGATCATAGTTACAATTTTTTGGTTTGTGTACTGTGCAATGATTGTGTCAAGATCATTGTTGACTGAAATATCATATGGTTGACTACCATTGATGATGCACCCCCCTGGCATACACGTAGTGACCCGAATTGTGTTCCATCCCCATCGTTTCGCAGTGGCAGCCTTACCAATAGTTGGGTCGTCCCAAAATGCATGGGGGCCATTGACATTTGCTCCGACGGGAATAAATTCCTTTCCATCCGGTCCAATAATTTTTGTGCCTGAAATACTAAACTTGCCATTCTGATTTGTGTCAGTTGTTCCGAATCGCAGCGCTTTTCCTGCCGATGCAGTCGTACTGTTGATGACAAGATTGCTTGCAGCATTAGTTTCTGCTTCCAATGAAGCAGAACTTATTGCTGCCCTTGTCATGACTAAGGTAAGGACACCTATTAGCGCGATACTAACAATACTTACTATGCCGGTCTTTTTAGAACGTAAATTTACTACAGACAATAGTGATCTTTTCTTTTCTTTTCGTGTCATAGAAACCATTAAACCAATAATATACCATAAGCATAGTTAGGGGAAGTTTACAAATGCAAAAAATGGCTGGGGATGAGGGATGAACGCTTCGCTATTACCTGCGGAACTTTCTCGAAGCAATCCGCCAGCTGGCGGATCTGCGATAGTTCCTTGTTATCGAACTCTCCGATCTTACTCACTTCGTTCGCGATCGAGGGCTTGAACACTCCGGCAATAAAAATGCACAGACTAAAGCTGGTGCATTTTTATTGGCTGGGGATGAGGGATAGCGGACTTCGTCCTTTTCCGCTGTGGCGTGCTCGGAATTAATTCCTGCGCCCGTCATCGCTACACCGAACCCCACGTTCGCTACGCTCACTATACGGCGTTCGATCCCAACTCGAGATACTAAAAAGCCCACCAGATGGTGAGCATTTTAGTATGGCT
>CAZJDZ010000019.1:0-3724 GCA_964544935.1 uncultured Candidatus Saccharibacteria bacterium | reverse complement strand
TGCAGGGGTCTGCGTCGTCGCGTAGGCGGATATAAGCGTTAAAGGCTGTCTGTGCCTCCCTTGCCCATTGCGCCTTGCTCTTCAGCTTCTCGCGCTTTACCTTGTCGGCCTTGCGCTCCTGCACCAGGGCGCGCTTTTCCTCTTTTCCGCGCTTTGATACTGCGAGCGATAGGGCGCATTCAAGGCTGCAAGCAATTTGCATTTGCAGGCGCGGAGTGAATTTGGCTTTGCAGACACGGCAGGTTTTCACTTCAATCCTCCCAGTGCCCGCAACCGCGCGTGCTCTGCCTTGACCTTCACATGCCCGGCTTCCCACTCGCTGCCGAATACTGTCTCCAGCGCTTTGCGGTAGCTCGGGACCATGCGGCCAACTCGTTTTGCATCCCAGAATCGCGGACCATTCGCCAGCGCGCGCACCTGGCAGCCTTCGCAGCTCGCGTGCAGGCCGGCGTGGTGCGGCTGGGTTTGGGCTGCTGTGCAGTCAGGGCAATTCATTGCGCGTGCTCCGGTTCGCCGCTGTATCTGACGTAAGAAACCGGCGTTCTGCGTGGCGTAGTGGCGAACTGCTGCGCGCCCTTGCAGAACCAAAGCGGCTGCGAGTAGTGCTGCGCTTCCCCGTTGCGCTGCTTTTGAAGCTCCAGGCGGGCGTCTGGTTTGTCCGGGTCAATGTCTGGGTCGTTTTCATCCTTGCGGGCGCTCCAGACGGTGAAAACGTTGTCTGCGCCGTCTGTAATCTTGGAGCTGCCTGCTACATCCAACTTCCCAGGCCCGCGCGATTCGTCCTGGCCTTTGCGCGGATGGGCGACAAGGTGGAGGTGGCAACCATTGCGGCGGGCGAAGTCGCATATCTTGCGAATCGCCTCTTTTTGCGCAGTCATGGCCCCCGCTCCGTCCTCGGGTACATCCGTCATCATCAAGCTGTCAATGACGAAGTGGCGCATCCCGTAGCGCTTGTTTGCGTACAGGAACACCGTCAGCAACCGATCAATCCCGGCGCTGCCGACCACATTGAAGAACCACAGCTTGTCGGTAATCCATGCGCCTACTGCGTCGATATAGCCCATCGTCGGACGGTCTAGGCCGGTGGCTTGCTTCATGATTCGCTTGAGCTGGCGCTCTGGTGTCATTTCCCCACTGAACACCGTCACGCGCTGGCCTTGTGCCATCAGTCCTAGCAGCACTTGCGAGAGCATCAGGCTCTTTCCGTGGCCGTTGTAGCCAGTCCAAACCGACACTTCGCCTTCGCGGAAGTTGAACCATTCGAGGTCACGGTCTAGGCGCAGAACCGGGTCTGTCTCTTCCCCGTGCGCCGGGTAGAACATCGCCTTCACCCGCGTTACGAAGTCGCTTGCCTGACGCAGTTCCTCCGGGTCTTGGGGCTTGGAGTTGCGAATGCACTCTTCAAATTCCTCGCCTGTCGCGCCTTCTTGCAGATACTCGTTCGAATCCTTTGCGGGAATCTTCACAATCTTGCAGCGGTCGGCGCCGATGCGCTTTGCCAGTTCCTGCGCCCCCTTCTGGCCAGCCTCGTCCGAGTCGAGGAAAAGCAGAATCTCACTGAAACGGTCGAGCCTGTCCCAATCGTTTTCGAGCCATTGGTGATTGCCAGCCCCTGCGTTGACCGACAGCGCAGGTATTCCGCACTGGTGCAGGCTCATGGCGTCAATCTCTCCCTCGGTGATGGCGACTGTGCGGCACTTTGGGTCTATCAGGTGCCATCCGAACAGGCATGGTTCTGCACCGCCCTCTTGGCGCATGTCTTTTTTCTCCGCCACGTTGCGGTACTTGACATTGACCAGCACGCCATCGCGCAGGTACGGGAAAACCGCGTAGGTCTTGCCGCCCTGAATCTGCTCGGCAATCTTGAAATCTGCCAGCGTCTTATCGGTCAGGCCCCGGCCCTTCAGCCACTCCACCACGCCAGCCTTTGGAGCCTGACACTGCGGCTTGCTTGGGCGCTTGTACGCCTTGGTTTCGCGCTCTGGCATCGTATCCCGGATGCCCAGGTACTGCTTCGCCTCGGCCATCGCCTGCGACACCGACAGGCCGCGTGTAGCTGCCCAAAGATCCAAAAGGTCACCTGATTCGCCAGATGCGAAGTCGGCCCATACGCCAGCCTTGGCGCCGGACAAGCGGACGCTCAGAGACTTGCCCTCTTCGCCGCTGATGCCCCCCACTTTCCATTCGCCAGATTGGCGTTTGCCGTTGGGCAGCAGGAATTGCGCAATCGCTGCAGCGTCGGATGCCATGCGCTGGCTGAGTTCTGACGCGTTCAAGCTGCCACCTCGATTCGTTTTCCGTTGTGGAAGTTTTGCGCCGTGTCATGCCAGCACTTGGCAGCGTCTGCCTCCCACACGCTGCCAAACCCAGCGTCTCGCCACCACGCCGCGTTACGGTGCAAGGCCGCGTATTCGTCGCTGCCGCGTTTGACGCCTGCGCCCTGCATGGCTGTCGTTCCAGGACGCGCGTTCCCAACCCAGGTTCGCCAAGCAGCCTGCCAATCGGCCATCACCGAACCCTTAGCCGTATGGTGGTTCCTGAACTTTTCCAGCTCGGCAGGAATGTCCAATCGCTTTGCCTGAGCGTTCGCAATGCCTGTTGCGTTTGGCTCGAAATCCTCCGGCAATGAAACCTGTGCTTTGCGGCGCTTCGCGCCTACTACAGCTTTAGCTGTATTGGTTACTGGTTCATGGTTCATGGTTGGTTGCACGTCTGTTGCCGAATCATCAACGTCCGTTGCTTTTTCTTCAACAGACGTTGAACGGATGCGCAACCGTTGTTGAGCAGACGCTTTACCGGCGTTGGATGCCTTCTCTTTTTTGTCGTGGTACTTTGCAATCTCGGTGTCAGCTCTTTTGTTGCAAAACTCTCCATCTTCCTCATAGAAAAATTTGCCCAAAACATAGGTGACTTCTTCTATCTGCTCGCGCATTCCAATCGAACGTGCAACGTCCGCTACACACCCGTTCAACGGACGTTCAGCAAGGTAGTAGGCGTCTAGCAGCCTGCGGTATGCCAAGTCTTCAAGCAGGCTCAAATTGCGGGTGTGCCCCGCGTAGTCGCCGATATGGAATGGGTAAAAATTCATCTTGGGTTTGCGTCTTTCATGGTGCGGGCCACCCCACCCAATACGTCAAAAGAAACCATCGGCAGGCGCGGACGCTCGCGCTTTTCAGTCGGGGAAGCGATCCCGTCCCTAGCCGTGGTGTCAAACATCAAAACGTCCTAAGTTTGAGAACACGGAAAAGCCACGCAACGACGCGAGCAGGAAGCAACCCATAGCAATAGGCGTTCATCACCGCGCGCTTGATGGCTGTACGCATCTGTGCCCCGCTTCCCAAGCCGCAAACTTCGCGCCATGCCGTGCCAGCGTCTGCGCCTTCATTTCCTCAGCGGCCCGGCGCGCGCCGTCTCTATCGCCTACGGCAAGTGCAATCTGCAACTCCACTCCGGCAAGCTGTGCAGCCAACTCGCGGCGCTTGTCGATAAGTTGAGCAAGTTCGGTATCTTTCATCACGCGGCCCTCTTGCTAACCGCATTGCTTCGGTCTTGCCTTGCGTGCATGAGGGCACGGGCGGTTTCTTTGAGCACCTGGCTGACGGCTTGAATGGGCATGTAGCCGATTCGGTAGTGAGGCGGTTGAGAGATGACCTGGCCGCGTTTAATGAGGGTCATGCTGCGGCCTCTTGAAGTCGCTCAAGCAGGAACTGTTTTGAAATTCCAA
>CAZJDZ010000018.1:0-9395 GCA_964544935.1 uncultured Candidatus Saccharibacteria bacterium | reverse complement strand
TCCTTAGAAATTGGAGAGAAGTGAATAAGAAGATTATTGAACTGAGTATCTATATTAAGAGTACACTCATTCTTGCCAGTGCCTGTTAGCTTTGCAGTTTCAAGACCAAGTATATTTTTGTTGTACTCTGTAAGATTCTTATAAAGATAATTTGCCGTATCTGCAAAAGCAGTAAACACAAGAACTTTCTTATTACCCTCATTAATTGGATTCTGTATTTTATCTTTAATGAACCTTTTAAGATCTTGTAATTTCTCATCATGTTCAGGAGTAACACGCTCCATCTCTGCAAAAATTCCTTTAGCAACAACAAGATCGCTTGTGAGGTCCTCCTTCCATCCTGCCGTATTCATATCAGCAAGATTCACTTTTACCTTATCGCCGATACTGAACTCTTCTTCGGACCAACCTTCTCCTTCAGAATCAAGATCTATATCGCCATTCATTTGTGTTGTTTCAACTTCAACATTTCCTCCATTCTTTTCAAATTCATCGATAGAACGAATAGTGGTTTCTACGTTTGAAATAAATTTACCGATAGTTATTCTGAAAGAATCAACAGAACTCTCGAGTCTCTTTAGCAAGTTAACACGCATCAGTTTCTGTATACCTTTTTCACGTCCAGCTTGACCAATATTTTCATCTATCTCAGTATCATACATTTCCTTGTAAAATTCTTTCTTACTATCAAGCAAATATTCAAATGGTGAATACACTGACATGTTAAGCCTAACCAATCGTTCATACAATTCTTTCATCTCCATGAAATCTTCAATATCTGTAATATTAGGACGATGAGTAATAGGTTTCAACCTGTTAGGGAACTTTCCTATTTCATTCATGTCATAATACTTTTCAATATGTCTTCTACTTCTTGCAATGGTAATACTATCGAGTAGTTTGAAAAAATCAAAATTCACGCTGAGCTTCTTGAGAAGTTCTTCTGATGTTCTTTCTTCTATTGGTAAATTGGACCACTCATTAAAGGTCTTTTGTGCATTACTGAGAATAGTATCTATAGATTTTTTCTCATCAATTTTCTCATCAATTTCATTTGTATGTCCTTCATATGCAAGTGCAATCTGATTCCTTAGATCAGTAAACTTGTTATTTACAGGAGTAGCAGAAAGCATAAGAACCTTTGTCTTCACACCCGCACGCATTACATCGTTAAGGAGCTTCTGATATCTTGTTACTCTGTCTGTTCGCTTATCATTATTTCTGAAATTATGTGACTCATCAATAACAACCAAGTCATAGTTACCCCAATTCACCCTTGAGAGGTCAATATTATTCGAAGAGAACCCCTTCTCACGAGAGAGGTCCGTATGGAACAAAACATCATAATTAAAGCGGTCCTTATAGAGGTGGTTGTCCTCATAGTTAGATAAAAATGTAAGCCAGTTATCACCAAGCTTCTTTGGACATAACACTAGAATACTTTTGTTTCTCTCTTGATAGTATTTGATAACACCAAGAGCTGTGAATGTCTTTCCAAGACCAACACTGTCTGCAAGAATACAGCCATTGTATCTCTCAAGCTTATTAATAATTCCGAGAACCGCATCCTTCTGAAAGGCATACATCTTATTCCAGATAAGAGATTCTTTAAAACCTGTCTTTTCATTAGCCAACTCATCTTCTGTTATATCTTCCAAGAATTCATCGAAGATATTATAGAGTGTCAGATAGTAAATAAATTCTGGTGAGTTTTCCTTATAGAGATTTTCAATATATTCAGAAACTTCTTGAGTGACATCTTTCAGTGCATTCTCATCATTCCATACTTCATCAAAATTCTGAAGAAACTGATTTGTCATCTCATATTCATCTGACTTAATGATACCTCGTAATATTGCGTTATCATTCTCATACCCAAAACCAGCGCTACTGAACTCATCCATTCCGTTGTAAAGTATTTTTTCAGTCTCATTATCTACAATCAACTGAGGCTGTATATATCGCTTACTTGTATTTGTTTTGATAGTAACTTTTTTATCAATCCACTTCTTACATTCTTTTGCGATTGCACGTCCTTTAAGTTCGTTCTTGAGGTTAATCTCGAAGTCTGAACCACTGATTGCTTTCTTTCTACTGTTAGCGTTTATTTCAAACAATCTCTGCTCACGATTCATTTTATCCATTTCCACAAAGGTAGGATCCGTGAAGATAAAGCGAAGTGAATCAATATCATTCAGTTCAGCCTTCAAACTTTCATAACCATAGATAGAGAAAATAGCAGCTGCAACGTTCACTTTACTGCCATTTTTTAAGTCTTTTTTAAGCTCGTCACCAACTTTTTCTGTTTTGTTATTGAAATTTTTTAACATATTTTAAAAAACCTGAGCCTAAAAAGTAGGTTTTCCATGTAAATTCCATTCTAACACCAAAAACCCCTGAACTAAAGGTGATAAAAAGAACAGTAAAAAGGCATAGTTGACGGAAATATGATATACTGTACTTAGTTCATTCACATGAATATGCAGTCCATGCAATAATTTGGACCGTTTATATCTCTTCAAGTTCTAGGCTTGGAGTAGGCAACTTGGGAAATCTGCGAGAAACCACATGATATAAATGACTGATTGCGAAAAGCGATTGGGAGATTTCATTCAGCCGTAACAAGCTGGATCAAAACTCTTAGTCGCTTTTTTGTTTGTCTAGTCCACAGCAAAAGCACTGAGAGACTATCAGACAACAAACAAAAATATGACATACACAAAAGAATTTCAAGAATTATTAAACAACGCAAAAAGCATAAATAAAATGACTCTTACTGAGTACTGGGAATACTTCGATAAAATGGAACCCATTGCTAAAGCTCTTGTACAAGAGAAAATTAAAGGTGAGCGAAAAGGATTACCAGGTGAATACAATTACATGCACTCTATACGTGTTTGTGATGCAGTAAAAAAACTTCATCACTGGGATGATCCTGATCTTGAGTTATTTCTCGCTTCACTTCTCCATGACATTGTAGAAGACGGAGGTGTTAGCTTTGAAGAATTAGTAGCTCTTGGCTTTACAGGACGAACTATCGAGCTTATACGCCTCTGTACGCACGATATGAGTATCGAGAACAAGACTGAACGCTGGACGCTTATGGTAGCTAAGCTTATCGAAGCAAAAGATGAGGAAGCGTGGTATATCAAGCTCTGTGACTTAACGGATAACCTCACACAAGCACATGGACTCACAGAAGAGAATCGTAGATTCATGGTGGAAGTAAAAGCTCCCCTCTTACTTCGTCTCACAGAATGGATTGATGGATATGGAAAAAAGTACCATCATCACTTAGTAACAACCTTAAAAGAAACAATATCTAACAGTAAATAATGTGTTTTATTTAAAATACGAGTATACTTAGAATACTATTCTAGTATGTTTAACTTATTTAAAAAACAATTTATAGATGAGAGTGCCGAGGAACAAAAAGAAGATCTTACGGTCCTTCAACAGCTAGCTACTACTAACGATGATTTTATAAAAAGTGCTTTAGCTGGTGAGAGTTGTGATGAACTTAAAAATACAACTGGTGATTTTGGAAGAGTTGCAACTAACCCTATTCCTGTAAATGGTCCACTTGGTGAAATAAAATATCTAAACAGAATACGAAGCCCTGATGGATGTGGTTTTATTTTCCACAGACTTGGATCAACTCAACAATTTGGCATTAGTGGAAATATTGATATCTTTGAAGTTGTGTCCATTGACGGAAAAACGTGGGATATTCTATATCTTCATTTCTACCATCCACGTCGTTCAACAAAACATCCTAGTAACTATCATTTCACTGAATTTGATAAAATTTATTCAAAACTACCCATTGGTTACGGAACTACACATCTAGATGTAGATTTTCCTTTTGGAATTGGAAAATTTATCGAGCAATCTAATGTGCTTGGTATGGGAAAAGCATTTGCAAAGCAGTTTGAAAAGAATATTACAGATAAAAGTAAATTTGTTAGACCTGAAAAACACATTCGTAATATAGCACTAGCAATGCAACTGATTGAGCACTCTAAAGATAAATAAAAGTTGGATTGGAATAAAGATTCTTAGAGCACCTTTAACAACTAATTCATAAAAATAAAAATGGAAATCACTCTACAAAAATATACGATTTTTAAGAAGCTAAAAAGTAAAATTCTTGCATTAGAAAAGAAAGGAATTAATTTAGAATCTTATGAATGTTATCTTTCTGAAAGAGATTTTGCTAGGCATCCAGAAATTTCATTCTCATTAGTTGAAAAAGTTCTAAAAGAAATAGAAGAAGAAACATCTAAAAAATTAAAAGTTTTATGGTCTGGAAAGACTCATCGTGATTTAATTATTGCAGACAGAAATACAACAATTGCGAGAGATATCAATTCTCGTCTTTTTTATAAAGCTATAAAGTTTACTACAGAATTAGGCATTCCTACAGTTAAAATTTACTATGATACAACTCTCAGCACTGGAAGAATTAACGGGAAAGAATTTAAATTTAAACCAGAAAAACCAGCATCAAAAATATTTATAGCATTGTATGGATCAATGAACAATCCAGTAGATAGATATAGTAATCTTGTTAACTGTGGTTTTTACGAGGAAGGAGTTGGTCCTGAAAAATCAAGAAATAATGCTGAAACTCTCTGCATTAACAACCATGTGAAATCAATAAGAAGAACATTAAATCTTGGTGATATAGGAACTGACGTTGTGCGCAATAACGGAGGCACGCTTATTCTTGTAGGAGAAAAATTAAAAAAACCAGAATTATCCAAAATGCACCAAAAGTAACCAAAAAGGCTTATCTTATATGGATTTAAAGGATTATCATTGCGATAATCCTTTTTGTTTTACCCAATATTCTGATTATACAAAAAGGAGATTACAACTTAAATTTAAACAAAATGAAAAGACTAATAGAAAAAGCTGACATGCTAGAACCATTAACATTAGATTTACCAGAAGATACCTATATCGATGAAGAAATTATTAAAGATGTCATTAAGATCCAACAAAGGCTAACAAAGGAATACCTCTCGACAATTAAAAAATAAATACTCTATGAACAATAAAAAAAGAACGAATCAGAAAATTACAATCAATAGAAAAGCTTTAGAAATACTAAGAGAATTCGATCAAATGGAGTGTGACGTTGATGCATTTTTTGAAGTAGCTAATACTCTATTAAAAAGGGAAGACCTTTCTAAAGCAAACTCTCAAAAAATTAAGAAATCTATGCGTTATTTTCTTGACTCAGTGTTCGAAAAATCACCAAACTTACTTATTGAAAGTTTGTTCAGAAATTCTTATAAAAATTTTCAAAGAAAAGAAACAGAGTAATATGCAAGAAAATTTACCAACACAAGAAGAGTTTATGAAACTCTTCCTTAACACAAGATTACGATACATTCATGACGTAAATAAAAAAGATGTGATACAAGGCAACAACACTCTTGATATGTCACACAACAGCAGAGGATACGGAACCTTCTATACCGTTAACGGATTCCTTTCTAAAGGAAAAGCAGATGAGTCAAGATTACTATCACTTAATGCCAATTATGTAGATATAGATTTTGATTCTACTCTTTCACAAGAAGATATGGACACTCTTATACAGGATGCAAGGATGCTAGGTATTGAGAATAACATACCGTTACCAACAATTATCAACAGAACCAAAAAGGGTGTACACATGATATGGCTCTATTCAGAACCAATCGAACCAACTATTGAAAACATTACAAAGTGGAAAGAAGTACAAAAAAGAATAGTAGAATTCTTTAAAGGAGATACCAATGCTATGGACCCTGCACGAGTACTACGACTTCCATACACGTTGCATCTCAAAAATCCTAAAGAACCTTTTGAAGTAAAAATTCTTGCTTATAACAAAGAAGAACGAACGACACTTGAAGAGTTGGATAAGATGGTCCCCTATTTATCAAATGAAAGAAATAAAGTCGGAGTAAGCAGTAGTCCAGTCCAACACGTATTAATGAAAGGCGTAGAGATTGGAAAAGGCTTACGTCACAGAGCGCTATCACAAGTTGCTGGAATTGCATTAAGAAACGCTAAAACACCTGACGATGTTGAAGTTGCTCGACTCGCTGTATATGGCTGGGATAAGCTTATTCAAAAATCACCAGAGTCATTTAGTGAAAGACAGAAAGAAATAGATGACACCATAGATGCTATATGGAAAAAGGAACAAGAAAGTAGGTCTTATGAAAATCTTAACCAAGACGAGAAATCATACACAGCTCCTCGACTATGGAACATCGGAGAGATCCTAAGAGAAGACTTTGGTGAAGAAGAGTGGCTAATAGAATACTTAGTCTCAAAACAAGGAATAACCGCCTTCTCAGGCAATCCTGGAGACTTTAAGACATGGGTTACTATTCACTTTGCTTTAGGAATAGCTCGAGGGTTACCAGTCTTTGGTAAGTTCAAGACAACACAAGGTGGAGTTCTTATTATCGATGAGGAGGATCATATCAGACTACTCAAGAAACGACTTAGTTTACTAGGAGCAAAAGAGGATGACAACATCCACTACATATCACAAAGTGGTATCAAAGTTGATGACGAGCGAGCTCGAGACATGATAGTGGAAATTGTTAAAAAGCATAACATTAAACTTGTAATACTGGATTCTCTTGTGAGAGTCCATGGGCAAGAAGAGAATGATGCAAAAGGTATGGCAAGAGTATTTAGTAGCCTTCAAAAAGTTATTATTGCTGGTGCCTCCATTCTGTTCACGCATCACCACAGAAAACAAACATCGTTCAATACAACCAACTCAGGACAAAGCATGCGTGGATCTTCTGACATACTGGCTGCCGTTGACTGTCACATTACCATAGAAAGAAAAAAGGATGAGGAAGACAAGCTCGTTATAAGACAAACAAAATTACGACAAGCTGAGGCGCTCAAACCATTTGAGATTAATGTTATCAAAGATATCAATGGTCCATCTGACTTCGCGTATGCTGGTGACTATGATGATAGAAAAAAGAAGTCTGAGGAGGTTGCTGAAATTGTCATAACACTGTTAAGTGAAGGAATGAAAAACCGTGAAGAGATTCATGAAATTCTTTCAGAAGATTTTGGCAAAACTGCTATTGATGATGGTATCAAAATAGCTATCGATAATGAGGACATTGAAAAAGTCCCTTCAAAAGAACTGGAACCACAAAAAAGGAAGAAAAAGTACTTTAGATTATTCACAGGAGCTGAAGAAATTGTCTTTCCTGTTTCCTTGCCTACTATAGGTAGTGAAAAACAGGAAGAACAAAGTAGCTATGCTGATATACCCTGTGATGAACTTCCTGATTCCTATCCAGATATGGAAGTAGGGAAACAGGAAGAAGCAGAAACCCCCGAATGGCTAACAGAACCACACTAATCTAAATGATGATTCGAGATGACCAGCTAGACAGATTTATTCAACAATACAAGACAGAATACGGTATTGAACTGAATCGGACAGATGCGCTGGAAAGCTTTAGAAGCTTAATACACATAGTGGGGATTATGTACCCACAACACAACATTAATAAAAACTAATTATTCGGGTTATAATAAGAGGGCTACACACATAATAGGAGAGACCTGTTTTTCTTACTGGACTAATTAAATCTAGTGAGGGGTGACGGGGTCTCTCTTTGTGTGTAGCAACCCGAAGCGGTTTTTCCGTCATCCCTCTTTATATTTAATTAAAACAACTATGAAAAACAATAACAACATCCGATATTTCGGGTATCTCAGGAAATCCGGGGAAGGAGAAGACCAACAGGTGCAATCAATAGAAAGACAACAGGACGAGGTCGATAAACTAACAAAGAGACTAGGAATCACGGTCCTAAAATTCTTTAGTGAAAGCAAGTCAGCAAAATCTCCTAACAATAGACCTGAGTTTACTGAGATGATAAAAAGAATCACTAAAGGTGAGGCAAATGGAATTGTTTGCTGGCACTTGAGCAGACTATCACGCAACCCACTTGAATGGGGAATAATCCAACAACTCCTAGCTGATAGAAAAATTCTCTCTATTCAAACAAGAGACCGAGAATATCTGCCTGATGATAACCAAATCATTATGAGTGTTGAAAGTGGTGGTACCAGCCAGTATAGTAGAGACTTAAGTAAAAGTGTTAAGAGTGGTCTTGAAAGAAAACTAAAAAATGGTATTGCCCCTATATCAGCACCTCTTGGATACTTAAACACAAAACAACAAGAACATGGTTCTAATAGCATTATTGTTGACCCTCAAAGGTTTCCAATAATTAGAAAAATGTGGGACATGATGCTTGATGGCATCTGTTCACCTCCCCAGATTCGTGATATAGCAAATAAGGATTGGGGACTAAGAACACGAGTAGCAAAAATTCGTGGAGGGAAGCCAATCTCCAGAAGTACTATATACAGAATATTTACTGATCCTTTTTATGCTGGATTATTTTATTATAAAGGTAAATTACATCAGGGTATACATGAGCCTATGATCACCATGGATGAATTCGACAAAGTACAGATTATGTTAGGTAGAGATGGTAAGCCACGACCTAAACAGCATTTCTTTACATATACAGGAATGATGACTTGTGGTGAGTGTGGGTGTGCTATTACAGCATGCGAAAAAGATAAAATTATTAAAACAACAGGTGAACTAAAAAAATATGTTTTTTACTACTGCACAAGAAGAAAAGTCGGATCAGAAAACTGTACCCAGAAGAAGGTCATTCCTTTAAAGGATCTTGAAGAGCAGATTGTAGAAGAACTTGAAAAAGTGACTATAAGTGACACTTTCAAGGAAATGGCACTTGAGTTACTACAAGAGGACTATGCCGTTACAGCAAGAGAAGAGCAGACTATTTATGACTCACAGCTGAGAGAACTCTCAGTGCTTGAGACGGAACTTAAGAATATATTTCAATTGCGAATAGGAGGACGTATAGATGACGATAAATTCGAAATGGAGACCAGTGATCGTGAGAAAAGAATAATCCGTCTAAAGGCAAGTATTAGCGAAAAAGAGGAAGCTGCTCGTCACACAATTCAGGTTACTGAAGGAAGGTTTACACATGCAACCAAATTGAAGGAAAGATTCGAAAACGGAAGTATGGAGGAGAAAAAATCTATCTTTATTTCACTCGGTGGGAACTACGTATTAAAAGACAGAAAACTTAGTATTAACAAGCATAAATGGCTTATTTCTCTCTCAATAAAGAAAGAATGTATAGAGTCCCCTATTAGTGCGTGGGAACTGGCCACAGCTTCACCAGAAAGGAAAAGAGAGGCTTTCGCCTCTCTTCGTCCCTTATTGCGCAGTCGATGGGATTTGAACCCACGACCCCTGCCGTGACAGGGCAGTGCTCTAACCAGCTGAGCTACGACTGCAT
>CAZJDZ010000017.1:0-13899 GCA_964544935.1 uncultured Candidatus Saccharibacteria bacterium | reverse complement strand
AGGAAGAAGCTCGTACACTTATGGCGGCTAACCGTAACCTCCTCCGTCCTGGATCTGGAGATTCAATCGTTAACCCTCGTATGGATATGGTGCTCGGTGCGTACTGGATGACTAAGATGATTGAAGGGGAGAAAGGTGAAGGAAAAATGTTCCCTACACCAAATGAAGCTATTACTGCATATGACTTTGGTATGGTTTCTTTCCGTGCGAAGATCATCGTTATGCCTTCTGAAAAAGCTAAGTATGCAGCATTTGAAGGTAAGCCATTTGAGACAACAATCGGAAGACTTCTCTTTAACTCAGTGTTCCCTTCAGAGTTCCCATACATGAATGACGAAGTTACAGGAAAGAAGATGAACACAATTATTGACCAAGTTATTTTGACATATGGTCTTGAAACTGCTCCATCTGTAATCGATAAGATTAAGGCGTTCGGATACAAGTATGCTACTGTTTCTGGAACAACATGGAATATTGACGCTGTTAAGGTTCCAAAGGAAAAGCCAGTACTTGTACAGGAAGGTTGGGATCAAGCTGCTCGTGTAGAAAGTGATTATGAAGAAGGTCTTCTTTCAGCAGAAGAGCGTTACGAAAGAACCATCTCTGTATGGCAAGGGGTTCGTGGAAAGATTGAAAAACTTGTTCCTGAGTCATTTGAAAAACACGGATCAGTATATGACCTCATTACTTCTGGCGCCCGAGGTTCTATCGCTCAGATTATTCAGATGTCAGGTATGAAAGGTATTATCGTGAACAACTCAGGGCGTAACCTCGACTTCCCAGTTATTTCATCATACAAGGAAGGTCTTACTCCTCTTGAGTACTTCATCACTACCTACGGTGCTCGTAAAGGTAACTCAGATACGGCTCTTAAAACTGCTCAAGCTGGATATCTTACACGTAGACTTGTGGATGTGGCACAGGATGCTATTATCACTGAACTCGATTGTGAGACAAAGGAAAGTAAAATTGTTCGTAAAGAAAATGCGCTTGGTATCGAAGTGCCAATTTCAAAAAATATTCGTGGACGTATTATTGCAGAAGATATTATTGTTGATGGTAAGGTTCTCTACAAGAAGAATCATCTTATCAATAAAGATGATGCGCTTATTGTAGAAAATGCTGGGATTGAAGAAGTGCGTGTATTCTCACCACTCGTTTGTCAGTCGCTCCACGGTATCTGTCAGAAGTGTTACGGACTTGATATGGGTCGTAACAAGAAGGTGGATCTTGGTGAAGCTGTGGGTATTGTCGCTGCACAAGCGATCGGTGAACCTGGAACACAGCTTACTATGCGTACATTCCATGCCGGAGGTGTGGCAGGAACTGACATCACACAAGGTCTTCCTCGTGTTGAAGAAATCTTTGAACGTCGTATGCCTAAGAACCCTGCAATTATCGCTCATGAAGCCGGTGAAATTACTTCTATTCGTGACGAAGGTAAAGAGAAGATTATTGTGCTTCTTGCAGATGATGAAGTTATGGCAAAGGGAAATAAAAATGGGAAGCAAGTGGAGTACACAGTGCCATATCGTCGTATGCCAATTGTAAAAGTTGGAGACAGAATAAAGCGTGGACAAATGCTTACTGACGGATCTTGTGATATTGACGAACTCTTTAACTTTGCAAGTAAAGAAGTTGCAGAAGAGTATATTGTTTCTGAAATCAACAAGGTGTACGAACTCCAAGGTGCTGCAATTTCACGTAAGCACGTTGAAGTTATCATCAAGCAGATGTTTGGACGTGTAAAAATTGTTAACCCAGGTGATACACGCTTCACTCAGTCAGATGTTGTTGAAATTTCAACATTCCGTGCTGAGAACGCTCGTGTGAAGGGAGAAGGAAATACAGAAGCAAAGGGTAAGCACTTGGTACTTGGTATCACAGATGTTGCTCTCTCTACTGATTCATGGCTCTCATCTGCGTCATTCCAGAACACTACTCGTGTGCTCATCACAGCATCTACTCGTGGACAAATGGATGAACTCCGTGGTCTTAAGGAAAACGTTATCATCGGACGCCTTATTCCTGCGGGAACTGGTCTTCGAGGAGAACAGGGGGAGTAACAGCTTGTAGTTTGTAGCCTGCAGTAGGTAGCTACATACGACACAACACAAAAGCGCAGCCGTTGGCTGCGCTTTTGTGTATTAGTGGGCTCAGTTATTTAGATATAATCCGAATAAATTTACTGTATTTGATGTCTTGCCTTACATACATTTTTCTTGACTTTTTACATCTAATGTTGTAGAACGTAGGTAGGTGTGCTTTGTTTGGAAAAACAAAGCATGAATTCAAAATAGTCCCTTTTAGGAGGTTCCCTATGAGCGATACAGATTCTGCTTCCTCGACTCCACCAAGTGACCCATTGCCCTCTCCGGAGCCACGATGGAGAAAGATATGGAGTGCCATACAACAGAAATTTCCTTTTAAGACATCTGACCAATTTTCAGCAGAGGATAAAACTTTTGGTGTCCACTTTGCAAGAAGCCGACCACCTCTTGATGGTGGATCGAGATCCTCTGGGTTACAACTCTTGTTCATCATTGGACTTTTGATTGTTGCGACAGGTTTCGCGGTTGTTTTTTGGAAGAAGGATCAAATACGTGAATATATTGATTCTCTGAGGTCTGATGAAGAAGTGGTTGAGGTAACCCAAAAACAGGAGCGCGCTCAAAGAGTTGCCTTGTCTGCGTCACAATCTACAAGGGTGAATCCCAACAACATGGTTTCACCGAAAGTGCCGACTACCCCCAGAGCAAACGATAGGAATGAACCAACTTTTGTCGCCGCACCGGAAGTTGGTGAAAAACATGGTGAGGTGCGCCTAGGTGCAGCTGGCGAAGCCGCAAGGACTACTCAACAAGTCCCTCAAGCATTTTCTTCAGAAGCAAAATCTGCCACCTCTGCTTCATCTGTGAGTTCAACTCCCACAAGGCAGGTAGCTCAGGCATCTGCTCCGGCAACAAGTTCCGCAAGAGCTTTATCACAAACAGCAGCAGTTACTGTCCCAGCTCCTGTTTTACCGCAGGAAGAAAAAGCAAAACAAAAATCTGGTAGTGATTGTGATTGCTCTGGTAGGCAAGCTGCTTCTCAAAGAGTGGTCCCCTCGCCGGTCGCAACCGATACCTATTCATGTTCACGTCGTTCAGCAAGTGGGAAGTTGCTTCATGTGAACTGTGGGAGAGGGAAGCCCATTGTTCTTCCGAATGGTGACATCACCTGTCAAAGCAAGAACTATCTCCCTCCAGCAACTGAAAAAGTGTGCTATGGAGTTCAAGGTTGAGGATTCTTTCCAAAGGATGTTCTCGACAAAAAGCCGCCCAACGGGCGGCTTTTTTCTATGCTAAAATAGAGAGCAATGAACCCAAAAGACCAGATAAAAGAAAACCTCTCTATTACAGAAGTGGTCTCTACCTATATACGTCTGGAAAAGTCAGGAGCGCAGTATCGTGCCCGCTGCCCATTTCATAATGAACGTACACCATCCTTTTATGTTTCACCTGAACGGAAGTCATTTCACTGTTTTGGTTGCCAAGCCCACGGAGATATTTTTACTTTCGTAGAAAAAATTGAAAATATTCCGTTTGTAGAAGCGCTCAAGATTTTGGCAGATCGTGCAGGGGTATCACTTCGTGATTCTGAAAAGAACAAAGAAGAGTCAAGACTCATCTCACTTCTCAAAGATGCTACAGAGCATTTAGAGAAAAATTTTCAGAACTCTCCAGAAGCACGAGAGTACATTTTAGGGCGTGGTATCACAGAAGAAACTATCAAAACATTTCACATAGGATATGCAAAGAATGAATGGCGTGATCTTTTTATGTTTCTTGCTGCAAAAGGGTATCAGCCGGAAGAAATGGTAGAAGCAGGTGTTGCAATTGAGGCAAAGGATGATCATGGTAAAACCAAAGGGTGGTATGACCGTTTTCGTGGCCGTGTCATGTTTCCTATTCGTAACGTATCAGGTGCAACTGTTGGGTATTCTGGGCGTATTATGCCAGCACTTGTTGATCCAACAGTTGCACAGGGTAAGTATGTAAATACCCCAGAGACTCCGCTCTACCACAAGTCAAAGATTCTCTTTGGATATGATACTGCCAAGAAAAAAATGGCAGAGACTAAGAGTGTAGTGGTGGTTGAAGGGCAAATGGATCTTTGTATGAGCTATCAAGCAGGAGTGCATAATACTGTCGCGGTATCTGGGACTGCGTTTACTGATGAGCATATTCATATCATCAAGCGTTTTTGTGATACAGTTATTCTTTCGTTTGATACTGATGATGCAGGACAAAATGCATTCAAAAAAACAGCACTTCTCTGTCTCTTGGGAGGGCTTGATGTGTATGCGGTGGGGGATATTGGGACCAAAGACCCTGCTGACCTTATTATGGAAGATGCTGGTAAATGGTTGCATGCAATCGAGAAGAAAAAACACGTTGTCGAAGTGCTTATGAATCGTGTTATGACTACGGTTACGGACGAGCGTGAGCGCGGCAAGAGAGTGGTGGCCGAGGTGCTTCCTTTTGTAAGAGCCATACAATCACCTGTGGATAGAGCGCACTTTATCCATATTATTTCCCAAAAAACCTCAATTCCTCAAGAGACATTAACAGAAGAATTAAGTCGAGGTATACTAGCAACAGAAGAGGTTGCTCCAGAAAAACAACAAGTACCTCTTCCAAGTATTGATCGCCTCGAAAAAGAACTTATTGCTTTTGCATTATTGATTGGAAAAGAAAGCGATGAATTATTTGTATCGCTTAACATTGATACAAAAAAATTTCCAGAAGTAATTCTCCAAGAAGAGATGTTTCAATTAGAAAAAAAAGTTATTACTGATAGAGATTCATATTTCAAAGATCTTATGACAACCCATAAGAAAGAACAACATAAAGCTCACCTCATGCATCTTCAAAAAAAACTTCGTGAAGAAGGAGCGGATCATGAGTCAATCTTGAAGGAGATATACGAGCACGTGAAGAAGGCAGTTGAGTAAGTTGTATCATTTTAATACGTAAGTGTATTCCACCTAACTATATAGACTATATAGTTTGTTTGTGGTATAATTGCCATTACCGTTTCTATGGCGAAAAAAGTATCTTCACAAAAAAAGAGTGTACAGAAAAAAACTACGTCAAAAACCGTAGCAAAAAAGACAAATGTTAAAAAGGCTGTCAAAAAAATAACAAAGACACCTCTCAAAAAAACTGTTCAAAAAACACCAAAGAAGACCGTAAAGAAAGTCGTAGTATCTAAAAAATCAGCTCCTAAAAAGGTTACTCAAAAACAACCAGTTAAAAAAGCTGCTGTAGCTCCTAAAAAAGCTATCCTTCCAAAGAAGCAAGAAAAAGCTCCAGAAGTAAAACCAAAATATAAACCAAAGGCATTCACGATCAAGACAGGTCCTTCAAAACCAAAGATTGTTGAAAAACCAAAGAAGGTAACTACCCGTGATCAGAATGAACAGGAGCTTATCCAAAAAGGAAAGGAGCGCGGTTTCATTACCTATGATGAAATCATCCGTTACTTCCCGAATATCGAGCTTGATATTCTTTACCTTGAAGAACTCTACGAGAAGATTGCAGCAGCAGGAATCGACATTCTGGAAGGTGGAAATCTTCTTGATATGGATGATGATCTTGCAAAGCTTGAAGGTCGCGATAGTACTCATGACAGTATTCAGATGTATCTTCGTGAAATCGGGCAGTATCCACTTATCTCAGGTGATAATGAACGTGAGCTCGCTATCCGTATTGAAAAAGGGGACATAGAAGCAACGACTCTCCTTGCAAAAGCAAACCTTCGTCTTGTAGTCTCTATTGCTAAGAAGTATGTAGGACGTAGTTCTGACCTCACACTTCTTGACCTTATTCAGGAAGGTAACCTCGGTCTCTTTAAAGCTGTAGAAAAATTTGATTATTCAAAAGGATTCAAGTTTTCAACCTATGCAACATGGTGGATTAGACAAGCAATCACACGCGCACTTGCTGACCAGTCACGTACAATCCGTATCCCTGTGCACATGGTAGAAACAATTGCTAAATACAAGCAGGTGGTACGTCGTCTTTCACAGGACCTCGGACGTGATCCTCTTGCAGAAGAAATTGCGGTTGAAATGGGAGTAGATGTTGATAAGATTCATATCATTGAAAACATTAACCAAGATACTGTGTCACTTGAAAAACCAATTGGAGACGATGATGACAAGTCTACACTTGGTGAATTTATCGCTGATGACAAGATCCTCTCACCGGATGCTGAGGCGTCTCACCGTATTCTTTCAGATCAGATTAATGAAATTCTAAACGACCTTTCTCCAAAGGAGCGTAAGATTGTAGAGATGCGTAATGGTCTTGGAGAATTCGATGGTGTGATGCACACACTTGAAGAAGTAGGTGCTGAGTTCGGTGTTACTCGTGAACGTATTCGTCAGATTGAAGCGAAGGTACATGAGAAGATTAGATCTCACGAGAAGTCTGGACGTTTACGAAACTACTAAGAGCAGCTTGTAGTAAGTAGCTTGTAGCCTGTAGCTTTAATACAAATACAAATGGCGACCACGAAGTGGTCGCCTTTGTATTTCCTAATAGCTACAGGCTAATAGCTGTCTATTGGCAAGTATAGTACCCATTCACATAGTAACAGTCAGTACGTGGTGATTGTCCATATCCGTACCCATAATCATAATAGTTATTGTAGTTATAATTATTATAGCCATAATTATATCCAGTATTAGTATATCCATTTGAATAGTAATTCCCTGGATACCATGAACCATTAGTGTACTGGTATGTATAGTATGGAGAAGTGTAGTAACTATAGGTAACAGGTTGGTAGCTATATGTATAGCTGTAATTTTGTATCTGGCAGTTATAACTTACCATCGTAGTCGTTCTCGTACTGCCGTTATAATAGTATGTGTAGCAGCCAGTTGTGTAATAGTAAGAAGATTGGTAACTACTAGGTTGATAATTATATTGGTATGATAAAGCAAACGTAGTAGCGCTTAGAGCCAAGAAAATACCAAATGTTAGTGAAATAATCTTTTTCATATATATTCATTCTACGCTTTCTATATCTCGGGTCAACCTTGACTTTAGATAAAAAAATTACCTTTTTTGTATGTAAAAAGGCCGCCCAACCTTGCGGTTGTGCGGCCTTGATTCAGTTCTTAACGAGATTTAGAAGGACTCATTTCTGTTGGAGTAAACTTCTTCGGTTTTCCAATGTTTATTTTCAAGAAGAGAAACTCTCTTCCAAGGTAAAATTCCTTGAATTTATTACCTTTACCATGTTTAACAATTAGATCAAACTGTTCTTCAAGATTCTCTATCAGAACTGCACCGTATTTTTCTGTATAAGACAGTTGTTCCTCTTCGTCTTTCTTTGGATCTCTTAGAAGGTGAGCTGAACAACGAGCAATGTATTCTTCCCTTGTTTCTTGACGCGCTTGCCACAGAATGTCAATTGACATCAAGAGGGCGCCATAAAGATCTTCAAGACTTGGGACATTGAGTACTGCCCCATCTTCAGCCCCTCTACTTGCTTTTTCACACATGCGCAGGAGAATCATTACGGGGTATCTCCATTCAAATTCTGACAACTCAGAATAAATTGCTAGGATTTTTTTTGATTCGTTGAGAGAATCTTCAATGTCTTTATTGCTGATTATACGTTTAATTACTTTAAGAATGATGAGTGGAATAGAAATAGGTAACAGCATCGTCCAAAATATTCTTGTTTCCCAGACAATTACGGAAAACGGTCGTTTTGCACCATTTGCTTTCTCTAGACAGAGAAGCCAGAAAAAAATAGCTAAATAGATATTTTTCAGAATACGGAAAGGATACATTGGAAACTCCTGTCATGAATTGAGAATTGAGCAACTTTTTGTATACTAGAATAATTTGTATATATAGTCAATAGTATTCTGGACAAAATCAAAAAAATTTGGTAGTATATGAATCTAATTCAATCTTCAAGTCTCTTTGTCTTGAAGTCTTAATTTCTTCCTATATGTTAATCGATCACATCACACTCAATATAAAAGCAGGTAAAGGCGGAGACGGCGTAGTTCGTTGGCGACGTGAGAAGGGTATTCCTTATGGAGGACCAGCAGGAGGAGACGGAGGACGTGGAGGAGATGTATACTTCCGTGTTGTTCGTGATATTGCTGCCCTTGCAGTCTATAAGCACAAGAAAGAATGGGAAGCAGAACACGGAGAACAAGGACAGAAGCGTAGTATGCACGGAAGTGATGCAAAGGATCTTTTCCTTACAGTGCCACTTGGTTCTGTTATCTATAACCGTGAGTATGACAAGAGTTATGAATTCATGGAAGAAGGTGATTTCATCGTACTTCGCGGAGGAAAGGGAGGACTTGGTAATGAACAGTTCAAGTCATCAACGAATCGTACACCAGAAGAATTTACAAAAGGTGAACCAGGAGAGTATGCAACATTTGATATTGAACTTAAACTCATTGCAGATGTTGGTATCATCGGTTTTCCAAATGCAGGTAAGTCATCGCTCCTTAACTCACTGACTCGTGCTGGAGCAAAAGTTGGAGACTACGCGTTCACAACACTTGAACCAAACCTAGGTGCATACTACGGATATGTGCTTGCAGATATTCCTGGACTCATCGAAGGAGCAAGTGATGGTAAAGGTCTTGGGTATAAATTCCTTCGCCATATTACTCGTACAAAAGCACTCGTGCATCTCGTATCAGCAGAAAGTGAGGATGTATGTAAAGAATATGATGCTATCCGCACAGAACTTGGTAAATATGATAAAACACTCCTTACTCGTGATGAGATAATTATTCTATCAAAAGTAGATACTGTTTCCGAAGAAGAAGTTAAAGAGAAAGTGAAGAAGCTTGCAAAGCATTCTGGAAAAGAAGTAAACACACTCACTATTTTAGATGATGCATCAGTAAAAACATTTGCAGATACACTCATTGTACATCTTAAGAAATAGGTTAAGGGGTCTAAAAGAGAAAGTAACAAGCGGGAACCTTCGGTTCCCGCTTGTTACTTTCTCAAAAGAACTTTATCAGTCCCTGGAGTAAGTAGACCGACGTGTGGTGTCGGAAGATTCATACAGGTTAGCAGCGTGTCTGCAACAGAATTAGAGTTAATTGTTTCATTAATAAACGAGACCCCAAATTGAGGATACAAAACACCTTTCGTGTTAATTACGGGGACACACCTTTGTCCTTCTTCCCATTTTTGTATAACAGTTTCTTGAGTGCCAGAGAGAACTACTGCGGAAGAAATAGCATCTTTTTTGTCAGTGAGTAAAGCGTAAGGGAACTCATATGCTTTTAAGATATCATCTTGTGAAAAAGAAACAGTTTTATATTTTCCTGTTTTTGGATTTGTTGGAAGCCCATGAAATTCTCTACGGATTAACCCTTCGCTATCTCGAAGGACAACATAATTGTGTCCTGCGAGGCCGCCAAGAAGAGGGTATACAGCTTTTTCAATTGTCCAAGTACCCTTGGTGATGGTCGGTATTGGTCGTGCATATTTATTATGAGTTATGCCATAGAGAATACAGCTAATGAGTATTAGCTGTACGAGACTTCGTATTGTTTTACTGTGCACACGTAGGCGTTCCATGATACAGAACAGTATATAGTAAATACATTGATGTGTGCTGTGTATTTACTATACTTTTTTACACGCTACACCCTACTGTAGTGCGCTCTTGAGTAATTCTTGAAACAGACTTGGATTTCCAGCTCCTTTACTCTTCTTCATACATTGACCAACGAAGTACATGAACATACTTTCTTGACCAGATTTATATGCAGCTACTTGTGTAGGGTTTTCTGCAATCACTTCTGCAACAATTGCTTTCAGAGCTTCTGGGTCATTCTTTTGAATCATACCTTTTTCTTCAGCTGTTTTCTTTACATCAAGATTCTTGTCAGCAAGCATAAATGGGAGTAAATCTTTTGCTCCACGAGATGAGAGTTCACCAGCGGTAATCATGGTAAGAAGTTCAACAAATGATGCTGTAGAAGGAAAGTTCTCTGCAACAAGTTCCTTATTTTCTTTTTTAAGAAGACCAAAAACGTCCGCTATAAGATAATTAGAAGCAAGTACTGCAAACGCAGCATCTTTACCTTGAGTAACTTCATCAAAATAGATTGCTGTCGATGGGTCAGTAACAATAATATCTACCATGTCTTCTTTTACACCTTGGGTGAGGAGTCGAGCTTTTCGTGATGGAGCAAGTTCTGGAATTTCTTTACGCATCGCTTCGATATCAAAAAGTTTTGTAAGGTATAGTTTTGGAAGATCAGGGTCAGGGAAGTAGCGATAGTCATGCGCATTTTCTTTTTTACGCTGAGAAAATGTTTCAAGTTTTACCTCATCCCATCCACGAGTTTCTTGGACAATAGTTCCACCTTGCTCGATGACATCGATGTGGCGAGCAACTTCATAGCGGATTGCTCCTTCAACGGATGCAAATGAGTTAATGTTCTTCACCTCTACTTTTGTACCAAACTTCTTCTCATCTTTTGAAACAGAAATATTTGCTTCGATACGCATCTGCCCCATATCCATGTTTGCTTCTGATGCCCCTACATAACGAAGGACTTGCTGAAGAGCACGAGCGAATTCGCCTGCTTGCTCTGCAGAATGAATCACAGGTTCTGTTACGAGCTCCATGAGTGGGACACCTGCACGATTGTAATCTACAAGGGTGATTCCTCCTTCGTGTGAAGATTTTGCAGTATCTTCTTCAAGGTGAATACGAGTAAGCTCTACACCGTTTATTTGGCCACCAGAGACGATAGGGAGCTTGTATTGAGAGAGTTGGTATCCTTTTGGGATATCAGGGTAAAAGTAGTTCTTACGGTCAAATTCTGTGAAATCTGCGATATCAGCGCCAACAGCCAGACCTACCTGAATAACCTTCTTGATAGCATCTTTGTTAGGGACAGGAAGGGTGCCAGGATGAGCCATACACACTTCGCAGATATTCATGTTTGGACGCTTCTCGGTAGGGTCATTTTTACAGCCACACCACATCTTTGAGTTGGTATGGAGTTCCGCATGGACTTCGAGTCCGATGGTAGTGATATAGCCATTATTCATATCATAGTATAGTATCATACATTGACTTTTTATTAAAATTGTGATAGAATATGAAACGGATTTTGTAGTCATTTTGAACGAAATACTACAAAAAATTTCAAACAATCGATGGAGACATTCGCATGACTAACTTTTCTGTTCATAGTTCTGCTTCCGGTGAGAAGATTTGGAAGGGCGAGATCTTCGGACCCTCTGGTGCGTTTACGAGGATTCACGAGCAGGTTGCCCATGGAAAAGATGGTGCGAAGACAGAGGTACGCCTCGAGTTCCTCTCAACCTGGTACTCAGGTGTGAAGGTGGCGATTCTTGAACTTCTGCGCTTTCGTTTTGGTCCAGCTGAACAACTCTGGAGAAGTCGGAACATCTTCACGTATGTGGTCAAGAAGTATTTTCCGCGTCTGGATAGTCAGGTGGACGAAACCCTTACCCCGTCGCAGATGGAAGTACTTGTGGCAATGAACCTCTTTCTTGCAAAGTGGCCATTGTCGCACAGTCATCTCCACCTTACGGCTGCAAGAGCTTTTGGGAAGACTGCCTTTCAACATCCTGAGGTAAGCAAGACGACACAGATGTTCGTGTTGGCGCGCTTGATGCGGGATCCTGAGTTGGCATATTGGCACGTGCAGGATGCCGAAGATAAGGTGAGGGCTTTCATCAAGGAAGCTTTCGAACAGGATGCCAAGGGTGTCGAACAAGGCTGGAAGTCGGTTGCACGACTTGCGATCATGGTCAGGGACTGGCCATCAGCCGAAGAAGCGGCCAGTCGAGATGACTCACCAATGCTCTTGAATGGGGCGAAGATATATCCTGCGTACTGGATGTACCGCTTCAAAAAGAAACTCACCTTTTGGAGGTGAAAGTTCGGTTCTGTGGCAAATGAGCGCACCTACGGGTGCGCTTTCTTTTTATTTAAAAAAGTTAAAACAAATTATTCCTTTACTTCAACAATAGTTGCTTCTTTCAAATATTTTTTATTCCATGTTTCTTGACGTTTGGCATATTGTTTGATTTTTGTACCGAGTTGTTCCACCATTTCTTCATATGTCATTTTCTTTTGTAGATAGAGTGAGATATATCTATACTCAAGTCCAAGTCTAAAGAGTTCTCTGTGGTTTGCTCCCTCTTTAAGCAGTTGCTCTACTTCTTCAATCATTCCATTATCAAGACGCTTGAGCAATCTTCTTACAATCCGTTCCCGAAGGAGTTCTCTATTTGGTTGCATGATGTAGATAGTTGTAGGATAACGACGTACAGAGGCAGAAGGAACTGGCACTTCACCAAGAGTTGCAACTATTTCAAGTGCACGTATGAGACGCACACGGTTATGCTTATCGATTGCATTTGCTCGCTTTGAGTCTTTTGATAGCAGTTCTTCAAAAAGTTCTTCAGTGCTTTTTTGTTCAAGCTCAGCGCGAAGTGCGTGATTTGGTCCAACTTCAGGAAGTGACGTGGCATCAATAAGTGCGTCAACATACTGACCTGTGCCACCACAGATGATAGGGGTCTTACCACGAGCGATGATGTCTAGAAGAATAGGAAGTGCATCATCTCTATATCGTGCAACACTCACATCCTCCCCAAGTTCATAGACATCAAGCATGTAATGAGGAACACCCTTCATTTCTTCCTTGGTTACTTTGCCTGTGCCGATGTCGAGTTTTTTGTATACTTGTCGTGAGTCGGCAGAGATGATTTCTCCGTCTAGCGTATGTGCTAACTCCACAGCAAAATCTGTCTTACCGCTTGCAGTAGGACCGATGACTACGTAGACATGCGGAGTTGTGCTTTTCATAACTCTATCCTACTAGGAAATGCCAAATATGTCATTAGGTGAAATGGTTATGATAAACTTACAGATGTATCACATAACCATACTATTTCTATGCTTATTCTCTACACAAAAAATAATTGTCAGTATTGTTCAAAAGTTAAAAATGCTTTTCTAGAAAGAAATGTTTCGTATGAAGAACGAAATATTGAAAATGAAGATTTCTTAAAAGAGGTTCAAGGGTATGGAGCTCGTACAATGCCTTTTCTTGTAGATACTGCCGCAAATGCGCAAATAGGGGAGTCTGATGAAATTATTGATTACATCAGTGAGTACGCTTTTTAGATAGTATTCAAAAGAAAAAGGCCATCGCGTGAACGAGGCCTTCATGCCTTCTTGTGTGAAGGTTTTGTTGTTACTGGTCTGGCTTCACGCTGGTTCCAGCATGTCCGGCGCCACCCAGACTTCCTTGCCGGAGTGAATAACCTTCACTCCATGGTCAGGACAGATCGCACGAACCTGGAAGGTACGTTGCTTCAGCGAATTCAAGGGCGCGTGGCTCAGATCTCCGAGCAACTGACGGAGCGAGGCCAGCCCTTTCTTGTTCAGGTGTGTGGCTGGTTTGGCCGCCTTGACCTCTTTGAAGGCATCCACATTGTGCTTTTTGGTCATCCAGAAAATCTCCTCTGTTTTGAGTCTGTCTTTCGAACCATTCGATTGACAGATTTTAATACTACCACGTTATGAAAAAAAGTAAATATGCTGTATAATAAACAGCGTTCTCAAAAAATATGCCGGAGTGGTCGAGAAGTTTGACTGCGAAGATGTGAATCAGCAGATTCATGGCTTGGCCATAAATATAAAGCAGGCGTACGACCAGTGAATGATCTCATTCCGCGCAGAAAGGTAAGTCAACATGGTATAGGTTAGGGATGTTTGGAATAAAAATTAAATATAAAAATGCCGGAGTGGCGGAATGGTAGACGCGTTCGACTCAAAATCGAATATCGCAAGGTG
>CAZJDZ010000016.1:0-17896 GCA_964544935.1 uncultured Candidatus Saccharibacteria bacterium | reverse complement strand
ACAGCCCGACAAAAAGGTGGTTTATTTTCCTTATACACCGGGCGTTAGCACAACTGAAATAAAAAAAACAATTATAGAGTGTACTAACCAGATTGTTCAGGCTGCTTTGCAACGCGAAGCTGCTTTAGAACTTAACTGGAAGGAAGATGAGAAAACTTCAGTATTATAAATATGCCGTTCGTAAATTTATTATACAAAAAATACGCGCGCCCCCGGGCCGCGCTTCTTGTATCTATTAGGTTGTAGTATTTTGTATTGCTACATTCTACTTGCTACCAGCTACACGCTGTATTTAAGCCTTCTTCTCACCGTATGTGAGAGTCATACGCTCTTCATTTGCATCAAAGAGAGTGATTGAGAACTTGTAACTCTTTCCAAGTGAAAGTGTTGCGCGTAGTGCTGCCTCATCTCCAAAGTCAGATACGTGTACAAGACCTGCTACACCTTCCTCGATAGAAACGAGTGCTCCGTGCTTGTTGAACTTAATCACAACACCTTGTACTTCATCTCCCTTCTTGTACTTCTTAGCAGCTTCCTTCCATGGGTTTTCCTTAAGAGCCTTAAGTGAAAGAGAAATCTTGTTATCCTTAACTTCGATAATCTTAGCCTTCACCTTATCACCAACACGAGCGTGTGCCTTAGTGTCTTCTACAAGACCCCAGTCGATTTCACTCTTGTGAACAAGTCCTTCTACACCATCAGATAGCTTAACGAAGATACCGAATTCGACAACACCAGTAACTGTTCCTTCTACTTCATCTCCAACAATGTAACTGCCGAGTGCAACCTCCTTGTTCTCTTTAGAAGTTGTTCCGCCATCTTTTTCAGAGAAGATAAGTTTACCTTCCTTTGGAATAGCTGAGATAATAGATACAGAAATACGCTTTCCGATAAGCTTCTTGAGCTCACGAAGGATCTTGTCCTTGTCTCCATCTTCGATACGAGGGTACTTGTCTTCCTTAAGCTGGGATGCAGGGAGGAATCCTGACATACCTTGCCATTCGATGATAAGACCCCCTTTGTTTGCATCCTTAACCACGAGGTCCATGATGCGCTTGTCTTTGATTGCTTGTTCTGCATCATTCCACATAAGAGCCTGACGAGCTTCCTTGAGAGAAAGTTCTACATAGCCGTTCTTGTTCTCACGCATAACAATCTTCGCAGAGATAGTATCTCCGATATTGATACGCTTGATAACATCACGAGCATTCATGAACTCGATACCATAGATGATACCAGTTCCTGCGATACCTAGGTCTACATAAAGAGCAGACTTTTCGATCGCAACGATGATACCTTCGATGATGTCATCTTCCTTAAAAATAATTGCATCTACTGCGTATGGTGCAATAGCTTCTGTGTTTGTTGTCATAAATAAAAATTTGTTTTCAGTTTCTACAAGGGGTCTACGAGTCACGCTCATTCTCCTGAAAGAAAAATGACCGCCACGAAAAGGCGGTTAACCCTTCGGTCTGGTGGTCCAGCTTCTTGTTGCTACACAGAAGTTGGGGATTAAGCCAGAACGCTATCTATTAATAGATGGGGTAATATTACAATAATTTTGGTCAAATAGCAACTTGCCTGCGGCACGCGGACCAGCGCAGACTATACATAGAACTGTGCAGACTATATACAACAAATATCTTTTTCACGGTATTGTTTTTTAATGTAATTCCTTTTTCTTTTTTAGTTTTTCATCAAAGCAACCAGAATAATTTTCTGCTGAAAATTTTCTTTCGCCTCGGACCGTCGTCCTGCGGCGAATTGCTTCTCATGAAAAATTTGGAGTTAATTTTGATACGGAACACACATACATATAAAAATGGGAATGAAAAAAACCGCGGCGACTCACGTCGGGGCGGCTGTTTTGATTAGATGTGGTCTTTTTTTGACCGTGATACCCGATTCGCTTGCTGGCTTTTAGGGTATCAAGAACTCTAATCACGGGGTTGCGAATCCCTGTCCTTTTGTTCGGTCACTTCTGGCCGAACTGATTCATCGAATCCATGTCATGGCGCGTGTCTCCTTGGTTGAGGCGTTGTTCAGGCCGGGGCGATCAGATCGCCGGTCGCGTAGTGGCGGGTGTACTTCACCCGGAAGTGACCGGAGCGGGGATCCTTGTAGGCTTGCCGCCGGCCACCGGAGCGAGGCTTGCTGTTGCCCTTGTCGTTGCCGAACTCGGAGTGGCGACCCTTGGTGCTGGTCACACGAACCATACCCATGTCAACTTCCTGTTCAGCGATCAGAGCGTCGAGCTCTTCTTGCCGGTCCAGGAACCGGGTTGTGGGAGTGTCCTCCTCTTCCGGATCGGTGTTCTCGTCGCCGTCAGCTTCTTCGCCGGTGATGTCGATCCTCAGGCAGCCGAGATGGTCTTCGTCCAAGATGTCGATCTGGCAGAGGTGCAGCGGGTCCCGGAGGACTTGTTCTGCGGGGACGTACTCACCGCTGTTGCGGTCGATCAGCATTCCGCCGCCGTCGAGAGATCCGAAGATCATCCCTGGGGCGAGGTACATTGCGTTTTCGGTACGAAAGGCCACGTTACTACTCCTTGTGTTGTTGGTCGGTGGAAGGAACTGAGAAAACTATATATATCATATCATATATATTGACATTTGTCAATATATTATGTAATAAATCATTATAAAATAAGGGTTTTCAGTAAAATCAGACTAATTTATCTGGTCTTCTGGATGCCGGCCGAAGGCCGGCATCCAGTGTTTTGCATTTTGTTTTCAAGCCTACAAAACTTTTTCTTTTCAAAGCACGTCGGAGGCGGGTAGCCGAGACAGAGTGCATTTTCTAGCAGGAAAATGACACAACTTTGAAAAGGAAAAGTTAAAAAAAGATGAATTTTGAAAAAATAATTGAAATAATCTATTTAAAAATAAAGATTTTTTGTCATTATATTACTTGTGTATTTGTCTGCGAAATCTGCTCTAGTCTGCGAAGTCTGTGCTGTGTTATAATCGACTCTATGATTATTTCGCACTACGGACGACAACATTTCAAATTACAGGTTGGTGACTTAACCGTTGCAGTTAATCCGCTTTCTAAAGAAGGAAAGGGGAAGGTTGCTAAATATGGAGCTGATGTAACTTTAATTACCACCAATCACCCAGACTACAATGGTGCAGAACAAACTGAGCATGGAGGAAAAATTCCTTTTGTTATTCGAGGTGCTGGTGAGTATGAGGTACAAAATATTTTCATTAAAGGATTTAGTTCTGAAACAAAACTAACAGAAGGAAAGAAAGAAAAGGTATACCAAAATACGAGTTACGTATTTATTATCGATGGCATTCGTGTGACGTTCCTTGGAGCACTTTCAGAAATGCTCAAACCAGAACATAAGGAAATTATTGACGAAACTGACGTCCTTTTTGTGCCTGTTGGAGAAGATGGTTTCTTACTTAATCCATATGATGCACACAAGCTTGCGGTGTCGCTTGAGCCAAAGCTTATTATTCCAATGGACTACGATGAGCAGTCACTTCCTATTTTCCTTAAAGAAGCAGGCGCTGAAAAAATTGATCCTGTTGAAAAACTAACTATTAAGAAGAAAGATATTGAAGGAAAGTTAGGGGAGGTGGTGTTGTTCCACGAGATGTAAATAGAAGAAGTTAGAATAAAGACCGCTACGCTGACAGAGTAGAGACTTAAAGACAATACGAGTGAAATCGAAGGTTTCACTCGTATTGTCTTTTCTGCTGTTTGTAGTCTATCTTCTATCAGCGTAGCGGTCTTTATTCTAATATCTTTTTTCATGTATACTTCTCCCCATGAAGCATTCTCTTAATTACTATAAGAAGTACGTACGTGCTCATCACTATATTACTGTTCTTAAGCGGCAGCCTGTTCATATACAACACGTCTACGCCGCATTATTTGCAGGATCAATAACTGCACTTATTGCTATTGCTATTCTTTATTTTGATTATGGGCTTTGGCGCGAAACATATACTCGTAACGAAAGAGGGGATGAGTTCTATAGTGCTTCAACCACACAGGAAGAACAAGCTGTTGTGGTATCGCCAAGCGATATGATAGGAAATTTTTTTAAGGAGGCAGGTGACAAACTAGAAAATATTAATAACGATAAAACAGGTATTCTTGAAGGAACAGATAGCTACACACGAGAGGAATAACAGTAAGAAAATAAGACTATTTTTTGCCAGAAACTTTGCAAGAAACAAAGACAAGTACTGTTTTTGTTGTAAAAGTCTTATTATCCTTTTAAGTCTTTGTTTCTGGTCTGTTTTGTATGTTTATGCTATACTGTTACCCACTATAGTCTCATTTTATATATGGCAAAAAAGACCCCAACACCAGAAGAAGTACCAGTTCCAGAAGTTCCTCGTACAGGTCTCCAACCAGTAAATATCGCCGAAGAAATGCGCACTGCATATCTCGACTATGCGATGAGTGTTATTACATCTCGTGCCCTACCGGATGCTCGTGATGGCCTTAAGCCAGTGCATCGTCGTATTCTCTATGCGATGAATAACATGGGGCTCACACCAGGAGCTAAGTTTCGTAAGTCAGCAACAATTGTTGGAGAAGTGCTCGGTAATTATCACCCACATGGTGATGCGTCAGTATATGATGCGATGGTAAAGTCAGCACAGGATTTCTCATACCGATATCCTCTTGTGATGGGTCAAGGAAACTTCGGTTCAATCGACGGCGATGGTGCAGCTGCATATCGTTATACCGAAGCTAAGATGTCCAAGATTTCTATGGAGATGCTTCGTGATATCGAAAAAGATACTGTTCAAATGGAACCTAACTACGATGGCACCAAAAAAGAACCTCGTGTACTTCCAACAGCAGTACCTTCTCTTCTTCTTAACGGGACACTTGGTATCGCGGTGGGTATGGCGACAAACATCCCTCCACATAACTTAGGAGAAATCGTTGATGCAACTGTTCACCTTATCGACAATCCTCACGCTACAACTGAAGATCTTTGTGAGTATGTTAAAGGTCCTGACTTTCCTGTTGGAGGAATCGCTTTTGGTCAGTCTGATATCCGTGCTGCATATGCAACAGGTCGTGGTGGGGTAGTAGTGCGCGGTGAAGCAGAAATCTCTGAGACTAAGAATGGTCAATTCCAGATCATCATTACTTCGATTCCTTTCCGTGTTGTGAAGAGTAATCTTATCGAAAATATTGCTGACCTAGTGAGAGATAAGAAGATCGAAGGTATCAAAGGGCTTCGTGATGAATCAACAAAAGATATTCGTGTTGTAATCGATCTTAAGAGTGGCACACAACCACAGAAGGTTCTTAACTATCTCTACAAGCATACTGAACTTGAAAGCACATTCCACTATAACGTGGTTGCACTTGTTGATGGTATCCCGCAGACGCTTGCCCTTAAAGGTGCACTTGAAGCGTTCGTTGGTCACCGCAAGGAAGTAGTACGTCGTCGTACAGAATTTGACCTTAAGCGTGCACTTGAAAAAGAACATATCTTACTTGGTCTTAAGAAAGCACTTGATCATATTGATGAAATCATCAAGACTATTCGTGCGTCAAAAGATACACCGGATGCCCATGCTCAACTTATGAAGAAGTGGAAGTTTTCTGCTATTCAAGCAACTGCGATTCTTGAAATGAAACTCCAGCGTCTAGCTTCACTTGAACGTAAGAAGATTGAAGATGAATTGAAAGCGGTTCAGACTCTCATCGCAGAACTAGAGGCTATCCTTAAGTCAGAAAAGAAAATGCTCTCAATTATCAAAGGTGAGCTTTCAGATATTAAAGAAAAGTATGGAGATGAGCGTCGTACTAAGATAGTTAAACATAAAGCAAAAGAATTTAATCCAGAAGACCTTATCGCTGACAAAGAAGAAGTACTTGTATATACATCAGGCGGGTACGTGAAGCGTACCGACCCATCAGAATTCCGCACACAGAAACGCGGTGGAGTAGGTGTAGTTGATTTGAATACAAAAGAAGAAGACTTTGTAACGATGTCTCTTTCGACATCTTCACACTCAGACCTTCTCTTCTTTACAGATAAAGGAAAGGCCTTCCAAATCAAGATGTATGATCTTCCAGAAGGGAAGCGTGCTACACGTGGAAAGAGTATTATGAACTTCCTTCAGCTTGGAGACGGTGAGAAGGTGACATCAATTCTTCCGATGCCAAAGGATATGAAAGAGATGAAAGGTATTTCACTCATGATGATCACCAAGGAAGGAACTGTTAAGAAGTCGGCAGCGGACAGTTTCAAAGATGTTCGTCGAAACGGACTCATTGCTATTCGTCTTGAAGACAAAGATGAACTTCTTGCAGCGATGTTCGTTACAGGGGAAGACAATGTGATTCTTACTACACAAAATGGTCAGTCAATTCGTTTCAACAACACAGATGTTCGTGAGATGGGCCGTACTGCAACAGGAGTGATTGGTATGAAACTCGATAAGGGTGATGTGATTGTTGCGGCAGATAAAGTGCTTGCTGGTATAAAAGGTCAAGAGCTTCTCATCATGACTGCAAACGGATATGGTAAGAAGACGAAGCTTTCTGAATACAAGACACAGAAGCGTGGAGGAAGTGGTATCAAGACAGTGAAGGTAACTGAGAAGACAGGTAAGCTCATCGTTGCTCGTGTAGTAACATCAGAAAACGAAGAGTTGCTCGCAGTATCAAAAGATTCACAAGTGATTCGTACAGAAATTACTTCTATCCCAACACTTGGCCGTGACACACAAGGTGTGAGAGTGATGAAATTACGTGATGGGGATTCTGTGGCATCTTTTAACTTATTATAAGGAAAAAATACTAAGAGCGCGGCCTGCGGCCGCGCTCTTTAGTTTCTGATATACTTTTACTATATGGAAAAAGAACGACCAAAAATTGGGATAGGCGTTATTGTTGTTCGAGAAGGGAAAATATTAATTGGAGAAAGATTAGATGGTCACGGTAAAAATACGTACATGATACCTGGTGGACATCTTGAATTTGGTGAGACATTTGAAGAAACTGCAAAGAGGGAAGTCAAAGAAGAAGCAGGTTTAGAAAATATTACCGTGAAAGGAATTGTTTCAATAGGAAATGATATTGCATATGATAAACATTATGTTTCTATTGGAGTCCTTACTGAATATGTGGACGGTGAACCTTACAATGCAGAACCTACTAAATCACAAAACTGGTATTGGTGTGATCCACATAACATCCCAGAACCTTTTTTTCTTCCAAGTAAAAAAGTAGTACAGAACTGGTTAGCTGGAAAAATCTATTCTGACTAATTTATAAAACATGTATCCACTAGTCCCTAGTCCGTAATCCCGATATACTATCTTCATGTCATTTCTTACCCCAGAACATTTAGTAAAAGAATTATATCTCAAACCAGGTGACAGAGTCGCTGATATTGGTTGTGGTACTGGTGTATATACAATTGCTCTTGCTCATGAAGTTGGTGCTATGGGGCAGGTCTATGCAGTAGATGTACATCGTGAAGCGCTTCATACACTTGCGGGGACTCTTGATAAGCGAGGGATTATCAACGTTGAAATGTTGTGGGCGGATATAGAAAAATCTGTTTCTATTGATGCATATAGTTTAGATGCGGTTGTTTTATCTAATATTTTATTCCAGCTTGAGAACACTGATAAAGCGCTGTCACTTATTGCAAAACTTATAAAACCAGAAGGGCAACTTCTTGTTGTTGACTGGTCTGCTTCTCATGGAGGACTTGGTCCACATGGAAATCATGTTGTAACAGAAGAAAAAGCTATCACCCTTGTCCAGTCTCATGGCTTCAGAATTTTAAAACGTCTTCCTGCAGGTGATTATCACTATGCGTTTGTTGCAATATCGTCATAGATAGTAGAGTGTAGATAGTAGATCGCTACGCTGATAGGTTACAGATAGATACTTGACGCGCATTACAGACGATTACACTTTCTCTATTCTCTGTCTCCTGTCCACTAGCCCCTAACCCCTAGTCACTATATACTGTTTAGATATGTTACCCAAAATTTTACTCGGTGTAGGTGTTTTTGCTGCACTGTTCTCCATTCTTATTTTCTCAGGCAAATTGCCAATCGGAAACAAAACTCAAACAGCTCAAGGAGATGTATTATTATGGGGAACTATTCCTGAAGCACAAATGAATTCTGTTATTCAAGCTTTTAACCCCCAAGCAAAAACATACGCCGTGAGGTATGTATATGTTCCAGAAGCAGGATTTAATCAGCGTCTTTTGGAAGCGCTTGCATCCGGTGTAGGACCAGATGCTATTCTTGCACCATATCAAACAATTCTCTCAGAACAAGAAAGAATCTATCCGTTTCCTATTGCAAGTTTTTCAGAAAAAAGTTTTAAAGATATGTATGTTGATGGAGCGGGTGTTTTGTTCTCACCACAAGGCGCAATAGCGCTTCCTATTTCTGTTGACCCGCTTGTACTTTTCTATAACCGCACTCTTTTTTCTAAGCACGGAATTGTTAATGCTCCGACATATTGGGATGAGGTATCAAATGTGGCGCCGTCACTTAACCTTCGTGAAGGAGGAAAGTTTGTTGAATCAGCTATTGCACTCGGAACACCTGGAGTTCCTTATACAAAAGACATTATCATGGCAATCGTAGCTCAACTCGGTCAGACTCCTCTTGTGAGTATTCCCACACAAACAGGGGGGTCATATGTAGAAGTGCTTATCAATACTCCTGTAACAGAAGGAAGTGAGATACTTCCGCTCGCAACAGTGAACCGTTTTATCACACAGTTTGGTGATCCTGGGCAAAAGACATATTCATGGTCAGACTCACTCGGTAATGCAACCGATATGTTTGTAGGGGAGAGACTTGCTATGTATATTGGGTACGCCGGTGAACTGACTGCACTTCGTGCACGTAATCCACGAGCAAACTTTGAAATGACATATCTTCCTCAAACAAAAGGATACAACACTTTTGCAACAGGTATGCGTATGTATGCTATTGCCACACTTAAAACATCTAAGAATCTAACAGCAGCCCTTACTGTTGAGTCACAATTTGCAGGGTCCGGTGTCGCCCCTACGATTGCTTCATATACAGGAGGAGTCCCTGCATTACGTACCTATGCAGCAACCCCAGGACTTGATCCAGTTGTGGCGCGTAGTATGCTCGTTGCGCGTGGCTGGTATGATAGTCATGAAGATGATTCAACCGCATATGTGAATGCTATGATTTCAGATATTATCAATTATCGTTATGGAATAAGTGATGCTTCTGCTATCTTTGTATCACGGTTGCGTGATCTCTATACGAAGAAATAATCAAAGAGGTATACTGAAAAAGAACACTATGAAAAAATTCCTGAAAAACTACAGAATTCTCCCGTTTTTCCTCTCACTGATTTTTGTTTTTAGCACTTCTTTGGTCATTGTATACGCACAGACAGACGGAATGTCTCTTTCAGGTGATGAAATTTGTGGGTCAGGTGCTGATAATAAATGTGATATTAAAACACACCTTCCTATTATTTTAAAAAATATCCTTTCTGTAGTTATTATGTTAGGGCTTCCGCTTCTTGTGGTATCTGTTACCTATCGTTTTGTGATGGCATGGTTTGCTGCAACAGAAGGTAATGCTGCTGCATATAAAGAGGCTCTCAAAAAATCAACGAGCGCGATTCTAGGGTTCATGCTAATCGTTGCTCTTTTTGGTGGACTTATGGCAGTAGTCCTTAGATATTTTGGTGTGAAGAGTGAAGGTGGCTTTAATCCACTGCAGATTTTAGATCTTTTTTCTCAGGCGTTAATTCCACATGCGTACGCTGCAACTAGTAGTGCAGTCTATACACCGCTCCCTAATCCTATTGCAGCAAATAATTTATACGAACTACTACTTTCAATACTTCGTCTAATCATGAGGTTCTTCATCTATCCTGCACTCATTGTGATTTGGGTATGGACTGGTTTTGCGTTTGTATTTGCACAAGGAAATCCTGCTGCGCTTGGTAAGGCTAAGAGCTGGTTTGTAAAAGCATTTATTACAACACTTGTAGTTATGCTTCTTCAGACATTTCTTATTGCTGTACAAGGAACAGTACAAAAAGTTCTTCCTGCACAAAAGAGTCAGTCAGCTCAAGTCCCGCCTACAACTCCTCCTGCAATTGTAAATAATAATAGTAACAATAACGGCACCCCAGACAACCGTACCCCTCCAAAAGATGGAACATATGGAGCCTTTTGTACAACAGATACAGGAGCATATGGAACAATTGGTTCTGATGGTAAGTGTCAAGCAGGTCGTAGCGCTGCATATGATATTGCTTGTAATGTGCGCAACGGGGGGACATGTCGTAAAAATAGCATTGATGGGACATGTCAGGACTATACATGTGTCCTCCCATGGACAGATCCGTGTATAGCACTTAATCAAGTACATGCATCATGTGCAAGCCAAGACGGAAGAGCAGGAACTTGCCTTTTTAATATCAATACAAATAAATTCATGTGTCAGCCAAAATAACAAAGAAAACAAGACTTGCAAGATAAGGAAGATGAGAAAGACAGATAACACTAAGACTACTATACATAAGATATGTATAGTCTGAGCCTTGTCTTTCTGTCTTGCAAGTGAAGCGGTCTTAGCCCCTTGATTAGTCTTCCTTGGTAGAGTTCCTTGTTATTTATCCCTGTCTTTTGCTACACTTATCTCATATAATTCAATTATGAAAAAATCTTTTACTGTAGCTGCGATTTCTTTTATCAGTTTTAGTATCCTCGCAGTAACCGCAGAGGCGCAAACACTTAATGCTACTCGGCAAACAACAGACGCTATTACTAGTCTTTCAGACATTGTTAATGCTTTCACAGGAACACTTGTTAAATCTCTAGGCACCCTTGCTATGGCAGCTGCAGTGGTTGCATTCTTCTATGGTATTGTTCAGTACATATGGGGAGTTCGTGAAGCAAAACCAGATGTTATTAAGACTGGAAATGAATTCATGAAGTGGGGGCTTGTTGCGCTTTTTGTGATGTTTTCTGTATACGGCATCATCAAGTACGGCCAGAATATTCTTTTCAATGGTATGGATGTTACCAAGATAACTATTCCAGAACTTAATTTTGGTAAAGGAAACAATACCGGACTTGGTACGCCTGGAGCAGGGAATGGGCCAGGATCAGGTCCAGGCAATGGATTTCCATTAGGTACACCAGGAGCAGGTAATAATATTGGTATTGGTGCTGATTGTGTTGCGGCTACCGATTGTAATTCAGGATTAATTTGCCAGAATTATAAGTGCGCAGCAGGGTCTGGATCAGGTAATTCAAATAGCTACTCCTGTTCACCTGGCTATGAGTGTACTTTACCAAATGGTGCTGGAACCGGACTTTGTAATACAGCTGGAAATGCCTGTGAATCAAATTTCAACAACTAGATTAGATAAGTAAAAGAGACATTGACAGCAATATAATAAAGATGTAGTATAAAATTAGCTATGTACAGGGTATAGCCTTGTATGTAATTCACAGTTCTCTGTTTTTCAAAAAAGGAGATTTCATGAGTGATCATGAACACATCGATCCGGCTACAACCGCTCTCATTGATGGCCTCAAAAAAGGTCCTCGTTCGAGCGCTACGACGGCCCCCGATCCTGGCCCTGCTTCAAGTGGAGCTGCATCGGCAACATCTGCCCCTGTATCTCCTCCACGAGCTACTCGTCCGCCTTCACCCCCAGTTCCTCCCCGGTCCTCCGGTGGTGGGCATGGTGGTGGGCATGGTGGCGAAAGTACTCTTTCCTCACTGGGGAAGCTTTTTGCCAAGATTGCTGTACTGGTTCTCATGCTTCTTGTAGCATTGAGTATCATCGACTGGGTGCTTGACATTGGTCGCACAAAGAAAGCTGAGTCAACGATCAGAGATCTTGCCATCAGAGAAAAAGAAATCGAACTTGAAGCTAAGGCTCGAGCCATTCTTCAGCCGGCGAAGCCTGTTGACACAACCCTGAAAGCACAAATATTCTGGTGTGGAAGTCAAGAGGCCTTCAATAAAGGTTTTGTTGAAGAGCGGGTCCAAAAGCTCGACAAGACTTTCATTGCATCCGAAGGGTGTGCACATGTTGTGATTGATGGTGTGGTGGCAAAGATTGAAGGTCACAACTTCGCTTTTGACTATCCCGCGCCGAATAATCAGTTTTACTCGTGTGCACCGAACTCGCAGAATCCTGACTGTGTGAGGTTCCTCAACTACATTCGCTCAAGTTCTGACCCTGACAAACGTGTGCGACTCATTGTCAAAAATGGCGGACTCGCAAAGGTCTACCTCAACTGATCACAACTGAAAAAGGAGTTCTCAATGTCAGATCCAGCACATGGCAAGGAAGAGAAGAAAAAGAAAAGCATCGGAGCGATGCTCGGAGGGGTGGCTGCAGTCATCCTCATTCTCATTGTCTTCTTCTATTTCACCGGCGCAACCATTCCAATCCTTGGCGATGCCTTTACGGGAACCGTCAGTGGTTTTGGGACATTTCTCAGCAACTTTGGCCGCAGTGAACTGGTTGTCGCTCGAGGGATTGATGACTTTGGCCATGGCTTCAGGGAAATCTTGATGTCAACCCTGAAAGCACTTCTAGTTGCTCTTGTCTTGGGTGCAATCATCTTTTTGATTCTTGACCAAGTTAAGAAGAAAACAGGTGGGGCAGCTCATGGGGCCGAGCATCACTAGAACCGTGAGACAACACGTACAAAACAACGTCAGCTAGTCTGACAAAAGAGAGGTTACCCTCTCGCACATCGCCTTGTCGCGATGTCGCGATGAAGGTACCCTCTCTTTTTATATTAAAAATATTAAGAATATAAGATAGTAAGACTTTTAAGATAATGGCCATTATTTGTCTTAATAGCAACGTGGTCTTAGTGTCTTCCTAGGTCTTCCCTGTATTTCTCTCTTGTTCCCCAATTTTTCCTTGCAAACCCTATAGTTAAGGCTATACTTAGGAATATACATAAAAATATGAAAAAAATATTCACAACAATATCACTCGCAGCAGCCAATATTGCTATCGCCTTTGCACAGACGACAATAAATATTGGGCAAACAGCAACACAAGGACAGGTTAACGGAGGAGCACTCCTTTCACTCCTTGGACTTGCACAAACAATTGTTGCGCGCCTCGTTCCGTTTGCAATTGGTGTTGCAGTAATCGTATTCTTCTACTTCCTTATTCAGTTTATTGTTAGAGGTTCTTCAGATGGAGCTAAACGAGATGAGTACATGAAAGGTATGGGTTTTTCTATTCTTGCGCTCTTTGTGATGGTGTCTATTTGGGGAATCGTTGGATTTTTGGGAAGTGTATTTGGTATTGGACAAGGAGGAAATGTTCCAGTTCCTGGGGTTCCAGTTCCTGGTAATTAAGATAGTTGAGTATATACATTCATATTTATGAAAAAAACACTACTAGCATGTGCTCTCATTGTTAGTAGTTGTTTTTTTGCTTCTGCGCAATTTCAGATAGGGGATACTAATGTGAATGTTGGAAGAATTTGTAAGGATATAGATGGTAAACCTTTTTGTATCAATCCAATGACTGGGCAGTTTCAAGCTGCAACAGGTGACGGAAATAGTATTGGAGGAAATATTAATACTGGTCAAATCGGAGGGACAGGAAGTATCGGAGGTATTCGTATCGGTGGGTCTTGGAATATTTTTGGAAACGGAGCTGGAAATGGCACCGGGAATTATATGTCAGGATCTGGACAAAATTTTAGCGGCATCTTGGGACTGCTTGCACTCGCACAAACTCTTGTTGCAAGGTTTGTTCCACTTTTAGTTGGTGTTGCACTGCTTGCATTCTTCTGGTTCTTAATAGAATTTATTTGGAAAGGAAAAGAAAGTGCTGACGAACAAGCAAAAGGAAAGAAGGGAATGATGTATTCGATACTTGCGATATTTGTGATGGTGTCCATTTGGGGTATTATTGCATTTATTGGAGGTATTCTCGGTATCAGTCCAGGTGGAACTATGTCTGGGTTTAAGCTACCTGGGGAACGATAGCTACTATGAATGGAGAACAAATACTAGAAAAGGTAATTACAGAAGTATTTAGTCCGATCTATCAAGCGATAGTTGGAGTAGCTTTTTTGTACTTTTTATATGGAGTTGTAATGTTTATTATTAATATGAACGATCCTGAGAAAAAGAACACAGGTAAGCAACATCTTCTTTGGGGCACTGTTGGATTGTTTATTATGCTCTCTGTCGGAGGATTACTTCAACTACTTAATAGCATACTTGATGGAATGTTTGTGTTTTAGAATTTTTTTAACAATGAGATACAGATGTACAGATCTTACTTGTGTACGCTCTTTTTGTAATTGTGCTTTAGAATCTCAGCTACAAGCTACAGCCTCCTACGCTTGCTAGCACCGGAAGTCTTCGTGGCCGGATCAGCAGATTCCGTGTCTTGGACCAAGCTTCTCGAGCTGCGTACTTTCATGTGATATGTTAGAATCAAAAGATATGAATGAATCACATCAAGAACGTATGGAAAAGATTGTTTCCCTCTGTAAACGCCGAGGTTTTATTTTTCCTTCATCAGAAATTTATGGTGGTTTCTCTGGTGTCTATGATTACGGACATTATGGAACACTTCTTCTTAATAATGTAAAAGCTGCATGGCAGAAGAGTGTTGCTCAAGAGCGTATGGATGTTGTACTTCTTGATAGCGCTATTTTTATGCACCCAACAACATGGAAAGCATCAGGCCACATAGATGGGTTCAATGATCCACAAGTTGATTGTCGCAAGTGTAAGAGCCGTTTCCGAGCAGATCATATGCTTGAAGAGTTTGGCATTAACGCTGATAAACAACCACTTGATTGGATCAATACTGAACTCGATAAGCTTCGAGAAGAAAAGAAGCTCGTATGTGCTAATTGTAAAAGTGCCGATCTTACAGAAGCAAAAGTGTTCTCACTGATGGTGAAGTCTAATCTCGGTTCACCAACAGATGCTCTCACAGAAGACAATGTTGTGTATCTTCGTCCTGAAACTTGCGGTGGTATTTATCTTGAATACAAAAACACTGTCGATTCACTTCACCCAAAACTTCCATTTGGTATCGCACAGATTGGAAAGGCTTTTCGTAATGAAATTGTTGCGAAGCAATTTGTGTTCCGTACACGAGAGTTTGAACAAATGGAGATGCAGTACTTTCATCATCAGTCACAGACAAACAATATTTTTGAACAATGGCATAAAGATAGATGGGCTTTTTATCTAGACTATGGTATTCCAGAATCTAAGCTCAATTGGCATAAGCATGACAAGCTTGCTCACTATGCATCAGATGCATATGATATTGAATATAATTACGCAATGCTTGGAGGTTTTAAGGAACTAGAAGGGGTGCACGCTCGTGGTGATTGGGATCTTTCTCAGCACAGTAAGTTTTCAGGGCAAGATCTTTCATATTTTGATGAAGCTACAAAGGAGCGCTTCACACCACATATTGTTGAGACATCTGTCGGTGTTGCACGTATGACACTTGCGTTCTTGGATAATGCATACACTGAAGAAGAAGTGGGGGAGGCAGATGAGAATGGTAAAAAAGATACTCGAGTTGTGCTTAAGTTAGACAAGCGTTTAGCACCAGTAAAAGTTGCGGTACTTCCACTTTCAAAAAAAGAAGAACTCTCTGTTCCTGCTCAAGCGCTATGGAAGAAGCTTTCAAAGAAGATGTTTGTTGAGTACGATGATACTCAATCAATCGGTAAGCGTTATCGTCGTCAGGATGAGATTGGTACACCATATTGTGTGACTGTTGATTTTGACACCCTTACTGATAATGCAGTGACTGTACGAGATAGAGACACCATGCAGCAGGAGCGAGTACCTATTATTGATTTAGTACTATATCTTTTAAATAAGTTTGAAGCATAAATACAGTTCTAGTCTTGTGATATTCCTTAAATAAGGTATATACTTGAAGATATATAATAATTTTTATGAAAAAAGCTTCAATCTTTCTTAGTGTTTCTTTTTTAAGTGTTTTTACTGCATTTGCACAAAATCAAGTTAATGGTTCACAACTGTTCCAGCTTTTATCTCTTGCTCAGACAATTGTTAATCGATTGTCGCCAATCATGGTTACGATCGCACTTCTTGCGTTCTTTTGGTATCTTATTAAATTTATTGCAAAAGGATCACAGAGTTCTACAGAACGTGATCTTTCTTTAAAGGGTATGGGGTACTCTATCCTTGCGCTTTTTGTGATGGTATCTATTTGGGGAATTGTTGGCAATATACAGACAATACTCGGTATTACCCCTATGTCACAACCAACAGTAGAGACACTTCCTCCTAGTATGAGAAATCAATAGAATATAACAGAAAAGCTTAGTTAACGAGCTTGATAATCAATACTATAAGAGAAAAATAGTCCTTGCTTTTTATTCAAAAATACGGTACTATTACAAAACTATGGCAAAGGCACAAGATAATCTCATTCAGCTAAAGAACAAGGAAACAGGCGAAGTATACTGGACTTCTAAGAACAAGAAGCTTGTTACTCGTAAAATTGAACTTAAGAAGTATTCAAAGAAACTTCGTAAGCACATTACTTTCAAGGAAACAAAGAAGTAATATAAGTTATTTTTGGAACAAAAGGCGCGTAAGCGCCTTTTGTTCTATTTGTTCCTTGTTACAAGTAAGCATGATTTGTATTATAGAGAGATATGAGAATTGCAGTTATTGGTCCACAAAACACAGGGAAGTCGACATTTATTCAGGATTTTATTAATGAGTTTCCTCACTACGTAACAAGAGATGAAACATATCGTGACATTGTAGAAAATAATAATCTTGAAGTAAATCAGAAAACAACAACCGAAAGCCAGAAAGCCATTCGTGATTTTATATTTGGGCAGCTCCGTCATAATACTGACTATAATGTTATTTTTGATCGGTGTATGATTGATAATTTTGTATATACAAGTGTCGCGTATGAAGCGGGCAATATTCCAAAATGGTTTCTTGATGAGACAGAGGGGATGATGAAAGATACGTTACAACTTGTTGATATGTATCTTTTTATTCCTACCGCAGTTTCTATTCCGCTTGTTAATGATGGTACACGTGATATTGATAAAGGATACATCGACATAGTTAATAATCATTTCCTACGTATACTTTTTGAAGTAGTAAGAAAGTATCATCTTAATGTAAAAGTGATATCTGGAACGCGAGAAGAAAGAATCGCACAAGTCAAAAAACTGGTATAATCTAACTATGGATATTGAAGCAAGAAAAAATCAGCTTACCGAAGAAGAGAAAAGAGTTCTTGTAGATGGTGGAACTGAGGCACCATTCTCAGGTGCTTTACTAGATGAGCACCGTAAGGGTGCTTTTAGATGTAAGATTTGCAATCAAGAACTTTTTTCTTCAGAGACTAAGTTTGATTCTGGTACTGGTTGGCCATCGTTTGATAAGGCAATAGAAGGGTCTATACGATATGTAGAGGATATAAGTCATGGTATGAGTCGTGTAGAGGTAAGGTGTAGTAAATGTGATGCACATCTAGGACACGTGTTCCCAGATGGTCCAACAGGTACAGGTAAGCGATATTGTATGAACTCAGTGTGTCTTGCGTTTGAGGAAAATAAAGGAGGTGACTCAAAGTAATTCCCTTTGCTGTATGTGGTTTTTTTTGGTATAGTGCATGGGTGCTAGCGTCTCAGGAATAGGCATGCGTAGGATAGGCGGGAGGCTTTGAAGCGGCGGATGAATGAAAGTTGTGGCGAGCGAAATCGCATCCGTTAGGAATTCCGGTTCCCGTGGAGCCAACAGTGAAATACCAGCCCTTGTGTGTTTCTGGATGCTAGCACATCCTTTTGGGCCTATAGTTTAGTGGCAGAACAACGGCCTCCAAATCCGTTGGTCGAGGTTCG
>CAZJDZ010000015.1:0-25805 GCA_964544935.1 uncultured Candidatus Saccharibacteria bacterium | reverse complement strand
GATTAGACGTATCTTGTGAAGAAATATCAGCAAGCTTCTTTTTAAGCTTTCTCACAAGGTCTGGCATTTCTAGCCTTAAGACTTCAGTATCTTTCTTCTTGTAAACAAGACGAGCAATCTCTTTATGAGTAACAGTTCTACCATTTTTATAAATGAGTCTTTTTAAGAGGTTGTATTCACGACCTTGTGGAGTTACATAACCTTTCTGGCCTAAATAGATAACATCACCGTTAGATGCAAGTGTTAGAATAATATCTTTCTTAATCTCGATGTATTCTTTCGTTGGAAAAGTCTCCACTTTCTTAAGAAGCGAAGTATGAAAATCTGTAAGAAGCTTTTTCCAATATGCCAAGTTATCAATGTATCTTTCATTGAAGTCTGTACTATCGTAGCCGAGGATATTGTGACGGTTCCAATAGTTCACGATACGTTCAAGCCGAAGTTTAACGGTCACTCTCTTTCTACCATTAAGCATGATTGATGCTTCTTCAGATTGGAAGTTATCTGTGAAATACCAGTCTAGAAAATCAAAGATGTGGTGATTAAGAAGGAAGAACAAATGGCTGACGAAGTATCTCTCTCCGCTACTCATGTGTTTCAATTCTTTTAACATATGCTGAAAATCACTATCTCCATCTTGTTTCTGTGGTAAAGTGCGTTGTTTTTCAAGATCATAGATATGCATCTCTTTATCATCTTCATCTAGTACACGGGAAAGATAGTGTGACTTGTTGATGAAAGCTATATATGCGTATACCTGATTGTAGAAATTCGTAGTTGCAGAAGCGGAAATGGCTAGCCCGTAGAGGGTTTCTAGTTCTTGCTTGGTTTTGGGGTTCATGAAAGGAATACTACCCAAAAAATGCTTTAAATACAAGTATTGTCAAGGTTTTACTTGACTTTTATTTATAAATGTGCTAGTATACTAATGTTAGTTCCCTCAAACAAAACTTGGAGAAAGTAAACATGGAAGCATTTCTTGCAGTCGTCGGCATCATCATCGCGTTCTTCGCACTTGCCTTCGTGTCGGCCTGTTGGTCTGGCTACGTACTCAGCATCCTTTGGGGATGGTTCATGGTTCCGGTGTTTCATTTGCCGGTTCTTTCCATCCCGACTGCGATCGGCATCGCCCTCGTCATCGGCTACCTGACCAAACAGAGCACGAGCGACCTGGAGAAAAAGGAGGACCACAAGTGGTACTCTGCTTTTGTGGAAGCATTCACGAAGCCGGCGGTTTCACTGCTAGTCGGCTGGATCGTCAAGCAATTCCTCTGATACAACCAAGGAGATCTGACATGAAGAAGACAATTGCCGTCGTTCTCGCTCTCTGCCTCGTGCTCACCGGCTGTGGACAACCTCTGTCCACCAGCAAGAAGGAGTACCCGACCTACGGCCTGTTCAACGAGAGCACGCAGAAGAGCAAGGATGTCTGCTACGAAATCTCGGTCGGAAACGTGGTCTGGTCCATCATCTTGGTGGAAACGATCATCGCTCCGATCTACTTCGTAGGATGGAGTCTCTGGAACCCTGTGCGTCTGAAAAAGGACGCCAACGACCAGTGCACCATCGACAGCTGATTTACCAACAACCCGCCAACGGAGCCCGCCTTCGTTTAGGCGGGTTCTTTTTTATATAGACACTATTGAACAAAACGCTCTAAAATTCCAAGCTCCAAAAAAATAAAAGCTAATATAAAGAGACAGTAAAGCCCCATATCTCCATATTTAGATAAAAAAAGACTAAACAGTGAAGGTTTGCCGAGATTCATTATTTTATATGAACCATCTAATTTATTATATTCAATTCCAGCAAGATTATTATCATCCATTTTCTTAATTTCTATTATTCTGTCTATCATTTTTTGAAGCTCCGAAATATGATGATCTGTCAAAGCAGGCATTGACTTAAGTTCATAGAGAGTAGGTAAAATCAAACTGAGAAGTCCTAATAAAGTAACAATGGAAAAAAGAATAAACGAACCTAGAAAAAAATTATTTGCTAAACCAACATTACTCAAAGTCGGATAAAATAGAGCAATAACAGCAACAGAGAGTCCTACAGTAAACTGCTTTAAATTTCTAGCGTTGTTGTATGTATCGTTAATAACATTAATCTTATTCTGTGCAAGCTGAAGGAGCCAATTTTTTAAATTACTCTCAAGACCATCTAAACGTTTCCTGTTGGCTTCGTTAATCATACCTACATTATAACTTCATTAGTTGGTTTTCCTAAACAAGGATAATTTACCAAAACACAGGTTCCAACTTCGTACCAAACTCCCAGCAAAATAATGAGGAGAGCAGAATGCTCGAGCGAATATATTTTGCTCGGGGTATAAGGACTCGAACTGAGTCCGATACGAAGTCCACTTTGTACTCAAAGTGGTGAGGACGAAGCTTAGGCGAAAGTTAAGAGTGTTTTATGAATTGCGAAGCAATGAAATAAAATACCTTAACAATCGCCGAGTCCACCATAAACTGCTTTGCTTGCGTAAGGACTCGAATATGGGGTCAAGAATCTGCTTCGAACGAAGTGAGGCAGATTTGTGACCGAGTCCGCAATTTAAAATTACACCACACATTTATTAAATAAATGGTGCCTGTCCCCATTTCCTTTGGTTTTTGGGCTCATGAAAGGAATACTACTCAAAAAATGCTTTAAATACAAGTATTGTCAAGGTTTTACTTGACTTTTTGAGTAATATGTTATATAATAAAATTAGTACAGACCATTCATATCACTTGGAGACCAAAACATGGCAAACGCATATGTTGTTTACAAAGCTCAAGGAGAGCTCTCGGACTACCGTGAAGAACTTCTCTCAGTTGTGCTCGATCCCGCAAAGATCGCACAGGAGATCAAACGACAAGTTGATCTGTTCGTGAAAGACGAAGAACCGAGCAGCTCTGAACACCGCCCGATAACCGTCACCGAACACAACAACGGTATGAAGGTCATGATCGGGAAAATGGGTTGGGGGCCGGAAGAGATCTACTTTTACCACAAAGAAGTCCCTTTGGCTGAATAAAGCCGATAACCCGCCAATGGAGCCCGCCTTCGTTCAGGCGGGTTCTTTTTATATAGAAATCAAAGTTGAGGTTCCAACTTCGTACCAAACTCCCAGCAAAATAATGAGGAGAGCAGAATGCTCGAGCGAATATATTTTGCTCGGGGTATAAGGACTCGAACTGAGTCCGATACGAAGTCCACTTTGTACTCAAAGTGGTGAGGACGAAGCTTAGGCGAAAGTTAAGAGTGTTTTATGAATTGCGAAGCAATGAAATAAAATACCTTAACAATCGCCGAGTCCACCATGAACTGCTTCATGTGCGTAAGGGCTCGAATATGGGGTCGCGAAACATTATCGACGAGTTTACGAGGAGAAGTTTTGTGACCGAGTCCTTATACCCCAGCAACAAAAAAACAAACCCCGCCGTAGCGAGGTCCAAAACGTGAAGTTATATTTTGATGTATCCTTTTTGCTCCAAAATAACAAATACATACAATGCTGAGAGGGTTACCCCTGGAGTTATTGTAAGCATTGGATAATTTTTTGTCATAATGTAGTCAAAAAACCAAATAAAACAAAATGAGGAACCTAGTGCTCCTGGTAACTTAAAGAGCTTACACGACAAAATTACAATGAACCCAACGGGTGTCATAGAAGTAATCATAATCGCCCAGAAAACCAACCCCAACCAAATTAGGTAAAGCGCTCCCTCCGCCCATTCAGGAGCATTGTATGGTGCGACCTTCCATGTTGTGACACACAACCAAAGAAGAAGCAATAAGAAAAAAGATTTTTGAAGAGCTTTATCTTTTTTATCAATGTTCATACAGACACCTTTCAAGAAAAAAGAATCTTTCTACACACTACACAAAACATTGACAAAAGTCAATACTATTGTTTTTATATAAAATCGTTTGGATATCATCCCACAACCCCAGCTCGCTTTTTCTATAGTTAACTGTTATATTTAAAATAATTTACCTCATGAATAATTGGCTAGAAACGTTAAATAATTTTATTTCTCAATCTCAAACAGGAGACTTAAAAACATCACTATACCCAAAGGAATATAACGACCTACGTATGAAGGTATCATTTGGTATGGGAGCTCCTGCGCGAGTACCTTGGATTGGTTTTTTAGCCCCTGAAATGCGAATGAGTAATGGCATAAATCCAGTATATTTATATTATAAAAAATTAGGAATACTTATACTAGCTTATGGTGTCGGAGAAACTGCTGTGCCTGACCAATCTTGGCCAGCGGAGGTTATGAATACAACTCAAACCATAGAATCATTTTTAGATGAAAATATTCCTAGATATGGCAACTCTTTTGTGTTTAAAGCTTACTCAGTTAAAATCGATGGTAATTTTATTAGATATACATATTACAAAACAGAGATAGCGGCAACGGAGAAAGATATCAGTTCAGATTTAAATACAATTACTGACTATTACAAAAAAATAATCTCTATTCCTACATCATCCGTAGCAATAGAAGCATCTCAAGGTCTATTCTATATGGAAAAACAACTTGAAGATTTTATTATTCACAATTGGCAAAATACAGAACTAGGAAAAAAATATGATTTAATTATTGAAGAGGGAGAACTACTAAGCCAACAATATAAAACAGATATTGGTCCAATTGACATTTTGGCAAAAGACAAAAAAACTGGATCGCATGTTGTCATTGAATTAAAAAGAAATCAAACAAGCGATGACACTGTTGGGCAACTTACAAGATACATGGGATGGGTAAGAAAGGAACTAAAAGACGTTAAAGTTAAAGGTGTAATCATAGCTGGGCAATATGATAAGAAATTAGACTATGCTCGTGAGATGGTTCCAAACATTGAAGTATTTATATACCAGGTTGACTTTAAGCTAAGTGAATTTAAGTAAACTTGTTCCAGCGTCACCCCCCTCTCCCCATTTTGTTCTATTGTTTTAGCTATTGTAAAAAGTACACTGAAATGGATGCCTCTCCCAAGCAACAAAGAAAAAACGGTACCCGAAGTACCGTTCTCAAAAAACAATCTTTTAATTAAAAACACGTTATATACTGACCATACTTCCCTTCTTCACCTGTCATGAAATACCCGTAGAGACTGAACCCTTCCTTATCGGAGTACTGGTGAATATACATGGATCTTCCGATCCACTTCCCTGCAAGTAAAAAACGTGCTTTCCATTTTGGTTCAGGACCATCGCCGCCATCAATCAAGAAGGTGTAACTCTGACCACTCGGATGAGCAAGAAGTAGTGTTGACGCCACAGTCCTATATGTCCATGACTGGTGTTGCGTTTCTTCTTCGTTGCCAATACCAGACATAAGAGTGAGTAACACTACTGGATGCACAGGAAGACCTCGACTAAAGGAATGGTCGTCGAACGTTGACGGATCGCTTGGTCCAAAACACTCACCAATCTTCACAACTCTTGGCTTTGCAACAGGAAACTTATTTTGTTTGTGACTAAAAACAGCCTCACCGATCAGTTTATCTTCTTCAGAAAACTCAACACCTACACGTTGTGCAAGTTTCTGCCAATTTTTCCAGCAGCCTTTAGCTGGAGTAACAAGATAGTTTGCCACCGTTTATCTCCTTTAAATGAACAATACAAAATACTCTACCATGAAAATAGAAAAAGTACATATTTTATTTTCATAAACTTTACCCCTCATTGTGAACCCCCTTCCCCATTTTGTTCTATTGTTTTAGCTATTGTAAAAAGTACACTGAAATGGATGCCAGACCTCAGTACTAAACAAAAAGTTATTCTTCATATAGATGGGGATGCATTTTTTGTTGGTGTAGAAATTGCTAAGAACCCAAAGCTTAGAGATCTTCCTGTAGTCACAGGTCACGAGCGCGGTATCGTAACAGCCTTGTCCTATGAGGCGAAAGCTCTTGGTATCAAGCGAGGGATGCCGATATTTCGTGTTAAGAAAAATTACCCAAATGTCGTTATTCTCTCCGGTGACTACAAATCATACCTAGAGTACTCATTGAAGATGTTTGAAATCGTAAAGCGTTATGCTTATGGTATCGAAGAGTATAGTATCGATGAGTGTTTTGCTGACATGACAGGACTAGACAGGACACTTAAAAAAAGTTTTGTAGACATCGCTAAAGATATAAAATCGGACATACGCAATGAGCTCAACATCTCGGTATCAATTGGACTTGCTCCAACCAAAGTACTCGCAAAAGTTGCCTCAAGCTGGAACAAACCTGATGGACTAACGCAGATAACAGAAGAAACCGTCGAACAATTTCTTTCTAAAGTTCCCATCCAGAAAGTCTGGGGTATCGGACCTCGTACCGCTATATTACTTAACAACCACAAGATTGAGACAGCAATAGATTTCTACAGACAAGAAGAGAGTTGGGTGCGCCACCATCTGAGTAAACCGTACGAAGTTATTTGGCAAGAACTTCATAGCAAAAGTATCCTCCCTATCAATGAGAAAAAGAAGAGCGAATACTCTTCCATACAAAAAACACAGACCTTTCACCCTTCGACAAATGATGAAGCCTTTCTTTGGTCACAACTTTGCAAACACACCGAAGATGCATGTAGGAAGGCACGTCACTATGATCTCTCCCCTCGTAAAGTTTCCTTTTTTCTCAAAACAAGTACATTCAAAATAATCGAATGTACTATCACATTATCTTCCCCTTCTAACTCCCCTGAAATACTCTTAAACTGTATCTTGCCAGAATTTAAGAAGATACTTTCCAAAGAATACCTGTATCGAACTACGGGTATAACCTTTCATGAATTACAGAAAAATGTCGCCATACAGGATGACCTTTTTGGCAACACAACAAAAGCCAAGAATCTTGAACTTGTCTACAAACAAATAGACTCTCTTGAGAAAAAATTTGGGAAGAGCCTAGTGCATATAGCCTCTACTCACAACCTTCGTAATAGCACACGTGATGGGACAGAGTCTGATGACATCGATCATGACTTGTTGTTTTTGTAGTCAAAATAACATTGTATTAATAAGATTATAAACAATAATTTAAAAAAGCTCTATCTGGAAGCACTTTCATTTTGTAAGTCGAGACTGCAATCTCATTCCATAGGACCAGCAATCATAAACGATTTTTACTTAGTATTAAAAAAATAAAATACCTGTATTAACAGGTATTTTATTTTTAACCTACTACCGATTAAACCAACTATTCTGCCAATTCTTCATCATTGTAATTTCTCCTGTTTGAGCTGTAATGATATCGTTAGCAAGTTTAATAAGTTCAGGTCGTTTTGAGTTTTTAAGGACTGCTTGTGCCATAACTACTGCGCCCTGATGGTGGACAATCATTTCGGAGAGAAAAGCTTTGTCAAACTCATCTCCAGTTTTTCCATTAAGTCCTGCCATCATTCCACTCATCATAGAGTTCATATTCATTTGGCTATTTCCCCCCATCATAGTGCCATCTGGCATTTGATGCATCATTCCATTTGATTGTAATGTCCTGTAAGTACCCATCATTTGAGTATTGGTACTCATTATGCAATAAAGACACGTTAAGAGTATTCCACCTAGTAATGCAATAATAACGTAAAGCAATGTTGTATTGTTTTTCATAGTTTATATAGTAAGAAACGAATAAATATAAAGCACGTAGAAAAACTAATACGTCTTTGTGTGAAGTATTCCTTGAGAGAAAAGATCTTGTAAGAAAGAGTGTGCTTTTACTTTGCCTTGCCGTTTACAGTATAAAAGTAAGCGAAGTATTGGCGGTGAAGCAACCAAAAGATAGCTCAGTGTAAAAAATAGAGTAGTACTCGTCAGTATCTTGAAAGATGGTAAAAAGCTCTGTAACCAGTTTTGCCATTCTCGTATATGCTCCGAAATAGTCATACTGCAAATAACGTGTTGATTCATAGCAAATGGACAATGTTCCATTGGCATATTCATATCAGCCATTTCAATCATATGAACTGGAGTGTAGATAAGTATAGAAAAGTAGCCGAGGAGTATAAAAGAGCCAAGAAAAAATTTTAAGGTGCGATTTACTCTTAACATACAGTAAGTATACATTCTTTATAATTTTAAGAGAAACTTAAAATGAACGTGTAATAATTTAGTTCTAATACCGTACCAGACTGTCAGTAAAAAAGTGATGCAATTTATCGTACAGGATGTTTTTATTAGTTGCAAAATTTCACTATGCTACACTTTCCTTATGCTTCCACTCTTCCATCATCTTCGTAGAACACTCGCCACCATCTTCTCTCCTCGAAATATTTTGCTACAAGTACTAGCATGTGTGCTTACTTATATCATCGTCATCACTGGATTTGATTGGAAGTATTTTATATTCGTACAAGCTTCCCCGCTCCACATATATCTTTCCCCCGCAGTTCCTATTGGAGGAATGATCCCTATGTTTGGAATCCCGTTTCTGTATATACTCGCAAAGCTAACAAAAAGAACCACGTTACTCATCGCAACATGGACACTCGCTCAAGCTGCTGCACTTGGCTGGGTCATCTCTTCAACCTATAAAGCGTTTACCGGAAGAGTGCAACCTCCACGAGGAATCATAGACCCTCTCCTTGATGCTAGTCGTAACTGGAATTTTGGATTCTTAGAGCATGGTATCTTTTGGGGATGGCCTTCATCACATACAACGGTTGCGTTTGCTATGTCTTTTGCACTTATCTCTCTATACCCAAAACAAAAAGCAATATTCTGGCTAGCACTTCTCTACGCTTTCTATATTGGTATTGGTATCTCTATGCAAATACACTGGTTCTCAGAATTCGTAGCTGGAGCTATTATTGGCGCTGTCATTGGAGTTGCTGTTGGTACTAGTTTTAGAACAACAACTCTAAAGTAACACTGGTAGTAACCTCTCTTACTAAGTCCACTACATGATTTTTTTCTTACTGTAACCTCTATAAAACTTTGTTCCGAGAACAATCAACACTATTCCACCAATAACAATCCAAAAAAGCTCAATCGGTGAGAGCAGATTCATCCACGTATCTCCAACATAATATCCAGATACAGTAAAAAAAGTAACATACACAATCTCTCCAGGAATTCCATAAAGCAAAAATTTTTTAAACGAAATATGTTCTGAAAATCCTGACACAATATTAACAAGTGGTCCTACCCCACCAAAAAAACGTGTAGCAAAAATAGTTGCTCCGGCATTTTTTGAAAATACTTTTTCCATATCTTCGTATTTTTTAGAAAGAAGAATTTTTGCAAGTGGTGTTTTCATAAGTATTTTCTTGCCGTACTTTCGAGAAAGTAAAAATCCTGTTATGTCCCCTAAAATATTCGCACTCAAAGCAACAAAAAATACAACAGAAATTGAAAGATATCCCTGACTAGCAAATGCCGACGACGCAAGGAGAGTCGTGTTAGAAGGAAGTGGTATAAGGAGTGCTGCAAGGTATGCTATAACAAATAACGTCGCATACTTATACAGCAACAGGTAGGAGAGGAAGAAGTTAATAAAAGTAGTAATCATTGACCTTCAGGTTTATGATCTAGGTATGTTTGTATACTTTCCTGTACCTCTTTAACAACAGAATCTACATCTTTATTTGATTTCTTGGCATACTGCTTAAGCGTCACAAGTGGGTACTTGGAATTCTGTATTCCAAGCTTCTCTTGAAGCAACTCTTGTGGTACATCAAAAAGCATGTTGATATACTCAAATGTCATCCATCCTGAAATCTGACTAATGTTATGTACTGAAACAGGGTGGCGTCTCTTCGGTGGGTCTGTGAAGAAAAGAACTGCACTGATACCAATAATAAGTACAAGAATAGCTCCAGCAATAAGATACGCTTTAGGAATTTTTTTAAACATAGAAAGATTGCATATAGTGTATACCGGTATTCGTTATGAAGCTAATGCATTTAAAATACAAAAGCCTCCGTAAGGAGGCTTTTGTATATTCGTATCAATGTATGTGTATATTTACTTTTTTACAAAGTACACTGTACCTTCATTGTTTGCAAGTGAGAGCATAAGAGAACCTATGGCATCGGTACTATAACTAACAACCTTCTGAACTGCTGCTACAAATACTTGTTCCTGTGAACCATCACAGAACATCATTGTACTTGCAAGTGGCCCAAAACTAAGCACTCCATCGCTACCGAGCGAATAACTTCCAAAGAATCCATTACAATCAGTTGTCCCTGAAAGATTACCATCTGTACCTAGAGTAATAGTGAACTTGTCAGCCACTTTTGGTGTCACAACACTGCCATCTGACATAACTGTCTTCTGCCATGACCATGCTGTACCTTTGAGTGCTGATATATCCCCTACCGGAGTACTTCCACTTGGGAGCTTACGATTAAACACAGGGGTAATCTGTATATAGTAATCCTTACTCCCATACAATGTGTACCCGTCATCTGTCTTCTTTGCATACACTTTAGCATGTGACCCAACAACGTTTTCAATTGAACCGAAATCTGGAATACCAGTTACTTGTCCGACAACTTCTTGTGACCAACCACGTGTAGTCACAATCTTTTTATCACCAACAGTAACACTACAAATACCATCTGCAAAACATGCTGTTGAGTATGCTGTAATTGCACCCTCAAACATTTCTGTTCCTCGCATATCCATCATACTGTTAAACATTGCGCGAGTACGTGGACCAACAAGTCCGATCGCAGCGATGTTATGTGCAGCTTGGAAATCTTTTACAGCCTTAAATGTAAGAGAACCAAAATACCCTGTTGCTTGCGCTCGTAAATACCCTCGCTTGATCAACATGTTCTGTAGCGCCATAACTTCAGAACCTCGACTTCCAAGATTCAGATACTTAGTGAGAGGTGTGCTTCCGTCTGAACCAGTTGAAGGATCGCTCACAGTACTATCTGTTGCTTTGGTCTTAAACTCAAGAGAGAGACTCACAAAACCATTTTCTGGACATGGAGTTGTAATACAGTTGATTGTATTATTTTTCTTATACGTAACAGTATACGAAGTATCTGGTTTCAGATTTGAAATCACAACATTCGTCTTTCCAATTTCTGTTTTCTTTGGAAGACAATACTCTGGTGTTGGATAAATCATGATACACATTTGTTGTGTTTCATTGTACTCAAAATAGATTCCGGATTTCTCTTCTTCAGTAAGCCCTGCAAGTACTGGACTTGCGAGAAAAATATATGCAGAACTAGATGTTACAGCAGAAACACTCGGACCATTAAAATACGTAGCTATTTCTTTTGGCTGAAAAGCAAATGCACTTTGTGAAGTGATAAGCGTCGCGGTAGTAACAATATATAATAACTTTTTTAACATAGATTGATCGATTAGATAATAAATAAAATGCTCGATATACGAGGCTCCAAACTTTCATAACAAGAACACTCGTTTTTATAGCCGGTATTATATATAACAGTTTTGGAAGAAATTTGTGACGTACATTTGAATTACCTTGTATATTCAAATTGTGTGCCCTTGAACTTTATAATATTAACAAAAAAGCTTTAACAATCACTTAAAAAGCTATCCACAGTTACGTACACAAAATATCTGCAAAATTGTATACTATATATGTCCTATTTCATCAACCAGGAGGTTACTCATGAAGAAGGTTCCGCAGCTCTTTCTCGTCGCCGTTGGCATGATGCTCGCTTCCGCTCCGGCGTTCGCAAGTACCTGCAACGGCATCACCCAGCAAGTGGCCGGTATGGTCCAATACGAAGTTGCGCACACGGCGTACCACGCCGAAATGCTCTGGTTCGCGCTGACCACCGATGACTACCGTCTGCTGATGCAACTGACGACGTGTTCGACCAGAGGGGTGATGTCAACCTTGCTGTTCAACCCGGCTGGTTGGGCAGCTCAGGCGGCAATGTTCTACGCAGTTCCAGCAGGTCGGAACTGGTGGAAGCAAGGGCCTCGCAAGATGTCCATGTTTCGCCTCGATCGAAGCTGAGCCCCTGAACGCTTTCACTTTGTGGACGCAAAAAAAATCGCACAACATTCTAGGATGAGGTGCGATTTTTACTGTATACTTACCATATGGAAATACCAGATATTGCTAACTACAGTTACTACAAATCTCGTGAAGAGTACCTTGGATTAGATACAAGTCATCCAAAAGCTCATGCAGATTACTACAAAAGTGACGATGAAACATTTTCTATAGGTTTATACACTTTTGATGATCAAAAACTATTTATTGCCTGGGGACCTAAAGGTTCGTGTTCATACCATGCGCTCTTATTTGTTGAGCCACCAGTAATTGGTAAAGGCTGTGTTAGTTTCATTCTAACTGACTCAGCTATTATTTTTACTGAAAATCAAGAAACATACACGTATCCCATTGTTTAAACATTGCTTTTGAGGAAATACTGCCTCAATTATACTCACCTTTTTATCAGTGATATACTATATAGGTATGCAAAAATTAAATAATTCCCGTATTTCTATCATTATCTTTATTGGTGCTGTTATTATTTTAGGAATCTATAATTTCACATCCCCAAAAACATCAGAGGTTTCTGAAGGTGCTGGTGATGTAAAAAATATATCGTATGTGCTCGATGGAGAAACGTTTACCCTTGTTGACGGAAAAATTTCAGTAGAAACAACACTGGATTCAGAATCAAAACGCACTATCATGATTTTTGGAGAACCCATCTATGGTGATCTTAACGGTGATGGAGCAGAAGATGCGGCCGTACTACTCACTAGTAGCGGAGAAGGGAGTGGAACATTCTATTATGCGGCACTTGCTATTGCAACAGGTACAACGTACACAAGTACTAACGCCCTACTCCTAGGTGACAGAATTGCTCCACAGAATATTGAAATACACGAAGGACGTGCAGTTTATAATTATGCTGAACGAAACGTAGGCGAACCTATGACAACGCTACCATCTGTTGGTAAAAGTCTATGGATTCACTATGATGCAAAAAATGGAGAAATTGGTGAATTTGTAAAAAATTTTGAAGGAGAAGTAGATGCTTCAAGAATGACACTTGGAATGAAAAAATGGGAATGGATACGAACAGACACAAGTAGTGGTACTGCTATGACTCCAAACAAAGCAGGAGTATTCACACTTACATTCACCAATGACGGGAAAGTAGCTATTGGTACTGACTGCAACCAAGCAAATGGCAGTTATACAAGAAGCCAAGGAAATATCCTTAGCTTTGGACCAATTATGTCAACAAAAATGTTTTGTGATGGTTCACAAGAAGGAGAATTCTTAGGAAAGCTACCTGAGACTACTAGTTATTTCTTCACAACGCGAGGAGACCTTGTTCTTCGACTTGGAAACAATGCTGGAACAATGAGATTCAAATAAATGTATTAAATTAAATAAGAAGCAATGAAAAAGCCGCGCGAAGCGCGGCTTTTGCGTTGACTATAAGCATAGTCAACTTGCCTTAAATGGAGCTTTGCCGCTCCTACCTGGAGAAGAACCGGTCGAGCAGTCCCTCGCCGGCATGGATGATGAAGGGCATGAGCACCATGATCACACCCATCCACTCGACAGCAGTCGTCGTCATGTGCATGAATCTCTCCTCTGCCGTTTGGCATTGTAGTTAGAACTCCGGATTCTATTATATCATAATTATGTAAAAAGTCAATAAATTTGTTATACACATATTGCTTACATATACAGTACATATCTTAAAATTACAAGCAATTAACATCCCATTGTTTCATTGTGTGATACACTTTTTTCCATGGAACCGACACTACCAGTTACACCAAGCACTCAAATTGAATCTTCTCCTTCTCTTTGTATAACTTGTCATCAACCACTTCTCCCTCAATACTACTTCTGCCCTAACTGCGGTACAAAAATACATGAACCCCCTCTTACAACATCATTTAATGCGCAGATATGGTTGTATGCTTTTAGTGTTATTCTTCCGGTGATCTGTTTTCTTTTTGTAACTAAATGGAAAGGTCTCAGATACTTACAATCAACTGATCCAAAAGCAAAAACAATTGGAGCAACTGCCTCCATGCTTTTAGCAGTATCTACTGTGCTTACCTTTTGGTATGCATATATCTATACCCAAAAAATGTTAGAAGCCATTCTACAAGGAGCAGGACTCGATGCTGGCAGTTTTTAGGTTACAGATTAAGATATGCCCGCACTAAGCGAATATCTTGATAAGAGATCTTACCTCCTAGAGCATCATACACAGGCGTAAGTTTGCGTGTATCTAGCTTTTCAAACGTTTTAGCAATCTTATCAAAATCTTTTTGTTTTGGAAGTACATGGTCTAATGTTACATCTTCTTTGTATTCACGTAACTTCTCAATATGTCCAAGAACTGTATCAAAAGAAAGTTTGCGCTCATCTGCAACTTCTTGAAGTGTCTTACCTTCATCTAGCATACTCTTAGTTACCATGTGTGAAGCAGTTTTTGTTTCAATTTCGTCATCATCACTCACTTCAAGTTCTGCAACCGTACCACCAGACTCAGTCAAAAATTTCTCATGCAAGACAGCAAGCTTGTCTGCATCATACTTATTAATTGCATCCTCTGCTTGTATACTCCTCGCACGAAATACTGCGTCCATTTCTTGTACCTGCTCACTAATCATTAGTGCTTGAGGATTGAATCCTTTAAGATAGAGACCGTCCAAGGATGTAAGGCGAGAGAGGGCAACATACCCCTGTCCTGATGCAAAAGCACGCGAAAGGTCAATTTCTGCCTTATCAAGAGTCATTCCTTGAGACTTATGCACTGTAATTGCCCACGCTAACTTAATAGGGAGTTGAGAGATCTCTGCTTTTACTTTACCATCTTCTTCTATTTTCCAACTATCTGCTTTGATAGTTACTTTTTTGCCGCTAACAAGTTCAACAATTGGGGCACCTTCATTATCAAATGCAATAACCTCCCCCATTGAACCATTCACATAGTTTCTATCCTGACTATTTTTTATACAGATAACTTTTGCCCCGACCTTAAGCTGCAGCACCTCATCCGCAAGACAATTATTTTTAAGACTTGCAAGAAGCGCAGCTTTACCTTTAGTGACCATATGATACGTCTTTGTCTCACCCTTCACTTTATTAAATGCTTCTTTGTTAATGAGATCCACATTCTCATTGTGTGTGTATAACTTAATATGATCCCCTGTGTGAGGTACTTCTGTTTTCTCTTTAAGCATCTCATAATGACCGTCATCAATATCACCTTTACGAATAGCGTTTAAGAGCGATGAAAGCCTATCGTCGTCTTGTCTGAATTGTTCACTGAGATAACACACAACAGGCTTTGCTTCTTTCCACGCTACTGACTGAAATGCAAACACATTGTCACTTTCTCCTTGAGAACCATTTTTTACAATAGGTGGTAACTGAAAAAAGTCTCCCGTAAAAACTACTTGCATACCTCCAAAAGGTTTATCACTTCTTCGTATATGCTTAGCAACTTTGTCTAACATATCAATAAAATTTGCATGAAGCATAGACACTTCGTCAATAATAAGAACACTTGTATTGTTCCATCTTTTATATAGATTTTGTTTTTCTTCAAGTGCATCAAGTTCATAGGAAGTCATGCGATCTTTAATACCAATACCGCTCCATGAATGAATAGTACTACCGCTAATATGTGTTGACGCAATGCCTGTTGATGCAGTCACAGCATAACTAATCCCATGCTTTTTAAGATATGTAATATATTCACGAAGTACATAACTTTTACCAGCACCAGCTGCTCCTGTGAGAAATGTCGTATGGCCAAGTTTTAAAATAGAGAGAGCGGTAGATTGCAACATAAAATAGCCATCAGCTATTAGCTTGTAACTAATATGCTTATGTAGATACCTACAGTGTAAGCGGAAAAGTAAAAAGGAGAAAGAGTTGACAGGTACGACAAAAACTATAGAATAAAAAATGTACCGTTCTATTCCCTTCCATTCACTGAGGAGACCTTCCATGAGTTCCACCACAACCGCCGGAGCAACCCTTGAGCAACAGGTTCGCCAGTTGTTTGGACCAAACTTTAGAGAAACCTTCCTGCAAGCACGCAGTGTCGCAGTTCAAGCCTTTGATTGTTGGAAACAAAAAAACGACATAGAAAACAGGGCCAAGATATCCGAAGAATCCAGTGCTGCATTCATCGGATCAATCGCTTTGACTTTGAGAGAGGTTGCAGCTAATGACGATCGGATTCGCTCTGCTCTTGCCACTAAAGATGGTCGTGAGTTTTTCACCGAACTCATCAACATCGCTAGGAATATCGTAACCGAACTTGAAGATCAAACAGGTCCCGGTCCATTTGGTGGCCGTGTACAACAATTCGGACAATCCCTTGGTCCGCACACTGCCTCCATGATCAAGCATCTCTTGACCACTGGATGGAGTGACAAGTTCATCCTTCAACAAAATCCTGATCACCAAGAGGAAAGTCAGGATTCATAAAAAATAAAAGAAGTGCACAAAAGCTCGCCGTCAGGCGAGCTTTTCTATATATCAGAAATACACAGGAATTTACACCTTAAGGTACTTTCTTACCGCAAGAAGTGAAGAAATAACTGTAAGTAGAGAACTAAAAATGAGAAGCACGGCGACAAGCTCAATGAGATGTGCTGTATAGAATGCATTAATATTTAACCCTTCAAAAAAGAAAACTGTTTTCTTGGTAAGCCAAATAGTTGCTGGAAAGAAAATAATAACAGTGAGTAGTGTTGCAACAATAGAATACAAGAATGATTCCACAATGAACGGCCCACGAATAAACATATTGGACGCACCTACGAGTTTCATCACTGCAATCTCATCGCGATACACGAATATCGCAAGACGAATAGTATTGTATACAATCATGCAACTCATGAGGACGAAAATAACTGAGAGCCAGAATCCGACAGTATTAGTCCAACCAATAATACTATTTAACTTATCAATACTGTCTTTGATCTGATAGTAATTAACTTTATCAATAACAGTTCTATCTTCACCAAGTAATCCTGAATTTTCAGTTAGCTGCTCAGCGATTGCTTCGTATCGTGCAGTATCTTTTGCCACAACAGAGAGTGACGCTCCGAATGGATTACTCCCAAGTTCATCAAGCGCCTGAAGGGTGAGCTGATCGCCTTCATGTTTCTTTTTAAAATCAAGCAGCGCTTGTTCACGTGATGTATATACGACAGACTTTACATCACTAAGTCCAAGAATCTTAGCTTTAACATCTGCTGCTTGTTCTTCTGTTGCGTCAGTTGTGAGGTACACACGCACGTCCACCTTTTCTTTTACCTGTTCAAGTGTATAATCAAACACTGCCCTAAAAAGATAAAACGATGTGATAATCGAAAGTGTAATTGTAAGAATAAAAATAGAAGAAAGCGATACCGTCCTATTACGATAGAAACCTCGAAGCCCAGCTAATATTGTTCTTTTCCAGAGTACTGTTTTCATACAATTTACATAGTGAATTTACCTGACTTTTGATCTCTTGTAACACGACCATTTTCCATAGTGATAACTCGACGACCAAGATTATCAACAATGCCTTTGTTATGTGTTGTAAGGATTACCGTTGTACCAAGATCATTAATTTTTTTAAGAATCTGGACGATATCATAGGTATTGAGTGGATCAAGATTACCTGTTGGTTCATCAGCGATAATAATTTCTGGGCGATTGATAATAGCACGAGCAATCGCTACACGCTGCTGCTCACCACCAGATAACTGATGAGGGAAATGGTGCATCTTATCTTTTAAATCTACAAGGTCAAGCACATGAGGAACATCTTCATGAATCTCGTCATCATGACGTCCAGCTGCTTCCATAGCGAACGCAACATTTTCATATGCTGTCTTATTTGGGATAAGACGAAAATCTTGAAACACAACCCCAACCTTACGGCGGTAATTAGTCATATCCTTGCCACGAAGTTCATGAATATTGTCTGAATTAAAAGACACAACACCTTCGGTTGGAGACTCCTCCGCAAGAAGCATCTTAATGAGTGTCGTCTTCCCAGCTCCAGAATGTCCTACCACAGAAACTAGTTCCCCTTTGTTGATTGTGAGAGATATTTCGTCGAGCACTTTGTTCCCATTTTCATATTCCTTTGAAACTCTGTCGAAGTAAAGCATTAGCTTAGTTTAGCATACTTACGTAATAGGATTGTGTATAAAAAATGAGAACCGCGCCTAAAGGTTTTCTAAAGGCGCGGTTACGGCTTATTTCACTGAAATATAAGGGCCATTGATGAGATCAAACGCTAACGCTTCTTCGTTTGTACAGAAGCAGTAGCTCACCACTTCTGTTTTGATATCTCTCTTGTTCTCTACAATTATTTCTAGCTGGAGGAATACTTTTCTTTTTACTTGACTATTATCTGACTGAAGCTCAACAAGGCAGTACCTATACTCAGGACCATCCTTTGTACGCTTAGATTTTTCACATTGATCTGGCACAGCTTGCAGCATTCCAAAATGACTTGGGACAATATCGGGCAATTTAAGCAATGTATCCAAAACAAATCGAAAAGCAGCAACCTCCGTTCGCCCAAATTCTTTGTAGTCAAATAACTTCATGACCTTCTCCTGTTGCAGGATTACCAGATGCCATCGCGGGTTACTGGGGACAAAGAATATCTTCATCCAAGAAACACTCTACAGAGTTTTACTTTAAATTGCAACAAGAAAAACCCCGAGAACCCTCGGGATTTTGCATATAAAAACTAACAACTCTTTAACCTAAACGAAAGATGAATGCACCATTTCGACAAAACCATCCTTCTCGGGGTTCTGCCTTGTGTGCAGACAATATAATCTGATTGTTCTCTAAAGTAAAACCAAGTACTTGGTCTTTTATAGGAGTATGAAGCGCTACAACAAATCTTGTTCCAGAAGGGAAAAGTCGAGCAGAAAGCACAGGGTAAATCCGAAGCAAGTCTTCAAGCGATGGTTTGGACCAACCTTGTGCCTTTGCAAACCTATTTACAGCTTCTGTATGAGGATCCTTTGGAAGTAATTTTCCTTCGACGAGAATCAAGCGTCCCATATTTCCATCATGATGAGAGCGTGATGGAGACGTAGACTCAAGGAGCTTTCTTGCACCCTTACTCACATTCGGTGAGATCATCATCTCCCTCATATATTCTTCAAGCGAATAGCGCTTAGGTAGCGAAGGAAATTCTGGTAAAAGAATGCCAACATCACCCACAGATATTTGACTCATACAAACAGCCTTTCGTAGTAAAAACAACTAAACCTTTAAGCATCCTACAGGGAATACAGTGAACTGTCTATGTGTCTAGAGCCTAACATGCAAGTCATAGTTTATAAAATAATTTTGTATTATCTCTTACAGATTCTTCTCTGCTTCAATAAAACCATCTAGATTACCTTTTGTAAGCACTCCTTCTACATCACTTGTCTCAAACTCAGTACGATGATCCTTTACCATCTTATATGGATGAAGTACATATGAGCGAATCTGATTTCCCCATTCAATCTCTGTTGTCTTACTGATTTGCCTACCCTCTATTTCTGCTTTGTGTTTTTCTTCTTCAAGCTTAAATAGTTTTGACTGAAGCACCTCAAGAGCCTTCTGTCTATTCTGTTCTTGTTGACGTTCAGTTGCTACATGGACTGAGATGTTAGTTGCAATATGTATCACACGAACTGCAGTCTCGCGCTTGTTCACATTCTGCCCACCTGGCCCCCCTGCTTTTGATGTCTCAATACGAATCTCGTCTGGTGAAAATGGTTTCATTTCTGCAGGAGGAATAATTGGAAGAACTTCAACGAGAGCGAACGATGTCTGGCGTTTTGATTGTGCATTAAATGGTGAGATGCGTACGAGGCGATGTACACCTGATTCATTCTTGAGCGTACCATACACATTCTTACCAGAAATTTCTATAGTAAGATTACGATATCCCCCATGATCGTTAGTGCTCGTACTAAGATACGTATATGAAAAACCTTTTGTAGCAAGGTATGCCTCATACATCTCAAGTAACATGCGCACAAAATCTTCACTATCATCCCCTCCAGCACCAGCTAAAATACTCATAATAGCCCCGCCTTTATCAAGGGCCCCTACTCCATCCTTTTTATCTTTTAATTCCTTAAGTCGCTTGATGGTTGCCTGCGCTTTTTCTTTATCGTTCCAAAAAGAAACCTCGTTCATTAAGGCTTCTAGTGACTGTATTTCTTGATCAAGATTTTCATCCATATAGTATAGAAGTATAGCAAACTGCTTCACCTTTTGCTTTTTTGATATTTCTCAATATATTCACCATCATGCACCTCATAAAAAGAAAAAATATGCTACTATGACGGTATGAAAATTGGATTTACTTGTGGAGCGTTTGATCTCTGCCATGCCGGACATATACTCATGTTCAAAGAATGCAAAGAACACTGCGATTATTTGATTGTAGGTCTTCATAGTGACCCAACACTTGATCGAAAAAATAAAAATAAACCAATCCAGAGTCTCGAAGAGCGAATGATCCAGCTAGAAGCAATAAAATACATTGATAAGATAGTAACATATGACACTGAAAAAGATTTATATGAACTTCTATCAAAAAATCCCCATAACATAGATGTTCGTATTATTGGGTCAGACTGGCGAGGAAAAGAGTTTACAGGTCATAATCTTCCTCTAGAAACAATTTTTAATTCAAGAACACATTCCTACTCAACCTCTGAACTACGAAAGAGAATAGCTGAAGCAGAAAACCAATAAGAGTAGAAATTCAAGAGTAAAATTTAAATGTATTAAATTCAAAGGTATCACAAAGAACAAACACCGTCCTCATTGCTTCGGACGGTGTTCACTTTTTGTGTTTTGCAAGATAGAGAGCTTGTGTTCCAGCAGAGTTAATAAAGTACACAGGAGTGTCTACATTAAGCGGTTTGCCTTCTTTGAACCTTGTCAACTCCCTGGTAATGAGCCCGCGTTCAAGCAAAACAGCAAGAGCTTTTTGAATTTTTTCTTGTGAAGTAGAAAGCCCTAATTTTCTTTCCAAAAAACTTGGAGGGAATCTTCTGAGATATATCTCTCGAATTTCTTCAATTGTTTGCCTTTCTGAACTCAATGATTTGAGGAGATTAAAAAGAAACACATCCTCTTTACCTGTTTGATTTTCCATATTGAAAATTCTCCCTAACACTAAAAGAACCTGATATATACCACAGTACACAAATATAGAGCTTTAATCAAGAGTCTTTTCTTAAAAATCACTCCTTATATGAAAAACTACCACCTTATGTGAGGTGGTAGTTTTTCATTTGTATTAAATCTCTTTGTTTATTTAATATCTTGAGGTGTTTTCCCAAAGAATTGTTCGAGTAGTCCTATCAACTTTTCATTACGATGCCAAACACCTGTTTTCCCAGTTTTTTCTTCCCACAGAGCTCCACGACCTCCTTCATGAAGACTATGTTTATCATCTGGTTGACGGAAAAGCCACCATGTGAAGCCAATGCCATTTTGAGTAAGAAGAGATAATGCATCGGTTGTATATTGATCACTTCCAGCAGAAGCCATCGTTACCCCAATCTGATTAACAAATACCGGAACTTGACGAGAGGTACTAAAATCAGTACCGTACTTAATCAGACTAGCCAAATAGTTTTTGTCGGCATAAAAATTACTTTTTGTACCCTCGTTATAAAATGTTCCAGGATATGGTCCTCCACCTCTTCTGTCACCCTTTACGTACTGTGGTGGTTCGTAGAAGTTAAATGTATAGATCATATTTGAAATATCTCCCATATAGATTGCGTTGAGACATCTAACATCATATGTTCCCGTGTCACATCCAACAGCTTTTGCAGCACCAATCATTGTAGGTGTTCTTGTATCATACTTTCGTATAGCAGCAATATTTGTACGATAGAAGTTCTTTACGTCTTCTTGGGTGTAAGGACTCTTTGGATGAGGTTCAGCAAGGATCTCATACGCAGCTATATATGGAGTATCCTTATATCTATTCGCAAGGAACTCCCATACTTCAGAGTATTCCTTAAGGAAAGCTTGATCGTTCCATATTGGATCAGAACCTATAAAAAGAATTACCCATAGTTTTTGATCAGTTGCCCATTTGATATGACGATCAAGGAGTGCTAGCATCTCTGGATTGATATGGCCAGGAGCTTCTGTCATGCGACTTTCTTGATCGCTTTGACCAGCTGTATCACCTTCTCCCCAGTACCATCGTAATGGTACACGAACAACGTTAGCCTTCATCGCTAAAATAGTTGCCGGATCTTCCTCAGAAGTATGTAACCCTCCTTCACGATATGTTGACCAATTAAAACCTTGGAGAATAATTTCTTTGTTGGATGGGTCGTAGAGCTTGTTTCCACGTATAGTAACACGGGCAGGTCCAGAACCCGGTGTCGACGTCGAAACAACAGGAGGAACTGGAGGTTTGTCTACATTATCATCTTTGTGTTTACACCACCATCTTCTCCACCAAGGTAAGTCATTACAATCTTTTGTTTCTCCAAAGAAGTTACCTTGTTCTTTTTGTTGCATGTTCTGTACATCAGATGGTTGGATAAAACCTTTTTTTGCACCAAATACTGTATAGAGACACACTGGGAATAATATAACAAGCACCATTATCTTGTGCACAGTCTTCATATTCTGAAATAGTTTCATATACCGTTAATGGTAGCACACCTACGAACCTATCTACTTAGTTATACACAAGTTGCTAGAAAAATGGTTATTCTGTGATACTGCTACATTACTATACTAATGGAGTGCTTTATCTGGTGTAATTGAGTGCTAAAAAACATCACTACTTGACGAAGTGATGTTTTTTAATGAAGAACTTTTAGTGAATACTTATTTAATACTCTCTGGCAATTTGCCGAAGAATTGAGTCAATAGCCCAATAAGTTTTTCGTTACGAGACCATGTTGATGTTCCTGTTTTATCTTGCTTGTCTGCTTTCTTTTCCCAAAGCGCTGCACGACTTCCTTCATGAAGACTGTGCTTGTCATCTGGTTGGCGATAGAGCCACCATGTGAAGCCGATACCATTTTGAGTAAGGAGAGACAGGGCGTCGGTGGTATATTGATCACTTCCAGGGGTAATCATAGTAACTCCGATTTGGTTAACAAACAACGGCACGTTATATTTTGTACTGAAATCAGCACCATACTTGATAAGTCCTGCAAGATAGTTTTTATCAACATAAAACTTTGCTCCTGTTTTTTTCTCAATAAAGGTTCCAGGGTATGGTTCATATATACCGTCTTGTGTTTGTTGATCTGTCTTTACATACTGTGGCGGTTCATAGAAGTTAAATGTATAGATCATATTTGGTGTATTCTCTAGATATATACCTTCTAAACATCGCACATCATACGTTCCTGTTAAACAACCTTTTGCTTTTCCTGCACCAATAATTGTAGGTGTTCTTGTATCATACTTTCGTATTGCGGCAATATTTGTACGATAGAAGTTCTTTACGTCTTCTTCTGTAAAAGGATCTTTTGGATGAGGTTCTGAGAGAATTTCATACCCTGCAATGTACGGAGTATCTTTATATCTGTTCGCAAGGAACTCCCACACCTCAGAATATTCTTTAAGAAACGCTTGATCCCCCCAAATTGGATCAGATCCTATGAAAAGTACTACCCATAGTTTTTGATCAGTTGCCCATTTGATATGTCTATCAAGAAGCGCAAGCATCTCTTGCTTGATATGCCCTGGCGCTTCTGTCATGCGACTTTCTTGGTCACTTGACCCAGGCACCTCAGATCCCCAGTACCAACGAAGAGGGATACGGACAGTGTTTGCCCCCATAGCAGCAATAGTTGCTGGGTCTTCTGGGAATGTCTGAGCTCCCATTTCTCGATATGTTGACCAGTTAAAACCTTGGAGCAAGACCTGCTTTCCTGATGGATCGTATAATTTATTGCCACGTATTGTAAGACGGGCGGTCATTGTAGATGGATCTGACGGATCTGAAATTGTAGTCACTTGCCCTACAGGAGGAGCGCTTGTGTGATTCTTCTTAAGTGTGTTATCGCCAAAGTAAATTACTGATGCGAGCGAGCCTGCTATCAAAGCAGCTCTTGTGAGTACCATATTCATACGATTTCTTGAAAAGACTTTTAAATGCACTTCTAATAATATCTACGTTCAAGTATACACCTCAAAATTATAAACATAACAACCTTATACACTCTTTGTTATGGTTGTTAGAGAAGTTCTTTACTCAATAAAGCATCCATTCTATTACTAACTATCTCTTATAACTAATATGGGTCACATTTTTGGCTAGTTTCAGGAGTACAGTCTGCAGGATTAACACCATTAACAATTTCTCCCAAATGATATACATGATTTTTATCTTTACCATAAAGTCTGTACCCATAATCCCCTTGTTTATTTGGAGCAGTTTTCTCTACTAGAGTAAATGTTATAACATCTGCTTCAGAAACAAGTTTTCCATCATAAAAAATATGGTTTTTATCTTTACCATAACTACCCCCCACAGCGGTGAATGTATTTGTATCAGCTTCCTCTACGACAATGAAGCCATACGATGAATAATAAACGTGGTTCTTATCCTTGGCATAACCAGAATTAGATATTTCTTTAAATGTTGACGAATCAGCACCCTCAACTATATCATTACAAAAATAAACATGATTTTTATCTTTGTTAAAATCACCTGTTGGTAACCCACGAAATGTATTAACATCAAAACCTTCAGCGATTTTCCCCTTCGCAAAAACGTGAGCATTATCTCTAAAATACTGGTAATTTCCTCCTTCTTCTCCAACAAAACAAGAAGCATCAGGAACTTCTGTGTATGATGCGGGGTCAGCATCAATAAGTTTATGGTATATATCTTCGTTATCTTCATCTTGATAATAAACACCATTACTATCTTTAATTGTGTAGTCATCCAAAACACTAAATGAGTTTAAGTCTAAAGCAATGCTAAGTGCCTTACTCCCATGAAAAATATGGTTTTTATCTTTTGAAAAAACATGGTTAATAGCAGTAAAGCTAGTTGAATCGGCACCTTGAATCAAGGCAGACCGATAATAAACATGATTCTTATCTTTGGAATAAAAAGTGTTAGCACTTGTCGTTGAGGTAGACTTTGTTTCTGGAGACACCATGACAAATGAACTCGGGTCAGCGTCTTCAAGTTTAATAACATCACTTTCTTCGTTAAACGTCCAAACACCTGACTTGTCACTGACATAATTAAAAGAAATAATTTTTACCGTAATTGGATCTATAGGTGTTTCGATGGTATGAAAATAAACATGATTTTTATCCCTACGCCAACCATTTCCCAATGACTCAAATATAGTGCTTGATGAAGCTGTCCCAACAGGGACTACTTCATTATTTTGATTTTGTACAAGCGAAAATTCAGTAGTATTCAAAAGATTGGACGGCATAAAATTTGAACTCCTGAGGGCATACAAACCTGTAGTAACAAGAACTATAAGTACCACCAAGAATGGTAAAAATTTTTTAATACCCCTTATCTGGCTAGTAATCATTGCAGGTAGATGGGGTGACATAACAATAGCTTCTGCTGTAGGTACTTGATTTTTGTTTTCCATGATGCAGTAAGTATACCTAATGAAGTGATATATATATATATAGTTATTAACTATACTGGGAATCGGCCACATAGCTTCTCCTTGTAAACTCGACGATAAAGTTTCCGGCACATATTCGATTCCCGACGAAAGCCAAGCAGTTGGCTTTCTCTCTTGGCTCAGTAATATGAAAAGCGGCGTCGTACGACGCCGCTTTTCATATTACTGAGCCAAGAG
>CAZJDZ010000014.1:0-28258 GCA_964544935.1 uncultured Candidatus Saccharibacteria bacterium | reverse complement strand
GGGTCACCATCAACAGCTAGCACGAGAAGGCTAGTACAAATAAGAAAAAGACCTATTTGAAATAGGTCTTTTTCTTATTTGTACAGAGATTACACTTAGCGCACTTCAACACCTTGCAAAAGAAATGGAAAAGATGAATAAGGAGGATCCTAAGAAATGGAGCGGAGAAATGAAGCCAAAATGGGATGCAGCTAAAAATGATTAACTTAATTAAAGTACTCAGTTGTAAATACGATATAGCACAACACCCCCGTAAGGGGGTGTTGTGCTATATTGTTAACTACTTATTTCCAAGTTGAGTCTTAAGTGTAATCTTAAGATTTTCCATTTCTTTCTTAAATGTACTTTCCGCAGTAGCTATACTAGTCTTTCTGTTTTGTGTAAGTGTTGCGACTGAATCATTGAGATTTCCTAGTCCTTTAATAGAGAGTTTAAAAGTATCGTGAGCTTTTGTGATGGCATTTTTGTAGGTTGCTCGTACTGCTGTACTTGAAACTCCACGAGCACAGTCACTTTTGGCTGTCGTTACTGCTCTATCAATAGATGTTTTTTCGGTTGCTAGTGCTGCTTCAAGCTTTGCTTTTCTTGCTGATATGCGTTGATCAAATGCTGTACGGTAAGTATTTCGAGCAGTAGTGAGTGCTGCTTGTCGTGTGGTAAAGGCTTTCTTTGCTCCAGTAATAAATTGGTTAACTGCAGCCTTTTCTGTATCAGTTTTTGCTTGTGAAAGAAGTTTTGTATAGGTAAGATTTTGTTTCTTAGATGCTTCGGTTTCTAATCCTGTAAGAGTTCTGTCATTTTCTGTTCGCTTAAGGAGAAGCTCTGCTTGGCGTTTGTCGAGCTTTGCAAACTTATCTTTAAGCTGTACACCTTTTTTTGTTTCTGCATCTGCTGTAAACGTAGTTAATGTAGAACAAAAATTAGGAGTACTCATTGTGCTTGTTCCAGCAGCAAAAACCATACTTGGAGTAATCAAGCTTATCATGATAAGAGCACTAATGTATTGTTTATTGTATTTCATAGGTATTTGTATTACTTAAGTCGTTCAGGATATCACTGTCATCAAGAGTTGGTTCTTCTACTACTGTTGCTGCACTATCAAGTTCTGCAAGTATGGTGTCAACATCAATAGGTTCTTCGTTAATGATACTTGCGATCTTTGCATTCGGTGCCGTGTTCACTGCAAAAGGTGTCGGGCTCTCAGCAGGTGTTGTATTACCTTTGAGAATAAATATGAATACGAGAGCAGATGCAAATGCTGCACTCGATACCATTTTGATATACCTCATGTAAGGGGAGAGTATTGCTGCACCTGTATATGAATGAGAAGTATGTGCTCTATGTGAAAGGTATGGATTGTAATTTTTCTGAGTAGCTTTTTCTTCATCAAGTTTGTTTAAAATACTTGTAAGGAGAGCTTTGCTAGGCTTGATTTCATGGAGTGCATTTTTCTCATGCACAAAGAAAGAGTCTTCGTCGTCGTACGTTTCGTGAGGGTGGGTATGTGAGGTATGTGCTTTCATGGTTGTGTGTTATAAATCTTCTTTTTTGAGGGTGATGCGTAAGGCTTTCATTCCTCGTGACTGTAGTTGTCTAACCGCTTCTTCGCTTTTACCCATAATTTCACCAATTTCTTTATTAGAATAGTTTTCGATGAATTTAAGTGTAATTGCTTCGGATTCGTTTTCGGAAAGAGTTTCTAGTGCTTTTGAAAGAGTGTTGACTGTATCTTTAAGAATAGATTGTTTTTCTGGAGTATCTTCGTCAACCATTCTTCCCTCTAGTTCTTCTTCGCTTATGAGGACGTTTTTCTTCTTACGGTAATTATCGATTAAGACATTTCTTGCAACCGTATAAAAATATGACAAAGGGGAGCCATTCCGTATCGTAAACGTTCCCAAGGAGTTGAATACCTTAATGAAAACGTCTTGAGTTAAGTCATCAGCTAGATCTTTGTCCCTTACTCGTAAATAGATGTACCGATAAATAGGAGTTAAATACTTGTTGTAGACGACACCAAATGCCTCAGTATCACCTGATTTTGCCTGTATAATTAATTGTTTAATTTCTTCTTCCATTGATAAGTAACGGATAATTAAGTGTAATTGTGACAAAAAAGACACAAAATGGACATACATAGAGTATAGCACTTTAGATATCAAGAAGTACTGTATTGCCACAAGGTGCCTAAAAAGTTACTATAGGTGTATATGAAGCTTATTTTTAAACTTATAGGATTACTTCTCATTCTAGGAGGTTCTGCCATCACGTTACTTGGGGTTTTGGCGTCACTTCAAGGTCATGAGGCGGTTGGGGGAGTGCTTGGAGGGGGTATATTTATTGCTCTTGGGATGAGCGTTATTATCATTAACAGAAAAGGGTATTCTTGGTAACTTTTTTTAGGTATACAGAATGAAGAAAAAGAGTGGCGCCGTAGGCGCCACTCTTTTTCTTTAATCTTGTATTTTACTGAAGTTTTTCTCCAACTTTTCGCATTTCTCTGATAACAGGACTAAGAAGCTTACCTTTTTTTGTAATACTGTAGTAATGATCAGTGTGCTCTATGATTTCTTCCTCAAGAAGTTTTTGCAGTTTAAGGGTGAGTGTTCGAGTACTAATTCCTACAAGTGAGCGTTCAAGTTCACAGAAGCGTTTTGGAGAGGCGATAATATCGCGAACAATAAGTACCGTCCAAGCATCAGAAAGAATTTCTGTAAGCTTTTGTATAGGGCAGTTTGTCTGATTGTGTGCTGTATCTGAAGGCATACGAAAACTCTACCATATGTGTGATTTTTTACAATACTTTACTTTGTAAAGTATTTGTGTATACTGAATATATATTCATAATCAACAAATAATATGATCATTAATTTTCATCCAAAAGAAATTGAAAGTAAGAAAGGTAAAGAAGTTATCGAAACACTTAATGTTGGGAATATCCACACAGTATTTCATGTTACAGATAAGACTGCGGAAGAGTGGAAAGAAATTATTAAGACAGATGAGAAGCTTATTTTGGTTGCACCTACATATTGGTGGGGGCTTAGTTACGAGTTTGATAAGTGGGCACAAAATGTGCTCAGTTATGGTTTTGCATATCAGTACACCCCAGAAGGAATGCCAGAAGGACTATTAAACGGACGTGCATTTGAAGTACACACGACACAAGGAACTCCAGAAGTGTACGCAACAAAACTTCGTGCAAATATGAAAGAACGTCTTGACGTCGGTATCTTTGGTTTCTGTAATGCAAAGGTTGAGGTTTTCTTTTATGTAAAGTAATTGCAGGCAGTAGTTTGTAGTCAGTAACTGTAATACAGTGCCAGATGCCTACGGCATCTGGCACTGTTATTATTATCCATATTGTATTCACAACAGAATTACTGCCTGTAGAGATATACTACACGTATATGATTCCATTTTTTACACCACTTACAATTATCATTGCTACTATCGCTGGTTTTTCTGTAGGGTTTCTCTGGTATTCACCATTTCTTTTTCGTAAGATATGGATGAAAGGGCAAGGTATCGCTGAAGGAAAACTTCCAAAACGAACTATATATGAGTCGGCACTAATACAAATATATTCTTTTATTGCTCACGGAGCGATTGCTTCAGTTATTGCGATTATGTTAGAACTTCTTTCAATTACGTCACTTACGGTTGCTGTAGCTCTCTCGTTACTTCTAGCGTTTGGGTTAATCGTAACAACTCGTTTTATTGATATGATCTATGCTCCTCGTGAAAAATACTATGACACACAATCACAAATTATATTTCTTGTCGGGTCAGGGTATTATCTTGCAAGTATTGCCGTAATGACTGTGGTGATTTTTATGTGTACAGTACGTTAAATGCAGGGGGTATTTCTGGTAAAGTATGTTACTTGCTATAGTTTTTCTATACAAAGTGTTATACACTTGGTATATAGTTTATAGCGCGAAATACATACAATGAAAGAAACGGAAAAAAAGAAAATTTTAATTATAGAAGATGAAAAACCTCTTGCTCATGCACTCTCGCTCAAACTTTCACATGAAGGTTTTGATGTTGTTGCTACAGGAAGCGGTGAGGAGGGTCTTGAGTATCTCTCCAAAGAAAAGTTCGACATGGTTCTCACTGACCTTATTATCCCAGGGATTGATGGTTTTAAAATATTAGAGACCATACAAGAAAAGAAAATGAAAATCCCTGTCATTGTTATCACCAACCTTAATCAAGAAGAAGACAAGAAGCGAGTCTTTGATCTTGGTGCTGCCTCTTATTTTGTAAAATCAAATTCTCCTATTTCAGAGATTGTTGAAAGTGTAAAAAATAAAATCCACGGTTCCTGATAATTTTCTTCACCACTACTTATGATCATTGACAACAAAAACATACAAGAGATTCTTATCGCAGGAAATTATATCAGCGAAGAGGATGCTCAAAAAGCAGAAGAAATCGCAAAGAAAAGCAGTATTTCTTTTATTGACGCACTTTTGCGTGAAGGTGTTGTTAATAGTGATATTGTAGGACAGGCAACTGCAGAAAGTCTCAAGGTTCCATATGCCGACCTTAACTCAGCAGCAATTAGTGCAGATCAGGTACGAAAGATTCCAGAAGACGTTGCAAAGAAACTTCGAGTCGTACTCTTCAGTGATGAAGATGAAAAAGAAGTAATCATTACCTCAGATAACCCACTTCAAGAAGGTCTTGTAAAGGAGTTGCAACCACTCTTTTCCGGAAAGAAGATTGCAATTACGTATTCTCTACCAGAAGATATTACAAGCTTCTTTGTTTTTTATGAGAAGCCACTTGATACTCGATTTTCAAAAATTATAGCAGAATCAGATAGAGTTGCTCCTGAAATTTTGGAAGAAATTTTTGATGACGCAATAACGTACAAGGCATCTGATGTGCACTTTGAACCACAAGCACGAGACATCGTGATACGTTTCCGTGTTGACGGAGTACTCCACGAAGCAGGGCGTCTTCCTAAAGAGTATTACGAAAATGTACTTAACAGAATCAAAGTAAAAAGCGCGCTTCGTATCGACGAACATTATGCAGCACAAGATGGGTCACTTCACTATGACAGTAAGAATGGAATCTCAGTTGATATGCGTACTTCTATTATTCCGATTGTTGAAGGGGAGAAAGTCTGTCTTCGTATTCTAGGGTCATACGTACAAGGGCTCACGTTTAACGATCTTGGTCTTACGGCAAGAAATCAAGAACTTCTTCGTGAAGCGGCTGATAAGCCATTCGGGATGATTCTTGTTGTTGGTCCAACTGGATCAGGTAAGACAACAACACTCTATTCACTTCTTAAGATGTTGAATACCCCAGACACGAATATTACAACAATCGAAGACCCAGTTGAATACAAAGTGCAAGGTCTTAACCAGATTCAGGTGAATCAAATAACTGGCCTCACATTTGTGCGAGGTCTTCGCGCTATCGTGCGTCAGGACCCAGATATTATTCTTGTAGGGGAAATCCGAGATCTTGAAACAGTAGAAATTTCTGTAAACGCAGCACTTACCGGCCACCTTCTTCTTTCAACATTCCACGCTAACGACGCAGCAACCGCTATCCCTCGTCTCCTAGATATGGGGACAGAACCATTCCTCCTTTCTTCCACAATGAATCTCATTATTGCGCAGCGACTTGTGCGTAAGATTTGTGATCACTGCAAAGTGAGTGTGATTAAGACATCAGCTGATTTCGATACACCTCAACTAAAAGGTGTTATCAAATATTTCCCTGCAAAAAACATAACTCTCTACGAAGGAAAGAAATGTGAAGTGTGTGGTTTTACTGGGTACAAAGGGCGTACATCTATCTATGAAGTGATCAAGATTACACCAACGCTTCAAGAGCTCATCGTGAAGAGACCTTCTGCTCAAGAGATATGGGACCTCGCTCGTAAGGAGGGGGCTATGTCTGTTTTTGAAGATGGTTTAGAAAAAGTAAAAAATGGGGTTACATCAATTGAAGAACTTGTTCGTATTGCTCCTCCTCCAGATAAGGTAGCTGATCTAGTCCCTGAAAAAAAGACAACGAAGGCACCAAAGGAATCTAAGAAGAAAGCAAAATAATTTCATGCCGACACTAAGCATTAAAAAAAAGATTTCCGGAATATCAGCTGTACCTAAGAATAAAGAAAAGAAAGTAACGAAAGAAAAAGAAGTAGAAAAAAAGAACTCACAAGATGAGAGTAGTTCTTCTTCACAAGAAATTGAAAAGAAAGTTGCGCAAGAAGCTGTTCCTTCAAAAAAAGTTGTACAAGAAAAAACTGTTATTTCAGAACCAGTAAAAGCAACACCAATCCCACAAAAACATATCGAGAATCAAAAGAAGCTTTCGACATTCGGTCTTTCAAAAGATAGAGATCAGTTTATTGAAAATCTAAGTATGCTGGTATTGTCTGGGATGTCGATCGTTGGAGCAATTAGTTCCATTGTTAAAGAAACAAAAACTCCAGGAATGAAACTCATTCTTGAGCGTATGGTTTCTGAAATAGAGGCCGGTTCTCCTGTGTGGAAATCATTCGACAGAACTGGGTTTTTTAAAGGGTACACTATTTCTCTGCTTCGTCTTGGTGAAGAGTCAGGAAATTTTGCAGAGAATTTAAAAGTAGTTGCACTTGAAGAAGAAAAAGATCGTGAATTCAAAGGTAAAGTTAAGTCAGCGCTCATGTATCCGATTTTTGTGCTTACACTCACGGCTGTTGTAGGTATTGGTATTTCGTGGTTTATTCTTCCTAAGCTTGCGAAAATTTTTACAGACCTGAAATTGGCGCTTCCACTTATTACAAAAGTGCTTCTTGCGTTTGGAATTTTTCTTAGTAAACACGGTCTTGTTGCTGTACCAATTGCACTTGTTGTTATTGGAACTATTGCATATATTGTTTTTGGATATAAGAAAACAAAGTTTATTGGTGAAGCAATTATTTTCTCAATACCAGGTATCAAAACACTTCTTATGGAAGTTGAGGTGGCGCGTTTCGGGTATCTATTAGGCACACTCTTAGATGCTGGTCTTCCTGTAACAAAAGCAATTGATTCTCTTGCGGGTGCGTCAGAAGTAATTAGATATAAAACATTTTATTTAGCGCTGCGTGAGTCAATTGATATGGGTAACTCATTTCAAAAAAGTTTTGCTGCATATAAAGGTATCGACAATTTAATTCCTCCACCAATTCAGCAACTCATTATTTCTGGTGAAAAATCAGGCAATCTAAATAAAACACTTGTCAAAGTTGGCCAGATGCTTGAAGCAAAATCAGATACAACAACAAAGAATCTCACTATTATTATGGAGCCGATTCTTCTTGTGATTGTGTGGGCGGGTGTGGTGACAGTTGCATTTGCGGTTATTCTACCTATTTATAGTCTCGTAGGAGGATTGAATAATATATAGTTACTATGAAGTTTTTTAAGACTATACGAAAAGGATTTACATTACCAGAGATGTTACTCTCTGTTACGCTTTTGGGTATTATCGCAGGTATGGTTATACCTGCATATCGTACATTTACAATTCGCGATGAACTTGATATCGCCGTTACAACACTTGTACAAAATGTAAGACGCGCACAATCGCTTTCTCAAGCGGGAGATGGGGATATGACATGGGGGGTTAGAGTAGGAGTAGGGAGTATACTTGTATTCAAAGGAGCAAGTTATGTTCTTCGTGATTCTTCATTTGATGAGAACACTTCAATACCAACATCAATAGTTCCAACAGGTATGAATGAAGTTGTTTTTTCAAAAGTAACAGGCACACCGTCTATAACAGGAACATTTACATTAACCTCACAAGCAAATGAATCGCGATCTGTTACAATCAATGCAAAAGGGATGGTCGACTACTAAGCGTGGTTTTTTGCTTGTCGAAATTATACTTTCAAGTTCACTCTTTATTTTATTTTTGACAGCGTTTGCCGGAGTTTTTTATTATGGAATTCAGTCATCAGCCTCTGCAGGGGATAGAGCGCGAGCAATTATGTATGCTGAGGAAGGGCAAGAAGCACTCCGTAGTCTGAGAAATGTTTCTTTCTCAAATCTCACTGTTGGAACATATGGTCTTACATATTCAAGTAGCACATGGATTCTTTCAGGATCTCAAGACGTATCAGGTATTTTTACAAGACAGGTGACTATAAGCTCTATTGATGCAAATAGAAAAAACGCCGTAGTCACCGTCACGTGGCCTCAGACAGCAAATCGCACAGGGAGTGTTAGTGTTTCAGGAAGATTTACAAATTGGAAAACCATTCTTAATTTAGGTGTTGGATTAACAGTTAATAAGGTGGTTATTAATCACGGATTAAATAAAACAGCCTCTGACTTTGCTCCATATAAAGTTGGAACAACTACCGTAACACTTGCATCGTCAACTGTATTTCCACCAGGGACGTACACTGTTTCTGAAACTACAAATTCGAACTATACACAGACATTCACAGGGGACTGTAACGCAAGCGGTCAAATTACACTTGCTTCTGGTACTGCTAAGTTATGTACAATTACTAATGAAGAAAAACTCGCATACATTACACTAAACAAAACAGTAGTTAATCACGGAAAATCAAAAGTCCCAAGTGATTTTGCTCCATTTAAAGTTGGTTCTACAACAGTAACACTTGGTGCACAGACACCAATTAATTCTGGTTCGTATACAATCACAGAAGCAACGAGTACAGACTATACGCTAACCTTTAGCGGGGACTGTTTTACAAATGGCACGATTACACTTAACTCTGGTGATAACAAAATATGTACGTTAACAAATGAAGAAAATTCTGGTGGTGGAGGTGGAGGAAGTCAGTCCCTTGCCGGACTTCTTATTTATGGAGACGGAACTTCAATTCCTAAGTATCGTACATTTGATCATGTTACTAACGTGTTCGGTGCACAAACAGGAACCTTTAGTGCAACTGTTGGTCCAACATGGCTGATTCGTACATCTCCAACACAGCATACAGCACTCGCTGGGTATTATGATTCATCAGGGACGCTTACAATTATGTGTTTCAACGGTACAGCGTGGACTCAAGAATATCAGGCAGCTTCTGGAGGTGTTGGTAACCGTCACCGTTTTGATATCGCTTTTGAAAAAACTTCAGGAGATGCGATGGTTGTGTACAGTAAAGGGGCACATGTGTTTGGGGATCTTGGATATAGAACAAAAACAGGGGGATCTGTCTGTGGAACAGGATGGTCAAATGAAACTATTCTTGCTCCACAGAGAACTTCAAATGATATTATGTATGTTAAGTTAGCTCAGGATAGACGTGTAGGTTCTAACTTGCTTGCTGCAACATGGGTTGATACAAGTGAAGATATTTCTGCAAAAATTTGGGACGGGAGTGCATGGGTTAATGAACCATCGGCAGTAACAGATAATAATCTTGAGAGAATCTCTGCTTCTCACGATATTGAAAATATGGATATCGAGTATGAATCTCTCTCAGGGGATCTTATGCTTGTCTGGGCAAATGCAAACGGTTCAAACGGAGTTAATGGTGCACGATACCGTATGTGTAATGGAGGAATTGCTATGTGTACATGGGGAGCAGTCACTACTCCTCCAACATTTGTTGATGATGCAACATCTCTTGATATTGCTGCAAATCAAAATACCGATGAAATAGTATTCGCTTCAATTGGAAATTCTGGAGGTGATCTTCAGCTTGGGTATTGGAATGGATCTGCATGGTCAAACACTGCAAATGCTGACACATCATGTACTGTGCCATACACTGCTTCAAAGTTAGTCTCTACAGGATGGCTCACACTTGGAAGTACCACACGATCAATTGTTGTGTATTCTGATCTTAACTCAACTAACATCAACTGGTACACAGGAAATGGTGGAACATTTACACGGCAACCAGACTTTATTCCGTCGACAGGAATAGCGTCTCCAAGAGGATATATGGATATTCATATGAATCCTCGTGATCAGTCGCAGCTTATGTATCTTACTTCAGATAACAATAGTGATTTGTTTGCTAAGCGTCTCATGCTTACCGGTACTTCAACATTCACATGGACTAACTCAGATGGAGGAAGTGCTCTGCAGACGAATCTTCCACAGATTATCTCATCTCCATTTTCATTTGCATTTTGGCAACAATAAATCTATGAAACATACATCGTTAACTCGCGGGTTTACACTTGTTGAAATGGTCTTGTATGTTTCTTTGTGTTCAGTTATTTTACTGTCTCTTTCGACATTTATGGCGTCACTTCTGGATTCTCGTGTGCGGAGCCAGTCAATTGCTGAGGTTAATCAACAAGGAGCTCAAGTAATGCACATGATGACCCAGACTATTCGAAACGGAAGAAGTATCACAAGTCCTTCACTTGGAACATCTTCGTCGTCACTTGTAATTATTACAGGTAATGCTCTCCTTAATCCAACTATTTTTAATACTGCGAGTGGTACACTCTTTATCAAAGAAGGTTCTAACGCTTCAATTGCGCTGACTAATCACCGTGTTGCTGTTTCAGGTTTATTATTTCAAAATGTCTCTTCAGCAAGTTCAACAGAAAAAATAATACGCATGTCTTTTGTGCTTGATTATATAAATACAAGTGGAAGAGGGGAACATTCATATACAAAAACATTTACAGGAAGTGCTACTTTGCATTAAATTATTATTATGAACATATTTGTATTTTCAAAAAAAATAAGAGAAGGGTATATCGCACTTATTTCAGTACTCCTTATTGCTTCAATTGGTGCTGCGATCATGATTTCGGTAATCGCTTCGGGTGTCACATCTTCAAAAACTGATCTTGCACTTCAGCAATCAGGAAGTGCTCGAGCTCTTGCTTCATCGTGTGCAGAAGAGGCTTTGCAAAAAATTCTTGAAACAGGGAGTACAACGGGATCTGGAAATCTAACTATCGCTTCTGGTACATGTTTGTATACAACTACGTCAGTTAATGGTCAAAATATTACAATACAGTCAACAGGTATTTTGGGGACAATAACCTCAAAAATAAGGGTTATTATAGCAACAACAAGCCCAGGAATTAGTTTATCCTCATGGGAGGAGGTTTCTGACTTCTAAACAAAAAATTGTCTGATATACTAAAAAGGTAGGTTGGTAAAGGTTATTCGGCTACCTATCTTTGGTAGCACAACAAACTTAACCTAACGTGTTTTTATTATTTAGTAAGTTTAATTAGTTTCAAGTACGACACAAACGTATTATTTACATTTTATGAAAAAAATTCTTAGCAATCAGAAAGGGTTCACACTTATTGAAATCCTTCTCGTGGTTGCAGCTATCGCTATTCTTGCAGGTATTGTTATTGTAGCTATCAACCCAGCTAAGCAGCTAGGAGATACTCGTAATGCTTCAAGAAACTCAGCTGTTAACACTATTCTTAGTGCTGTGAATCAGTATGCTGTTGATAACAACGGTATTCTTCCAGCAGGAATTACAGCAACATCAACAGAGATCTGTTCTTCTTCTGTAGCAACATCATCATGTACTGGTCTTGTAGATCTCTCAGTTCTTACACTTAACGGAAAGTATCTTACAGCAATTCCTGATGAACCACAGAAGACAAACGCAAACGGCGCTGGGTATATGATTTCTAAGAATAGTTCTGGACGCATTACTGTAACTGCTCAGTATCCTGAGAGTGGAGCAACAATCTCTGTAACTCAATAGTTATTCTTTAATACCAAGGTATGAAAATGTTACTTCGCAATCAGAAAGGGTTCACACTTATTGAAATCCTTCTCGTGGTTGCAGCTATCGCTATTCTTGCAGGTATTGTTATCGTAGCTATTAACCCAGCTAAGCAGCTAGGAGATACTCGTAATGCTTCAAGAAATGCAGCTGTTAATGCAATTATTAATGCAGTATCACAATACTCTATTGATAATAATGGAATATTTCCAGCAGGAATTACAGCAACATCAACAGAAATCTGTTCTTCTTCTGTGGCAACTTCATCATGTGGATCATTTGTAGATCTTTCTATTCTTACAAATAATGGAAAATATATTACAGCTATCCCTGATGAACCACAGAAGACAAATGCAAACGGAGCAGGGTACATGATTTCTAAGAATAGTTCTGGACGCATTACAGTAACTGCTCAGTATCCTGAAAGTGGTGCGACAATTTCTGTCATGAGATAGTCCTCATATGCTATGATTACTTGGTTTTCTCATAAGAACAAAGAAACAAATACATCTACAAAAAAAAGTGATGACTTTGTTTCACTTGCTTCTCATGAGTTACGTTCTCCGCTCTCTATTATTAAGTGGTACACAGAAATACTCTTAGATGAAGATGCGGGACCGCTTACAGAAGATCAGCGTAAGTATCTTTCTGTCATCGAATCAAGTAATCAGCGAGCAATAGACCTTGTAAGGTCATTACTAAACGTATCCAGACTAGATCTGGGTACGTTTCGTATTGTGCCTGAAGAAATTTTGCTAGACAGTATTATTGACGAAGCTGTACAGCTTCTTGCTCAAGAAGCAGAAAACAAAAGCATACACCTTGTTAAAGAAACTGGGGATATTCCTAGTATGCAAATAGATAAGCATCTTATGCTTATTGTCATTAAGAATCTCCTCAGCAATGCCATTGCATTCTCTAATCAGCCAAGCACTGTTACTGTACGAACTTCTCTTCTTGCAGAAGGGGTACTTGTTGGAAAATATACTGCAGAAGAAGAAAGTATTCTTATAACAGTTATTGATCAAGGAATAGGTATACCTGAAAAAGATATTTCTTCTATATTCTCTAAAATGTTTAGAGCAAGTAATGTGCAAGATATAAATGGTACAGGACCTGGTCTTGGATTATACATCGCTAAATCAATTATTGATCATGTCGGAGGCAAGATTTGGTTTACATCTGAGGTTGGTGTAGGATCTCAATTTTTTGTTACTATACCAAAACGAGGGATGGCAGCAAAAGAAGGGAGAACAACACTTGATTAGATGTATCTGCAAAAACAAAAATCGCAGCCGTAGGCTGCGCTTTTTGTTTTTGCAGGTACCCTCTTAAATTACACACCTTGAAGCACTGTTATCTTTGCTCCAATACTATTTAAGCGTTCAGCAATATCTGCATATCCACGTTTTATGGAGTACACATTTCTAAGCACTGATGTGCCAGATGCTGCAAGCATAGCAATTAAAATAATTGCAGTAGGGCGAAGTGCAGGAGGGGAAACGATTTGAGCAGCACGCAGTTTAACTGGACCAGTTACAAGAGCTCGATGAGGGTCAAGGAGTTTGATATCTGCACCAAGTCTATTTAATTCGGTAAAATAAATAGCTCGATTCTCCCATGTCCAGTCGTGAATAAGTGTCTGCCCTTCTGCTAGACATGTAATTGGAACAAAAAAAGGAAGATTGTCATTATTGATTCCTGGAAATGGCTGGGTATGAATCTTATCATACGGCGCAGTAAGTTTACTTGGAAGGATTGTTATATCTACAAGTTTTGTACGTTCATTGCGTGAAAAATATGGTTTAGATAATGTATACTTTTGACCCATGCGTTTAAGTTTTTCAAGTTCAAGTTCAAGAAATTCAATCGGGCAACGTGTAATTGTGAGTTTGCTTTTAGTTACAATTGCTGCTGAGATGAAGAACATACTCTCAATTGGATCCTCGCTATTATAATGTTCGATTGGTTCATTGATGTCTGCTTTGCCGTGTACTGTGAGTGTTGTTGTTCCGATACCATCAATACGAACACCCATTTTTTCAAGAAGAAAACAAACATCTTGAACTTGGTAATTAGGTGGAGCAAATTTGATAGTAGTTATTCCGGGAATTCTGGCTGCAGCAATGATTGCTGTGATTGCACCAGTATCAGATGACTCATAGAGAGGAAACGTTGCAGAGGACAGTTTCTTATGAGTAATGACGTAGTGGTCGCTCTTTGTTACAATATCAACTCCTAAATGAGAGAGCGCATATTTGTGTGCTGCTACAGTTCGTTCACCCATTTTACATCCACCAGAATGAGGGAGTTTAAAGTTTTCTGACCAGTGGATAAATGCGCCAGTAAATGTAAAAGAGCGTATCTTCGCAGCAACGTCCTTGTTCATTGTAGAAAAAGAAAGTTTCTTAGGTGGAGTAATTTCAAGAGAATTCTCATGTACCCATCTGATTTTTATACCAAGGCTCTCAAGGAGTTCCTTGTAGCGATATACTTCTTCTATATGAGGAATTCCGTGGAGAATCGTTGTGCCTCTATTTACAAGCGCTGCAACCATCATGTTGATCGCCCCGTTTTTTGAAGTATTTGTTTCAATGCTTCCAGAAAGTTTATGACCACCTTCAACTTGAAAATCAATCGTATCACGAATACTTACAATGGGTCTACCAAGTGCCACACCTAGTTTCCCTAGTTCATCTAGGGTTACATTTTGCCCACCGTTCTCGATACGTGCAACGGCTGATTGAGATGTTTTTAACTCCTTTGCAAAATCGTCTTGAGTAAGCCCTCTTTCTTCTCGTAGTTTTTTAATAAAAAACCCAATCTTCTCTTGCTCTGTATTCAGTAAGGTTTTTTTCTTACCCACTCCTTTGTGTGCTTCTTCCATATGAGACACAGTATATCATATGTGATATATAACAAATATATTATTTAATGAGTGATCGTACAACAAGTGTCATGATGCACGCCACAGAAGATACAAGGAATGTTCCCCATATAATATCAATGATGGTTAAAGAAAATGGGTAATTTTTGAGTGTAGCAAGATTAGTAAAATCGTAAAATGCATACAGCACAAAACCAAAAATTGCACTTGTATACCATACAGTAGCTAATGAACTTGTAGGGTTAGTAATAGAAGGTACAAAGAAAAATAGACCAAAAAGTGCAACTATATATACAAACGGTATAGCAGGGAGATATGGGACAAGAGATCCGTTCTCTATAACGGTAATATCTTGTAAAGATGAGAGATATAGTTTTTTTGCAATATGTGCAAGCCAGATATAATCAAGAATTACAAATGAGATAAGGCCAGTAAAAGCAGCAATAAGTTGTGGAATAAGCATAGTATGTAGTAGTGCTTTTAGTATATCTTAGTTTTGTTATGACAAAAACATTTGTACAGTAAGCAAAGAGATTGTTGCCATAATAATTGTTGTCATTATAACAAGAATATTACTTATTGTGCCATTAACTTTATCTCCTAGAATTTTCTTATTGTTTGCAACAACAAGAATGATTCCAAGAAGGGGGGCAGCTAGAATTCCATTCACTGCAGCTGCGTAGTACAACATAAGAATTGGGTCTATGTGAATGAAATTAAGAAGTACACCAGCAAGAATTGAAACAATGAGTACCCCATAAAATCCAACCGCTTGTTTGAATGTTTTTTCAAGTCCAAGAGGAACGTTACAAGTTTCTGCTACCGCATAAGCAACAGCTCCAGCAAGGACAGGGATTGCAAGTAGTCCTGTGCCTAAGATGCCAAATGAAAATAGGTACACAGCAAAATCTCCAGCAAGAGGGCGCAGTGCTTCTGCCATTTCTGCGGCAGAGCTTATTGTATGATTTCCATTTTCAGCAAGTGTCCCCGATGCTGTGATAATAATAAAAAATGCAACCAAGTTAGAAAGAAACATTCCCGTGACAGTGTCAGTACGCATTTGATGGAGGTCACCCTGTGTTACCTTCGGTATTCCTTTTCCAAAGGCGAGAATTTTTTTCCCTTTAATCTCTTCCTCAACCTCTTCATCTGCTTGCCAGAAGAAAAGGTATGGGGAGATAGTTGTTCCCAAAAAAGCTGTAAGATTAAGGAGAAAATCCTTGTTCCACTCCATATGGGGAGTAAGCGCCGCAAGAGTGATAGCACTCCAATCTTGGTTTATAAAAAAAGCAACCACAATATATGAAAGTACTGTTGCTGCAAAGTATTTAAGAATTTTTACATATATATGGTACGGTATAAAAATTATAGAGACAAGTGTAAAAAGAGTAATGATGCTCAAAGCTGCCCAAAAAGAAAATGGGGAAATAAGTGTAATTGCCTGTCCCATTGCTCCTAGATCTGCACCTATATTAATAATATTTGCTATAGAGAGAAGTGCAACAGCAATAACAAGAAGTGTTCTTGAATAGTGTGATCTGAGTACTCCAGCTATACCTTTACCTGTTGTCATGCCAATACGTGCACACATTTCTTGAACTGCAACCATAAGAGGTAGAGAGTAGACGGTCATCCATAGTTGTGTAAGACCAAAAATTGCTCCTGTTTGGGCATATGTTGCAATCCCTGAAGGATCGTCATCAGCAACACCAGTAATGACTCCTGGGCCAATTGATTTTGAAAAACGTTTAATGAATGCAGTGACTGACATATGTGGTAAGTATATCAGAGCAATACAGAATATAGATTATAGAATGTAGAATATAGATAGAGATGTTAATTAATCTTTCGTGTATGCTACATGTCTATACCACAGACATTTATTTATTCATCTATCATCTAAAAGCGTAGCGATCAATACTCAATATTCTGTGTATTATAATTTATGTTCTATACTTTATGTATATATGAAATCCACTCCATTTCTTGAATATATTTTGTATGATATTTTTGGAGAGACTGAACCAATTACCTCTCGCGCTATGATGGGTGCGAATATTTTGTATTATGAAGGAAAAGCTTTTGCAATTCTTGAAAAGGATGAGCTGTATTTTAAGGGTTCAAAAGAATTAGCAAGCTGGTATCTAGAAAGAGGAAGCAAACAATTCACCTATATCAAAGATGGGAAGGATGCTCACTTATATTATTTCCTCGTACCTTCAGAAATTTATGAGGATAGAAGTAGTAGAGAGGAGTGGTTAGATGTTGTGCTGTCTGTTGCAAAATTACCAAAGAAATAAAAATTGAATTTTTTAGAAGGTGTAAAAAAGAAAAGTGCCAGCCCACAGGGCTGGCACAGTGACTGTCGACCAGAAAGCTAGGAGAAAAGATCTCCAAGTGCATCACCGATACCTTCGGCTGCTTCAAGGCCGAGGCCAACGCCGAGACCGACAGCGGCACCATGAATGACATTTTCGCCCGCCACACGAAGAGTGCTCTTCATGATGAGTTGTGCACCACACTGCGGACAGTTGTTGTGGGAGGGGAGTGCGCCGATGTCCCCGTGTTTCGGACATTCTCGATCAGATGTGCTCATGTAAGTCTCCTTTCAAGAGGGTTTTTTGCACAATGATACATTACTATATTTTAAAGTGTGTGTCAATATTTTCTGGTGTAGCTTGTTTATTATATTTTTGCTTGATTATGCATTGTTATTTATTACTATTTACATCTGGTGTGCAACAAGATTTTGGTACACTTCATTATTTTGCATCAGCTCATCGTGAGTTCCTTCTCCAACAACAGAACCTTTATTCATGACAATAATTTTATCGGCATCACGTACTGTGGAAAGACGATGAGCGATGATGATTGTTGTTTTGCCTTTTGATACATCATTGATAGCTTCCATAACATTTGCTTCATTTGCTGTATCTAGGGATGCAGTTGCTTCATCAAAGATGAGAATATCAGGATCCTTAATAATAGCGCGTGCTATTCCAATTCGTTGACGTTCTCCACCGGACAATTTCACACCACGTTCACCAATATGAGTATCAAATTTAGCTTCACCAAGACGGTGATAGAATTCAGTGATACGAGCTTGCTTTGCAACCTCTTCGAGTCTTGATTCTGCGTTAGCGCGGTCTCTATCTTGTACACCAACTAAGATATTTTCTTTAATAGTTTCATCAAAGAGATCAACATGCTGCTCTACGTAACCAATACGTTCTCGGAGGTACATACCTTCTATATCTTTAAGTTCTGTGCCGCCAAGCGTGATAGAACCTTGTTCATATGTATAGATACGAAGAAGAAGTTTTACAATTGTTGACTTCCCTGACCCAGAAGATCCCACGAAGGCAACTTTTTTACCATGAGGAATTGTAAGTGAGAGATTGCTAAAAAGTTCAATGTTTCCATGAGGGTATTTAAAATTTATGTTACGCAAGATGATGTCGCCGGTAAGGGAAGAGCGCTTACCTTCTTCATTAAAAAGTGATTCTTTATCAACAATATCAAGATATTTTTCTAGCTCACTAAAACGAAGAGGCATTTGGCGTAGTGCTTGAATGATAGTAAATATTTGGCTATTTGCTTCATTAATGTATGACCAGATGGCATATATTGCGCCAACAGTTACAGTGCCTAGTGAAGCAAGATAAATAATAATAACAGAACTAAGTGTTCTTGAAACAATAAAAAATCCAAAACGTTTATGTCCATGACGAGTAGCTTTGTTCCAAACAAATTTTTTATAATCCATAAAGCTTTGTCTGTTAGTGAGATATTTTGTGAGATACAAATTTTCTGCACCAAGCGTACGGATAAGACTTAGATGCTGAAATGATTCTGTACGAACTTTTTTTTGCTTGTCACCATTATTAATATCTTGTTTGATAAAAGGTCTGTGATATTTTGCAAAGTAGTTACTCCAAAGTATTGCAATAACAAGTGTTGCAATCGTCCAAAGAGCTATCCATTGTGAATAAAAAGAGAGAGCTACGATAGAAAAAAAGATCTGAGTAACCGTTGGAAGCAGACTAAGTACAATTGTCGAAATAATATTTTCAACTGCAGTTTCGCCACGATTAATAACCTGCTCTTTAATTGCCGAGTGATCTTCTGTATATTGAGAAATATTAAGTTTAAAAATTTTTCTGAAAGAGTATTCTTCAAGATGTTGTTGAATTGCGTACCCAATATTATTTTGAGCATGTATTTCAGAGAAGTAGCTAATAACTATTTTTATAAGCATTGCCACAAGATTATACATAATATAGGTAAGTGCAAGATCAAACTGTTGATGAACAATTGCATCAAGTGCTTTTGAAAGAATGTAAATCGTGAATACGACTATACCTTGTTGTATGATAGAAGAAAGTAGTTGTATGTAGAAGTCTTTATGAAATGGTTTAAGAAGTTTCCAGAGACGGAAAATAAGAGAAAAGTATTTTTGCATTGTTTGTAGGGTGGTAGGTTATTATTTTTTATTAGCACTGTAACAGTATCTGGATATGCTTTAAAAAGCAAAGGCGTGAACAAAACTGGGTTTCGTTCACGCTTCAGGAGATCTTTGCTGCTAGTGTTTTTCTAGCTGAAAGAAACTGATGATTGCCCCAAGTATGGTTATACCAAGGACGATTCCAATGAGCAGAATCACAAGAGCTGTGTGCCTCCTTGTCATCATTTTTGGGCTGGAGCAATGAACGACAGGCGTGTACATGAAAATGTCTCCTCTGGTTGTATATTCATTTTTTATAATAACATGAATATATACTTTTGCAAGTACCTAGTTCCCAGCTTACATACTCTACGCGTGGAGATGAAGATAGATATCTTCAAGTGCTCGTACTGCGTCTCCTGCTGCAATGTTGTTTTGATGGTAGAGCACATCAGTACAGTCACCAGCTGCCCAGATACCCTGTACAGACGTCTCTTGAGTTCTAGGATTGATCACAATATTGTTAGTAGGAGTCATCTCTACAACTCCTGTTGCAAATGATGTTGCTGGAATCTGACCAATCTCCACAAAGACAGCAGCGACAGGAAGAGTTACCTCTTCTCCATTATTTTCTTTGTAACTAAGTGATTGTACAAATGGGGAGCCTTCTACTTTTGTCGGTACTGCATTTTCGATAAGTTTAAAATGTGAGTTCTTCTTAAGCTTCTCAATTGTGATTGCATCTGCCCGTGGTGCGCTACGAGATAAAAGGGTAACACTTGTACAGTATGCAAGAAGCTGTGCAGCAGATTCAAATCCTGCATTACCACCACCAACCACAACCACATCCATTCCTCCAAAGAGTGGTCCATCACATGACGCACAGTAAGTCAGTCCTTTGTGCTCAAGCGTATCAGCTCCAGGAATTTCTAGACGACGTCGTGAAGACCCAGACGAGATGAGAATTGTTTTACTTTTTTGCTCACCTTTAGTAGTTGTTACGGTGAAGTCACCATCTGTGCCAGATATTTTTGATACCTCAGTTTCAAGAATTGTAAGAATATCTCCTTTGTATTCCTCAACATGTGCACGGAGTGATTGTGCAAGGTTGGCGCCAGAAATATGTGGAGTACCTATCCAGTTCTGAATATCTTCAGATACAGTAGACTGACCACCCCATTCTTTTACAACGAGAAGTGTTTTAAGTTGTTTACGTGCTGCATACACTGCAGCAGCTGATCCAGCAGGGCCACCACCGATAATGATTAAATCAAACATAAGTAATTCGTTGTTAGTTAATTCGCATTTGGTAAAGTAAGAAAAGTATACCATATGTGAAATATGTCATATATAACAAAACACTCACCGGATAAGTGGGTGTTTTGTTTTTTATATGCAGTACTATTTTTTTCGGCGGAGGAATGGTGGCAAAGCTTCCCACTCATCGTCATCTTCTTCTTCATCAAATTTAAAGACAGTTTTTTTAGTTGAAACAGGGGTAGTTTTTTTAGTATCTTCTACAAGCTTTGTTTCTCCTTCTTGAAGTTCGTTATCAATACGATTCTCCGCTCCAGATTCAATGATTGTGTTGCGAACTGATTCTGTTTTTTCTATACGCGGTTCAGGGCGAAGCGCTGCTACAGGTTCTGGATGAACTTGTTCTTCTTTTGCTGTATCTTCATGATGCGTGCTCATGAGTGGTTGGTTGCCTCGACTAGTGAAACCACTAGGAAATCCTGTTGCAATTACCGTCACCTTAATTTCATCTTTTTTAAGCGTAGGGTCTGTCGCAATACCAAAAATAATCTTTGCATCCTTATCAACTGATTCGGTGATAATTTTTGCAGCCTCTTGCACTTCAAGCATTCCAAGATCATCTGCTCCATAAATTGCAAAGAGTACACCCTTTGCTCCATGAATAGATACATCAAGAAGAGGGGAGTTCACTGCAGCTGTAGCTGCTTCGCGGGCACGATTCTCTCCCATGCCGCGTCCTACACCCATAAGCGCAGTTCCTGAATCTTTAAGAATTCTTTTAATATCAGCAAAGTCGAGGTTAATGGTTCCAGCGGTACGAATAATATCTGAGATACCTTCTACTGCTTGTTTAAGAACTTCATCTGCCATTTCAAACGCTTGCTTTACGGTTGTGTTTTTATCAATCACAGAGAGAAGTCTATCGTTAGGAATCACGATAAGCGCGTCCACTTCTTTTTCAAGTTCTTCAAGACCACGCTCTGCAAGCTTCATGCGTGATGCTCCTTCAAAGAAAAATGGTTTTGTAACAACTCCGATAGTAAGTATTCCTTCATTCTTCGCAACACTTGCAACAACTGGAGCCGCTCCTGTTCCTGTACCTCCTCCCATTCCTCCTGCAATAAAAACCATGTCAGCACCCTTGATGACATCCTGAATTTCTTCTCGTGTTTCCTCGGCACTACGCTTTCCTACTTCTGGATCCATTCCTGCACCAAGACCTTTCGTCAAATTTTTCCCAATGTGAATTTTTTTCTCAGCAAGTGAATGATGAAGATCTTGTGTATCTGTATTCATCGCGACGAACTCAACTCCTTGGAGTTTTGAGTTAATCATGTGGTTAAGTGCTCCTTTTCCAGATCCTCCAATACCAATTACTTTGATACGTGCGAAGCTTTCAATTTCAGGGTTTACTTTTGCCATAAGGGTGATGAGGTCAATTAGATTATTATATAGTAACTATACCAACTACGAGGTATTTTTGCAAAGGGGTCTTTTAAGAATAAAAATACTTGAAAACCTTTATTTTTTAAGGTAAAAATTGAGAAAACACTTTTTTGACACGAGTGAAAATTGATGTTAAAAGTTCCTTGAAGACATCATTTTCTGTATCCTGTGGAGCAAGGAATGTAAGACCGTAACTTCTCGCCCATCCACTATCACGAAGTGTGTCTCCTGTGATTTTTACAAGTTCGTTACTTACCACTGTAATAGGGAGACGTAATTCATTTCTAAAAACAAACTCAAGACGAGGAATAAGTGATGTTGATCCACACACAATAATCCCCGCAGGAAGTAATTCTGAGCGTTGTATACGCATGAGTTCTTTTGTAATTTTTACACAAAGATCTTCTAAGCGAGCTTCAATAATTTCTTCTACTTTTCGTTTTGAGTATGCGTATGTCGCTCTACCACACTTGAGCTCTTCTGCTTCTTCGAGTGTTATCTTCATGCCAAGTGCGATGTCTTTTGTGATGTCATCGCCTCCTACGGGAATAGTTGAAACAAGAAGTGGAATATTTTTTTCGTATACGAGGAGTGAGGTCACTGCTTGGCCAATGTTAACAAGAGCGACACCAGCAACTTTTTGTTTTTTTGTAAGGAGCGGGATACTCTCGGCAATTGGTCCAGCGACAATATCAGTAATACGAACATCAACACTCTCAAGTGTTTTCTTGAGCACATTCATACATTGAAGTGGATAGGTGATAAAGAGTGTTTTTGTCTCAAGTTTGTTACCGCGCACGCCAATTACATCTCCTTGGATTTTGTTACCATCTACTTTGTAGTCCATTGGAATTGCATGTACGATTGCTTTGTTACGAATATCAGGAATAGCACGATTGCCGTCCTTGATTGCGTTTTCAATATCAAGATCAGTTACTGAGGCATCTCCACGAGATACTTGAGCATATCCACTTGTATGAGATGAAGAGAGACCGATTGCTCCAAGAGAGATAAGTGTATGGAGTGTTGCGGAACCTGACTGATCTTCGAGAGAAAAAATAGCATCAGCAATAACACGAGCAACTTCTTTTTCATCAACAATGTTTCCTCTGTCCATTCCCTCAATTGATTTCTTGTAGGTTGCAACAACAACAGGATGTCTCGCTCCTTCACGACGAACAGCTCCGACTGCACGGAGATTGCCTGATCCAATATCAATACCCACAATCATGTTTTTTGGATTACTTGCCACGGAAAAATTGTTTATAGTACTTCTGCTCTAACACCTCCATTGTACTACCATGGTCATGTCCTTTCAAATGAAGCATTCCATGAGCAACAAGGAGATGAAGGAATTCTCTGTAAGACATAGCAAACTTTTTTGCATCACGGCGAACTATAGCAAGGGATATGTATATTTCACCTTCGTGTTCATCAAGAGGAAACGAGAGAATATTTGTTGGATAGTCTTTGTCTCTATAGGTGCGATTACGTTCTTGGGACTCTTTTGGAGAACAAAAAATAACAGTAAGTAGGTACTTTTTACCAAGGATTGTTTCCTTCATTTCTACATACGGAACTTCGGGGATAGATCCACCTTTTCGAATCACAGTTATATTTTTTGCTTCAAAGAATGCCATGGTGTTTTTGTGATGGAGCAAGGAGCGCCTTGCGGCGCTCCTTATGCTTATATATTATCTTCGTCCTTTCTTTCGTTCAACAACTTTCCCCATTCTCTTGTCTTCTTCGTACTTTGCAAGGTTTGCTAGTTTCTTAAGTTTAGCTCGCTTTGTTTTGAGTACTGAAAGAGGACGGTCGTTATAACGAATTCCTCGAACACGAGGTAGAACACCAGATTCCTGAACACGCTTCTGGAAGCGGCGAACAAGAGAAAGTGCGTTCTCGTTTGAGTTCTTTTTTACTTCTACGTTTACGTTTGACATATGTAGGTGCAATTTTACTACAAAAAGGAAGAAGAAGCAAGTGCTTGTATAGATCCAATTCATTAGAACTTTTTTCTTTTAGATATAAATAAGGAAGAGGGATCAAGTACAAGAGTTTGACATAGTGAAAAATATAAGGTAGTTTTTAGATGGCTAGTTACTTTTTACCCCCCCAGTCAAGGAGACTGCCATGAACACTGTTACTGATACTGCTGTAGATACTGATGCTACACCTCGTGTACCTAGGGCACCGGTTATGGCGCAAGGCCATGGTAATGGTCAGAGTGGACGAGTGCTTACGGGCACCGCTCCTCGTGGAGCTTCCACAAGAGCTTCTTCAAGCAGTGAAGCAGGGACTACTCAATCTCTTCCGTCCGAGGTGTCTGCCATGACGGAACTTCGTATGGCGATGCGCGTGGCTACCAATTTCGGTCTTGAAGCTGTCGAGGATCAGGTTGGACAGAAGATCATCCAAGTTCCAAAACTTCTTCTTGCTGCAGGTATGCTTTTTGCTGATAGGCTTGGCCAGGCAGCAGGTATTCGTTCACAGATGATTGATGTCATCTTGGAAGTTGGTTCAGGTAAATACCCTGGTCTTGGTCTTGCGCTTGCACATGCCTGCCAAGGGGTGCCTGATTTACAGATTAGTGAGTCTCTTCGAGTAATTTGTCAGAGATGGGATGACACTGAAGTCTCTCAAGTTTTCCATGATGCACGTGTACTGAAGATCGTCATTGTGTCAGCCGCAAGGACACCCGACATTTCTGCAAAAATTGAAGCACTCATTAAGCTTGTCAAAAGAGGAATGAGTACTGATGTAGATGTTGTGCTCAAAGTTTGTTCACTTGTTTGCATGAATCAGAATCCGGATGAAAAACATGTCGATGGAATTCTTCTCATCGAACGTTAAAACAAGAAATGCAAAAGCCGCGGAACTTTCCGCGGCTTTTTTCATACATACTTATTTGAGATGCTTAATGTAATCAGAAAGTGCATCGATCTTCACAGTGTCTTGTGAGCGTGTAGCCATGTGACGAACAATCACCGTGTTGTCCATTGCTTCTTTTTGCCCAAAAATAATACAATACGGCACTTCCATTTTTTCTGCTTGAGCAAGTTGTGTTCCAAGTGAATCTTTTGAAATTGATTGATATACAGGGATACGATTCTTGCGAAGTGTTTCCATGATACAGAGACTCTTCAACTTAGCTTCGAATCCAAGCTGGATGAAATATACCTTTGGTGTCTTCATGATACGAGGCATGAGCATCTTACACTCAGGGAACATCATTATACGTTCAATACCAAGACCGGTCCCAACCGCAGGAATATCTTTTTTACTTCCCATCATCTTCGCAAGTCCATCATAACGACCTCCACCAGTAATAGTGATTTCACGTTCTTTGCCATTTTCATCAACATCAACTTTGATAACTTCAAAAACTGTTCGTGTGTAGTAATCAAGACCACGAACAAGACTATTGTTCACGCGATAGGCGATACCCATCTCCTCGAGGTACTGAAGTACTTCTTTGAAGTGACTACGAGCATCATTAGAAAGGTATGAGAGTGAAGAAGGAGCATTATCTTTGAATGGCTGACACTGCTCTTGCTTACAATCAAGAAGGCGAAGTGGGTTAGTCTTGATACGTTCATGACAATCCTTACAAAGAGATTCAAGGTGCTTCTTGTAGTAGTTGGTGAGTTCCTTGATGAATGTTGGACGAGTCTCCTTGTCTCCCATTGAGTTAATATCTACAACAAGATCCTTGAAACCATACTCTTCAAGAATTGTTGTCAGTGTACGAATGATAAGTGCATCGGCAATTGATTTTGGCGTGCCAAGAATCTCTAAGTTGAACTGTCTAAATTGACGTAAGCGTCCCTTTTGTGGATTCTCATGACGGAATACTGGTCCATATGAATAGAGCATTACAGGCTGAGGAAGTGTCTGCATGCCATGTTCAAGATATGCTCGCATGATGCTTGCAGTATATTCAGGACGCATAGCAAGACGCTCTCCTCCTTTTGATCGAAATGCATAAATCTCTTTATCAACAACATCTGTTCCTTCACCGATTGCAGAAACGAATACTTCTTCTTTTTCAAGAACAGGAGTTTCTATTGGTTTGAAACCGTAGTACACCGCAACCTCCTGAGCTTTTTCAAAGAGTCCTTGATATGCGTAGTATGTCTCATCGATGACATCTGACATTCCTTTTAAGGATGTTGGCGCTTCTTTCTTTGATTGTTTTTCATTTTCATTCATACGGTTGGTTGTGGTGGTATTGTTTTTATAAAAAGCTATTTACTAAAATAATATTTTCCTGGCTCATAGCCTGCTTTCTTAAAAGGGTACACACGAAGCAGAACCTGACCTTTAATATTTTTTCCATCAAGAGGTCCCCAGTCACGACTATCATAACTTTGTGCACGGTTATCTCCCATTACAAAATAATGGTTGTCATCAAGAGTGAACTCGATGTCTTTTTGGAGGTCTTTGTACTCTACATATGGTTCATTGAGAGTGAATCCATTAGGATTTTCTTGGTTATAAATAATAGTCACCCCGCCACGAATAAGAACTCGTTCACCAGGAAGACCAATAAGGCGTTTAATAAGATGTTTACCTTCGTAAGGGTTATTTGCATCTTCGTATAGTTTAAAAATCATAATATCTCCACGCTCTGGCTTCTTGAGTTGATAGGTAAGCTTATCAACCATGAGAAATTCTGCATTATGATATGTAGGAAGCATTGATGCGCCATCTACAACGAATGGCTGTATCAAGTATGCTTGTACAAGTTTTACAATAAAAATAATTCCAATGATCCAAATGAGGAGTGAAGATGGCTTCTCATCTTCTTCAAGAAGTTTTATACGAACAAGCGTGTCACGTGTCTTAGGAGAGAAGATCGCAATTGCAAGCGCGATGATGATGAGTCCGAGAATTGTAAAGATAGTGAGCGAAACCGGATTCTGGGTCATGTCAGAAACAAAACTTAAAACGACGGTTGAAATAGAAGAAAACATTGTGACTCTCAGTATATAGATTTGTTTTGAGACATGCAACATTACAAGCTTGTAGCAAGTAGTTTGTTGCTTGTAGTAAATACAAATTGTATAAGATGATGTAATACAATAAAAATATATACAATTTATACATTCTATTTTGATTGTATTTGTGTGAGCTTAAAGGCTACAAGCTAATAGCTAAGAGCTGATATACTAGATGCATGATGTACACACTTATTCCACTTGGTAATCCGGGGAGTACATATGCAAATACTCGTCACAATGTTGCGCGAGTGCTACTCTCTATGATCAAAGATGATGTCATGAAGCTTGATGCGTGCGAGATTATGGTGCCAAGCACATTTATGAATGAAAGTGGTATTGCTGTACGAGATTATTTACGCTATCACGAAGGGCGAGAGATTGTTGTTATGTATGACGATAAGGATTTGCCATACGGAGCATTTCGTATTTCTTTTGATAGAGGGGACGGGGGACATAATGGCTTAAAAAGTATTATTGATACACTTCAGAAAAAAGATTTCATTCGTATCCGTATCGGTATTGCTCCACCGAACGTTGACGGTAAAGAAGTAAAAGCACCTCATGGCGAAATGGTGCAAGGGTATGTGCTTGGTGCTATTAAAGAAGAAGAGGAAGAAATAATACGTTCCATCGCTTCCCGTGTACTTGGTGCTATCCAAACAATTACAAAGGATGGGTATATCAAAGCAATGGAGGTGTATAATGGGAAATAATTATACAAAGAAAGGTCCACACATTGTGTGGACCTTACCTTCTTTAGAATTTTTACTTCATGGTTGCAACGGCAAGCTGTGTTGCATGCTTCATGATGGCATCTGACGTCATTTGCAGACTGTCTTCAATTTCCTTCATGCGTTCGTTTGGAGGTTGATTATCCATCACTTGCTTGGCAGCAAGGGAGGCATACTCCAAGATCATTTTGTCTTTTTGGTTCATGGTGTTTACCTCAATCCTGTGAAGGGTTACGTTTCATAATACTATATATTCTATAAAAAGTCAACATCGCAAATGTTGCATAACTTGCACGGCCTCCAGCAACAACCTCACGCATCCATTCGTTGTCTTTATTGTGTTTTACAAGTTGTCTCGAGAGAAGGTTAACAGAGTCCATCATGGCTTCGTGGAGATTGTGTCTATTTAGGTCAATAACTTTTAATTCTTCATACATTTCCTCAGTATCTTCTCCTTTTTCTCGTAATTCTGAAAGCAACGCTTGCTCATACATCATATTGAATACATCATGAGCATATCGAGTACAGTATGAAATCATTTGTTCGTAGCATGTCATAAGCACAGGGGTATCTAGACATAACACTTTAAGCTCTTGAGGGTCTATTGCTGGAGCAAGTGTGTCATATCCAGAATCTTCCATGGTGTGCACAATTTCTTCTGAATTTATTTCATGTTTAAAAAACATAGTGAGGTTAAGTATACATTATTTCACTTTATTATACATACAAGAAGCGCGGCCCACGGCCGCGCTTCTTGTATCTATTATGTTGTATTATTTTTTATTGCTACAT
>CAZJDZ010000013.1:6643-30697 GCA_964544935.1 uncultured Candidatus Saccharibacteria bacterium | reverse complement strand
GATTAGACGTATCTTGTGAAGAAATATCAGCAAGCTTCTTTTTAAGCTTTCTCACTAGATCAGGCATTTCTAGCCTTAAGACTTCAGTATCTTTCTTCTTGTAGACTAGCCTTGCGATTTCTTTATGAGAAACAGTTCTACCATTTTTATGAATTAATCTTTTTAATAGGTTATATTCACGACCTTGTGGAGTTAAATTACCTTTCTGACCTAGATAGACAACATCACCATTAGAAGCAAGCGTTAGAATGATATCTTTCTTAACCTCTACATGTTCCTTAGTAGGGAAAGTCTCTACTTTCTTAAGAAGTGCAACATGAAAGTCTGTGAGAAGTTTTTTCCAATACGCCAAGTTATCAATATATCTTTCATTGTAGTCTGTACTATCATAGCCGAGAATATTGTGACGGTTCCAATAGTTCATGATACGTTCAATTCGAAGTTTAATAGTTACCCTCTTTCTACCATTAAGCATGATTGACGCTTCTTCGGATTGAAAGTTATCGGTGAAATACCAATCCAGAAGATCAAAGATGTGATGATTAAGGAGGAAGAAAAGATGACTGACGAAGTATCTCTCTCCGCTACTCATGTGTTTCAATTCTTTTAGCGTATGCTGAAAATCACTATCGCCATCTTGTTTCTTGGGTAGAGTACGTTGTTTTTCAAGATCATATATATGCATCTCTTTATCATCTTCATCTAGTACATGAAAAAGATAGTGCGACTTGTTGATGAAGGCTACGTATGCGTAAACCTGATTGTAGAAGTTCGTTGTGGCAGAAGCAGAAATTGCAAGACCGTAGAGGGTTTCTAGTTCTTGCTTGGTTTTGGGGTTCATAAACGGAATACTAGTCTAAAAATTCTTTAAATACAAGTATTGTCAAGGTTTTACTTGACTTTTATATATAAATGTGATAATATGTTAGCGTTAGATAGAGTTGTTCCTCATCACATTTTTCCAACTGGCAAAGAAAGGAAATCTCATGCCAAAGCTCACTGTGTACTTTCCCGCATCCACCAGCATTTCGACCGAGACTTTGATCTTGGTCAAGACTGCCCTTCAGTCCGTTGTGGCAGAAGCCGCCTCGACCGAATCAGTGACTCTGATCGAATCGGATGTCGACGTGCTGATGACACCGTACGATCCGGTCCTGTGCTCGTTCTCGCAGGCAGTCGCCATCGAGCTCGAGACCTTCGGTTACAAGAGTCGCAAAGACAAGATGACGGAAGCAGCGATGCTCGACCTGAAACGCGAGCTTGCCCGTCACTTGGATCTGGGCGGCTTCCCGGTCGACCTGAACAAGCCCCTCGTCTGGTTGAAGTACGTCGATCCGGACGGCCATCACGTCTGAAGTCGTCGTGCAGAGGGCCTGTAACCACAAATGAGCACAGCTCGCAAGAACAGTCTAATGACTCGGTTCGGCGGGCTGTTTTTGTATTAAAAAATCCCAACATTGCCCCATACAGCCAGCAAAAGCATTTTAGCTATATTTATCAAATATAATTTACTTCGATAGTAGTAATGATATAATCATTCTATGTTTACAATCCTCACCACCAACGCTTTGCTTGGTCTATCCTATGCACATTGGTTGGTCTTACTCTCGGCTGCAATAAGTCTCAGTGGTGCATTTGCATACATTCGAGACATGCTAAGAGGTAAGTCTAAGCCAAACCTAGTTACCTGGGGACTCTGGGCTTTTGCGCCACTGATTGCCACAGGAGCAGCTTTGAGTGCAGATTCAGACTTGTGGGCGACAGTTAGAATTTTTATGTCTGGCTTCGGTCCACTTTTGGTTTTTGTGGCAGCTCTACTTATTTCTCAGGCCTATTGGAAACTTTCAAAGTTTGATTATCTATGTGGAGCTATGTCGATCGTCGCCCTAGGGGCTTGGCTGATAGCTGACGAACCTGTTTTAGCGATTTTATTTGCCGCCGTCGCTGATTTGTTTGCTACCATACCAACTGTCTTTAAGGCTTGGAAACATCCAGAAACTGAGACTTTGTATACGTACTTTGTAGGTTTATTTACTGCCACAATTGTTATTCCTGCCATACCAGTCTGGAACATAGAAAATTCAGCTTTTCAAGTATATCTGCTACTTGCCAACGTTGTGTTATTTTTCGTTGTTTTGCGTGGGAAGTTCAAGAAACCAGTTGTTATTGAATAGTCAAAAAAGTTCCAACGTCGTACCAAACTCCCAGCCAAGCAATATATATACTGTAAGCATAGCTTTCATCAGCTTATGCTTGGTCGGGGTACAGAACGACAACTGCTTGTCGTTCGTAAGGACTCGAATGGCGGAGTGATGTTTTTCTAGCAAGAAAAGCCACGAGCCCGCCTGAAGAAATTTTTGTGACGACAAAAATTTACTGAAGGAGAGACTCCTTGTACCCCAGCCAAGTTGAGTCAAGTTCAGGTGCCCAAAAAACTATGAAAACAAAAGTTTATAAAGAACTATCAAAAAAAGCTAACACCCTTTCCTTGTCTAGTAAAACAAGGAGCGATGAATTTTATAAAAAATATATACTAACAAGCAAGGAAGAAGTTTCCTTAGTTTTAAAATCACACTTATATTTAGAAAAAGTAATAGATGAAATTCTCACACTGACTCTCCCTGAATCAAAAAAAATAATTAAAATGAGTTTTTTGGATAAAGTTACCATTGTTGAGAGTATGGATTTTTTTATCCCTAATAAAGTCATCATCGAAAAGATTAAAGCAATAAATACAATCAGAAATAAATTTTCACACGAATTAGATTACACATTAAAAAGAGACGATCTAAATAAACTATTCAAAGTACATAAAAACACCAAGGATTCAAATCTGGCTCTTTTCATGAAGGAAATAGGATACTTGCGTGGGTACTTAGAAGCAAAGATTAACGTAAATAAATTATTTCCTTTTTTGATGAGTACTATGCGTAATAAAAATCTCTTTAAAGATGACAAGAACTTCCATCTTAAAGACATCCTAATATCACATGAAAAGGCTGGTTTACTAGACATAATAAAGGAACTTAAAATGTAAGTCCGGGGAGCTTAAATTTCAAATCTAATTATCCTCTCGAAAATGCTTGTGTGGCAAGGTGTGAAAAAGTACGAGCCCGATGAGGAACATCCGATTAATCCTAAATAAGTGAAAGAATTTTTTTATATACCGACTTGTATTCTGCAGTTACAAGTCCTGAAACAAATTTCTTTTTTTCTTCATCAGAAAGAGTAAACAAAGAATTGATATCATAAACTACAAATCCTTGGGACTGCCCTAGTTCTGTTTTTAAGTCTTTCACGTCCCCACGGTAACAATATGCATATGTGTTTCGTCTAGGATGATTAATAGTATGAGTAACCTCATCGGCAGAATTTGAAATGGCAGTCATAATAAAAGTAACATCATCTATTGATTCTATGTCAATCCCTAGTTCCTCTTTACACTCACGAAGTACTGCTTCCTCGTAACTTTCTCCGAGATCAACATGCCCACCCACCGATGCATCTAATTTATCCGGGAAAGTATCTTTAGTTTTAGATCTATGTTGAAAAATCAACTTCCTTTCAGGAGTAAACAACCAAATATGTATCTCCTTATGAAGAAGACCTTTTGTATGAATATCTTTACGAGTAGCCTCATATAATGTTTCACCTTCCTCATTAATAACTTCAAGTATTTCTTCTTTCATGGATATATTATACCTCAAAACTGTTCCAACATCGTCCCACAGCCCCAGCTTTAGTAAATACAAAACAAAAGTCCGCCAAAGCAGACTTTTGGCGGACAAAGCGGAAGATCATACAACATCGAAATCCAAGATTTGCTGGATCGCTTTGTACCCCACGAGAGCCACAAGCGCTTGCAGTCTTTGCTGGGTTTCCAGATCGTAGACCTTGACCACAAACCATGTCTTCGTGCCAGTGAGCAGGTCACGCTCCACGATTTGATCGACCTGAGGTTCATTGTCAAACTGACCATGAATCACTCGATACCAGCTCTTTGACGCATCCCGGACAAGAACAAACATCATTCTGGGCATAGTTAAGCCCTCCTTTCGAATTATATAGTATAATTATTTATGATACTTGTCAAGTAAAACTGTTCCAGCATCGTCACCTAAAGGTACTTCTATTTTCTCCAGCTTGATTACTAGCTAAGAAAATATGTCGCCCACATGGTAGTTTAATTATAAAAAGCCCGCCGTAACGGGCTTTTGCCGTTTGGCGGGTTGTAGTGACCAGGACGAACGTGGTCAGTCGTCGCTCGAGATGCGCAGCAGATCGAGAAGCAGGTTGATGATGTCGAGATAGAGTGACACCGCGACGTCGACCGCATTGTCGATGGTTGCAGGGATGTCGCTTGCCCGCCACATATCGTAGCCGATGTACAGCGAAAAGATGCCTGCAGAGATGTAGTCGATGATGCCAACATCTTGAATCGCCGGAATGAACAGCCGTGCGAATGACACGACGACGAGCGCGGCCAGTGCCCCGAACAATGCGCCTCCGATGGAGCGATAGAAGTTCGGGAACATCATCCCTGTCGTTCCCATCACCGCAGTGACGAGGGCGGTCATGGCAGCGGCCCGTTCCACGAGCCCCGGTTCCTTGATGTCGTACATCGCGAAAACCGGACCGAGGATTGCGGAAAGCCCGCCGACGACCATGTTGAAGCCGGCAAACGAGATCAGCGGATTACTGCTCATTGCCGACATGAAGATCCCGATGATCGGAATGCCGAGGCCGACAACCAACAACGAGACGATGTTGGGGTTCCAGGCTGCTGTCGATTTGGCGACCAGCATCGTGAGGACGAACCCCCACGACAGGATGGCGCCGAGGACGAAGTAGAACACGTTGCGGGACATTTCATTCGAACCGCCACGATTCCACACGTTAGATGACATCATTCCCATGAGTTGCTCCTCTTTTTCAAGATCCCCTGAAACGCAAATTTGGTTCAGACGGGTTCATGTACTATTATAATATATAAATACTAATATGTCAATAGCTTAAAAAACATTTAAGAATAAGCAACCTTAGCCATAATCGTTCGAATATCGTCCAAAACAGTCAGCATCACACTTTGCTCAAGTTTTAAATTTTATTGGTATACTTAAAATATATAATCTAATTCAAAAATACTATGGCAAAATATGTAGATGGATTCGTACTCACAATTAAAAAAGATAAACGTGCTGCTTATAAGAAAATGGCACAAGAAGGAAAGTCCACATGGATGAAGTTTGGTGCACTTTCGTATATGGAGTGTTGTGCTGATGATGTGACACCAGGTCATGTTGTCTTTACATTTCCAAAGATGGCAAAAGCAAAAGAAGATGAAGAAGTATGGTTCTCATTTATAACTTTTAACTCAAAGAAACATCGCAATGAAGTGAACAAGAAAGTAATGGAATTCTTCGACAAGAAATATGCAGGAAAAAACCAAGACATGCCTTTTGATATGAAGCGATTCGCATATGGAGGATTCACTGTTGAAGTGGAAGGCTAGAGAAGCTTATTTGAAATTCATCCCACAGGATCACTACTAAAAAACTACTTTTTTAAAAAAACTATCATGCAATATGATACACTAAAGTATATGAAAAATTTCACAGTTATATATATGGCACCAGCATCAACAATGGAAGAGTGGATGAAGAAACCAGAAGCAGAGCGTAAGGAAGCTGAAACAAAGATGAAAGTTGAGTGGGATGGATGGGTAGCCTCACACAAAGAGGCAATATTAAATACAATTGCACTTGGAAAAACAAAACGTGTGAGTGCCTCCGGCGTAGAAGATGTAAAAAACGATATGATGATGTCTTCATACGTACAAGGAGAATCTGCAGAAGCTGTTGCAGAACTTTTCAAAGATCATCCTCACTTCACTATCCCTGGAGCAACCATTGAGATAGTGGAAGCACGTCAACTATAATTAATTACAATTACTTTTGATTATAGACACACTTTTTTAATTTTAAAATACAAGTACTGTTGAGTTATATTCTTATCTTTAATGATAGCTTATTTCTCGTATATACTAAGGTTATGTACTTCAAGTCAAAAAAGATTTCATCACTCATTTTAACTATAACAGCTATTGCATGTTCTAGAACAATGTTAGTGTCTTTCGATGATCCCGAAGGTCCAAATCTTCTGATAGTTATGGTGATGGCCGCCTTCATATATTTTTTATCTTTGGCAATATATGTGTATAGCCTTAAAGTAGTGAGTGTATCTCAATATTTTTCTCTTACGCAGCTTTCAGGCAGTAAGAGACTTATTATAATTATTTTTATTCAAATACTGACAGCTGCCACTTTTTATTTTTGTTTACGTTAAAGCCCAACTTCCTCAAAGACTTCTAGCTAGTGATATACTAATATAATGGAAAAAATAAAAATAGAAAATCGAACATTGTCAGGAGGTGTTTGGATAATGGGTTGGCTGTTTACTCTTGGATATCTTCATTTAGAGTTCTTTTGGAAAGGAATACTTGCACTCTTGCTGTGGCCATACTACTTAGGAATCGCGCTAAGTTAAAAAATAAAAATCACTTCCGTAAAATCTTCTCCATTGCTTTCCCTTTTGCTAACTCATCAACTAATTTATCTAGATAGCGAACAGCTTGCATGATTGGATCTTCAATATCTTCTACTCGAATGCCACACACAACTCCTGTAATCAAGGTACGTGCAGGATTGAGCTTGGGAGCATCTGTAAAAAATGTTTCGAAGTCTATTTGTTTTTTTATTTGTGTATCTAGTTGTTTCTGACTATACCCTGTTAACCAACAAATGACTTCGTCTACTTCTTTTTTGGTTCGTCCTTTTTTCTCTACTTTTATGATATAGAGTGGGTAGACCAGCGCAAAACTCATCAAGTAAACTCGATGTTTTGTTGAGATGTCTTTCTGCTTCATAATTTCTAAATTGTACCATGTATATTATATGATTGTACGTATCGTATTACTAAGAAATGATACACTCAATTACATATGTATTTCGTTTATATTCTTGAGTGCGCAGATACAACGCTCTACACTGGAAGCACAAATAATCTAGAGAAGAGACTACACCAGCATAACAATTTAAAACGTGGAGCCCATTATACAAAAATTCGTAGACCAGTGGTTCTTAAATACGAGGAACATTTTGATACGCTACGGGAAGCAAAGCAAAGAGAAGCAGAGCTCAAAAAATGGACTCGAGAGAAAAAGCTTATGTTATTTAATTAATAGTCTGAAGAATTGACTACGGTAACTGACTTGTTCCTTTTTTACAAACGAATATACTGAACTTATGAGTACAGTAAGCCCTAAACTAACCCGAGAAACCAAGGAGCAGAAAGCACCACTTGATCTTCGTAAGGCTTTGGCAGCAAATCCTACCCTTGAAGCAAAATGGAACAATCTTACTCCAATATCAAGAAGGGATTTTGTCAGCTGGATTGAGGGAGCTAAACAACCAGAAACTCGTGCGCGACGAATTGCGATAACCTGCGACAAGCTTGCTTCCGGAAAACGACGCCCCTGCTGCTACGCGGTAGTACCAATGAATCTCTATTCAGCACTTAACAAAACACCAAAAGCAAAAGCTATATGGAAAGACCTTACTCCTATAGAGCGTAGAGATTTTGTTGAATGGATACATGAAATAAAAAATAAAGAAGAACTTAGACTCCGAATTGAGAAGGTTTGTCTTATGCTTGCATCCAAAAAGCGATCCCCTTATCTACTTTAAAAAACAGTTTCAACATATTTCTAAAAGGAGCTTGCTTTTGCCTTTATTGTGCTATTATCAAGATACACCTGAAGAACGTTTGAATATTCTTCATCTCTCGTGGAGACGACTCTACTTCCTCTGTTCAAAATATTTTTTCATAAATATCGAGTACAAGTTTTACTTATATGTTGAATAAGTGTTTTAGCTACCTCAGAGAAAGTTGTTCGTTCGGATTTGTATGTATCTCTTCAGTAGGCGGGCAGATCGATCAACGAGATTTGCTCGCCTGCCGAGGAGATAACTTGCGACCTCTAGCTCTTATACTGTGTATCTTTATCTTACAAGAAGACTATACTTGAATATATGCGAAGACTACTCATTACAATTGGACAAGGTGGAGCTTTTCTTGCCGTATGTGTCTTGATTATTTTTTTGCTTATCACAATAGAATCCTATCAATACATCAAAACAGACACCCAATCACTTCCAAAAGCACAAACAGCTCTCGTGCTTGGTGCAGGACTATCAACAAGCGGAACAGTATCTCCTATTTTTAGAGATAGAATAGACACAGCTGTTTTGCTCTATCTGAATGGAAAAGTGCAAACAATTCTCGTAAGTGGAGATGACGGGACAGCAACACATAATGAAGTCACCCCTGCAAGAGAGTACCTCCTCACGCAAGGAGTTTTTGATAATGATATTTTTTTAGATCATGCAGGGTTTGATACCTACAGCAGCATGTACAGGGCACGCGAAGTATTCCGTGTTGAATCGGCAATTATTGTGACACAATCTTTTCACTTGCCTCGAGCAATATTCATCGCGCGTAGATTAGGTATTGATGCGTATGGTGCACCATCTGATCAACATTGGTATAGTTTTAAAAATAATATACGAGAAGTTTTCGCTAATGTAAAAGCATTCTTTGATGTAACATTCAAGCGAATACCAAAATATCTTGGTGAAGAAATTCCTATTACTGAAAATAATACCGAGTCTCCATAGTTATTACAGTAACCCTAAAAAAAACAAAATCCTCATATGAGGATTTTGTTTTTGTCACTTTTTTATACTTTTATTGATTAGTATAGAATGTATTGTTTGGACCATAAACACTTACATTTCCTGTGAGATCAGTTGCAACGAGCACATACCAATACTTAGTATTTGGTTGTAGATTCATTATTGTAACTTGTTGTGATGTACGAGCCAAGTTATCATTAGTGATTGAATATCCATTTGTAGAACCAAATCCTACTGAATTAATATCTCCCTCATTCATAGTAATAGGAGCTGTGTTATAAAACACTTTTGCGCTAGCTATTTCATTTGTATTCCATGTGAAGGTTGCTGATGTTTGTGTCACTGTTCTATTAACAGCTGTAAACTGTGGTCCTGACATATCACCTAGTGATACACCTCCTGACCATCCTCCACTGTTAATAAGCACATTGATAGCATCTCTTGTTGATGGACCAACACGACCAAATCCTGTTGTTGCTGCAGACCCAGAACTCACAATACCTTTTTGTATTTGAAATCTTTGGACAGCAGAACGAGAAAGTGCACCGTAGTAACCTGTAATCAAACCTTCTGGATAAATTGAAGCATTATCTTTGAAGAATGTCTGTAGATCTGTTACATCTGCGTTAGTTTCTCCAAAGTCTAACTGTGTGTCAACAGTGTTGTATGCATACACCTGAGATGTAATCATCACTGAAGCAAGAATTCCAATAATACCCAGTGAACGAGAACTTTGTGTTATTTTTTTCATATATGAATGTATTTGAAATATGAATCACATATTTCGTTAAGAGCTCTTAAAGAAGGTTTATTAAACCTAGATAACTTGTCTCCATATTTCTCCTTAAAAAGTAATGTTTTTTTAATGTATACCTGTGAAATATCGAGATTACGAAGATATTTTGATTATAAATATTTGAACAATAGAAGTAGAATTTTTCTACTAGAGATGAAGGATATTCAACGTCCTTCAGGTGTATACTCACTATGCACCTTATTCTTAACAAAAGCAAGTTTATTAAGGACAATCTTTTTAATGAATTTTTAATGAAAGACAACCTTTTACAAGAATTACTTGTATATTTCAACCATCCGAATGAGCTTTGTGCAGCGTGCTTAACTCGTACACCTCCTCTACTATATATAACAGGCCATGTAAAATAGTTGTGACAGGTACATTTATGGCTACACGCAAAAAATTAGTCACATGTATTTAGGTACAATTTTGTTACACTTACTCTTATATGAATAAAATAATAACTGTCGAAATACTGGTACAGAGTGAACTGGCAACTGTATGGGAATTTTGGACTAATCCAGACCATATTACAAAATGGTTACATGCAAGTGATGACTGGGAATGCCCTTACGCAGAAAATGTCGTCCAAATTGGAGGAAAATTTTTATCAAGAATGAGCGCCAAAGATGGTTCAACGTCATTTGATTTTAGTGGTGAATATACAGATGTTGTTCTCTGTAAGAAACTTGCATATACAATTGAAGGTGGGCGAACTGTGGCAGTTTCTTTTAAAGAACTAGAGAACGGGGTGCTAGTTACTGAATCTTTTGAAATTGAAACAATTAATCCCGAGGAACATCAGCGTGATGGCTGGCAAGCAATTCTGGAGAATTTTAAAAAATATACAGAACAATCAGCAAAAAATAATACATCTACGCAATTCAATTACTAAAAAAGATGTATACTTATCAACATATGCAACAAAGAATACTTATCGGTACGGTTACATTAGGAGCATTGCTTCTTATGGGGAAAAATTATATTAATAATGAACACCGACCACACGTCAACAAACCACCAGTGGTTGCAACATCAACACAAGGAGAGCCGACAGGTGGAACAGGAAGTGACGGGGTTCCAACTAGTGATAAACCAGAGAGGCTTTCGCTTCGTGGCTCACAGATTATAGACCACAATGGAAATGAAATAATGCTCCGAGGATTCAACTGGGGATCATGGGGAACAGCGCAGGCACAAGATGCAAAAGATCATGTAGCTCAAGGAGCGAACGTTGTTCGTATGCCGCTACGTTGGTGGGGAGATTATGCAAGAACTGATGTTGATAGTCGTGATGATGCCGCACCTGGACATATCAATCCAGCTAATCTAAAAAAACTTGATGAGTACGTATCATGGGCGTCAAAGGAGCGACTTTGGATTGATCTATTTATTGACTCTGACTGTGGGCAAAATGGCACACAAGAAGGTGGACTAGAAGCAGCCTATTGTGACCCAACTCACATATATGGAACTAAGGGGCACAACTTTTGGACAGATCCAGCTATGCGTAAAGAATTTATTGAAGTATGGAAGTTCGTCGCCAACCGCTACAAAAATACTCCGTATATAGGTATGTATGAGATTCTTCCTGAGCCGGGTGCGCCGGGAGCAACTCAAGCTCAAGTAACAGAATTCTATAAAGAACTTATAGCGGCAATACGTTCTGTTGATCCTACCACCCCTATTCTTATTGGTGCAGGAAATGGATACAATATCAAACGTGCAGCTGATGCATATATTCCAAATACAACAGGAATTATATACACCGGAAATTTGTTTATTTATACAGCAAAAACAAAAGATGCAAATATTGCAGAACTTGCGGTACGATTACAAGGTTTAACTGCTTTACGAGATACACATAATGTTCCTATCTTTGTACAACAAACTGGAGCACGTTCAGGGGATGATCCAGACCTTGCATATACACATGCCCTTCTTTCTCTTCTTAACAAGAATAATGTTGGTTGGACATGGTGGACATATAGACAAGACGGACCGTACCCAGATGGATATGGGATCTTGTATCCAAACAAAACTTCTGCATGGATAACAAAAAATAACGTACTTAGTGTAATCACAAAATATCTACAAGAATAATTTATTAAACAAAACAAGAAGAAAGCCATGCACAGAGGCATGGCTTTTTATTTTCGATTCTTGACTGTTTTTGTTTTAGTCTTTTTGTTCGACTTGATCAAGGTACTTCATCAGATGAAGTCCAAGCGGCATGATAACCGCACACGAAACAAGAACGCCGATGATCAGCGGGAAAAGGGCGTGCCCTTTTGCGATTCGTTGAAATCTAGAAACCATTCTAAAGAACTACCAAAAAGTTGCACGAAGTATGATAGTACCACACTTCTTAAAGAAAACAAAAAAAATATCCACTGTATTAGATACCTTATTCTCAGTAGATGCTATACTTCTAAAAATATGGAGCATAAAAATACAAAATCTTCTTTGCAGAATATACTTCCTGCTTGGACAGTGTTTATCATACTCGGAAGTGCGCTTATCTATGCGATGCTACAAATTTCTACACTCATTGCCCGTGTAGACTCGCTCACTCTTGAACTAGCAACGACATCTGAAACACTTTCTCACAACAAAGATCAGTTCTCAAAAAAGTTTACAGAACTTGATAAACAAACGGCAGGACTCAATGACACTCTCACTAACACTAAACGAAATATTGATGCTGTAAAAAACCAAGTTGGTGGAGTTGCTGAAACAGTTGGTTCTATTTCTGGAACTGTCACCAATCTCCAAAAATTAGCTCAAGTAGATCCTCAACTTCTTAAAAAATATTCTAAAGTATACTTTTTAAGCGATAACTACTCCCCTGCACACGTGACAACATTACCAACTGAATACACCTACAGCTCAGCACGTAGTGAACAGTTTCTTTCCGAGTCTTGGCCATTTCTTAAAAATTTAATTGATCAAGCAAAAGTAGATGGTGTGCCAATTTATGTAAAATCTGGGTATCGATCATTTGCAGAACAAAAATCACTTAAATCTTCATATGCAGTAACGTATGGTGCAGGAACTGCAAATGCATTTTCTGCTGACCAAGGATACTCGGAACATCAACTTGGAACAACGCTTGATTTTATTACCACAGGTCTTGGTGGCAGCTTAGTTGGCTTTGATACAACTGCTGCATATACATGGCTTACTCAAAATGGCTACAAATACGGCTTTATACTTTCATACCCAAAAGGAAATAAATATTACATTTATGAACCGTGGCACTGGAGGTTTGTCGGAGTACAGCTTGCAACATACCTTCACAATAGTAACTTAAACTTTTATGATTTAGAGCAGCGAGATATTGATAGGTACCTCATCACTACCTTTGATCAATAACAGCCACAGAACTATTCCATCGGCACTTCTATCACCAAAAAAGAACTCTTGCTTTTTGCGTGAATAACAACTTCTGATACTTCTGAAATACCTAATGCATCTCGTGAGACCAAATTCTCACCTTCAACATCTACTGCACCTTCTATAACAAAAATATAGACTCCATTATCTTTATTTTCTAATGTATATGTATGAGACACAGAAGCATCGAGCGCTCCATACAAAATATATGCATCTTGATTAATCAAAAGAGCTTTAGTCGAGTGAACAAGTGGGACAAGATTATTATTGACTGACTGAAAATCAAAAGACTTCTGCGCATAGCGTGGGGCAATATTGTATTCTTTCGATTGTATCCATAGTTGGAAAAGTCTAAGTGATTCTGTTGTAGATTCATTAGACTCTGTATGAAGAACACCCAACCCTGCAGACATTACCTGTACGTCTCCGGCCTTTACTGTGTAGTTATTATCCATACTATCCAGATGCTTTACTTCACCATGAGTAACAATAGTAATAATTTCCATATTCTTATGTCCATGCTTTCCAAAACCTGTTTGTGGCGCAATCACGTCATCGTTAAACACACGAAGTAATCCAAACCCCATCCTACGCTCATCATACCAGTTAGCAAAACTAAAACTATAGTTTGTTTTTAGCCAACCATAATCTTCACTTCCCCTCTCAGCAGCTTTGTGGAGAACTTTTTTCATGAATATATAATACCATAGACATTTTTTAGATTGTTTATGTACTTGCTATAAAAAGCAAAACCACCAGAGCGGCTTTGCTTGGTGGTTGTAAATACGTATCACCTCAGTCACTCTCAAGCCCGTTAGGAGTAAATTTGGCAATTTCTGCATCTTCAGCAGCTTTTTTTTCTTGATCAGCGATTGCTTGAAGGCGGCTTGTGTGAATCTGCACCCCCTCCCTTGTAATTATGAATTCTGATTTTGAGACGTATCCTGGTTTAAGAATACCAGAGATATATCTCATCTGGAGAGCTTCCTCAAAAACATTCCAATCAAGCGGATGGTATTCGCTTGTGAAAGCATTTGAATGACCTTTGCCATCGTCAAAGTATTCAATGACTTCCGCTTCTATTCCATTACCTCGAATTCTGGCTACGGCGCTAGTTTTTGTCGTACTCCACATTTCAACATACAGTACCCCAAGAAGTTGTTCCAGTGACGTAATCGGAGGATTATCTCTACTCATACCTATATCTCCAAGGGTTGGTTGGTCTAAAGATAATACTATACTAATTATCAAAATAATTCCAATATACGAAAAATAAAGTTATTTCTTGACCAAGAAAATAGTATATGGTAACTTTTTATACAGAGGTTCTTCATGCGACAACTTTTACAAAGAGGAGACAGCCATGGGACAAGCACTACCACAACCTTCTACAGAGGACCATCCTCAAGATGGTATCGCCACAAACTTGCTGAAAGCACTACTTCGATTTGAACTTCGCAACCCTCACAGCAACTACTACTTCAGGACAGACACCCCAGAAGAGCTCGAAGGGTTGCGGCTTCCGCTATACAAGAAATATGCGCTCAGCGGGAGAAAGCCCGAAACCGTCGAAGAGTGGGCTTACTTCTACGAGCGATTCATTGCCGGCATAGAGCATGATCTTGCTCAGTATCAAGTAGTGCCAAGCTTCGTGCACGCGCACTATTCTGATGCTTACGCAAAATAAGATCCCTTGGAGTTGAGACAAGTGGAACAAGCACCTACGTTTAATAGACGTGGGGCTTTTCTTTTATGTATTCCACACATTCTTATCTTCAAGAATTATTTTCTTGATATACTGTCATCTACATGAAACTGAAACATAATTCTGCTGAAAAGCATTCACGATCTTTAATCAAATCAATTAGTTACCGTCTACTTAGTATTACAGCAGATTCAATCGTTGCATATTTTTTTACTCGCGATGCACTACTCTCTGCTGGTATCGTAGTACTTATCAACACATATAGTACAGTACTCTACTACCTTCATGAACGTGTATGGGCAAATATTCATTGGGGAAGAAAAACAAAATAGAAAAATATTTTTAATACAAAAAAATAAACATAATCACCGAGGATATCCTCGGTGATTTAATCATGCATAGTGATACACTTATAGCATCAGTTCTGTTGTTATGAAATCACTTATTGCATACCTCAAAAAACAATCACTCTACGCATACCTAGCAATCTTTGTCTGCGCTTCTCTTTGTATCAGTCTTACATATTTTCTCATAGGTAACCAAGCTGCTTCAACAAACACACTTACATATACACTAATTCTTGGTTCATTGGTTGTTTGGTATAGTCTGTTTCGTGAACTAGCAAAAGGGTCTTTTGGGGTTGATGTTATTGCAGGGGTTGCGCTCATTGGAACGTTTATTATTGAGCAATATCTTGCAGGAGTTGTTGTGCTCCTTATGCTTTCTGGTGGACAACTCTTTGAAATCTATGCAGTGAGACGAGCGAGAAAAGAACTATCATCACTCCTTACAAGAACTCCAGTTAGTGCCCATCACAAAGAAGGTGATACTGTACGAGATATTCCCATTAACTCTGTAACAGTTGGAATGCACATCATTATCAAAGCAGGAGAAATTGTGTCTGTTGATGGGACAATTATTGAAGGAGAAACAACCATTAATGAGTCATCATTAACTGGAGAAAGTATTCCTATACACAAAAGAAAAGGCAGCACTGTATACGCGGGAACAGAAAATATGCATGGGGTAATTATTGTTGTAGCTAACACAGAAGCAAAAGAAAGTAGGTACAGCGCGATTATACGGCTTGTAGAACAAGCTGAAAAAAGTAAATCCCCTCTTGTGCGATTGGCAGATACATATAGTCTCTACTTCACCGGTATTACCTTTATCATTGCACTCATCGCTTGGTTTATTTCTTATGATGTCACTCGTGTTGTAGCAGTTCTTGTTGTTGCTACCCCTTGTCCGCTTCTTCTTGCTACACCAATTGCAATTGTGTCTGGGATGAGTAAGGCTTCAAAAAAAGGAATTATCATTAAGCACGGTGAAGCTCTTGAAACACTTGCACGTGTAAAAACATTTGTCTTTGATAAAACAGGAACAATTACTCTAGGTGTTCCGGAGGTTGCGGAAGTTGTTAGTTTAAAAAGATATTCAAAAGATGCAATTATTTCTATTGCCGCTTCCCTTGATCAACTCTCAGCACATATTCTTGCCCAATCACTGCTTACTCATGCTCGCATGAAGAAAATCAAACTCTCATACCCAGAGCACTTTGAAGAGTCTATAGGGGACGGCACCTATGGATCTGTTGATGGAAAATTCTATGCTTTTGGCAAGCAGTCTTTTATCGAAAAGCGAGTTCCAAGCCTTAAAGCAGCAATGGACACTTTTCATCAAGAAGCAATACAGTCCGGTAGACTCGTTGTATTTCTTGCAAACTCTAAATCACTTATTGGTGTAATTTTTTTTGAAGATTCCCCTCGCAAAGAAGCTGGTGCTCTTTTCAAGAAATTAGATAGACTTGGAATTTCAAAATTAGTGATGTTAACCGGAGACAAAAAAGAGCGCGCAGAAGCAGTTGCAGAAACACTACATATACATGAAGTCATTAGTGAGTGTCCTCCAGAAGGAAAACTCCGCTATATCAAAAAATTTCAGAAAAATCACACCCTTGTTGCCATGGTTGGTGACGGAATCAATGATGCACCAGCTCTTTCTGGCGCAGACGTAGGCATCGCTCTTGGAACACATGGGCAAACAGCTGCGAGTGACGTTGCAGATATTGTGATCTTATCTTCATCAATAGGTAAAGTTTATGATGGGGTACACATTGCGAAAAAGACTATAACGCTTGCAAAACAAGGTATATTGTTGGGCATAGGAGCAAGTACGCTTGCGATGATAGCAAGTGCAGGAGGACATATTACACCCCTTGCAGGTGTCCTACTTCAAGAAGGGATAGATGTTATTGTTATTCTTAATGCACTATCACTTGGTAGAATGTTACGAACATGAAACTCGAAAAATTTCTGCGTAAACATATAGCTTTCGTTACTTTTTTAAAACATTTTTTTGTTCCTCACAAAGGTAACAATTACAGACCTCATTTTTTTAAGGAGCACATAGTTCTTTCGATAACCATTGGCAGTATTCTGCTACTCATTATTTCATATACATCGTATAAAATACTTCGCTCGACAACGATTGGGAGAACAATCGCTTCTTCGGTTCTTATCGACTTAACTAATGAAGTCCGCGAACAACATAACCTTTCCCCACTTACACCCAACATCAAGCTCCAGCATGCTGCACTTTTAAAAGCTAATGACATGCAGGAGAAACAGTACTTTTCACATAGTGGACCAAATGGCACAGCACCTTGGTATTGGATCAAACGAGCAGGTTACAACTTTTCGTATGCAGGAGAAAACTTGGCACTTAATTTTACAAGTAGTGATGCAATAGAAAAATCTTGGCTTGCTTCACCAAAACATAGAGACAATATTCTTAACAAAAACTATGAAGATACGGGTATTGCTGTTGTGCGTGGAGAAGTAGAACATACTCCAGTTGTTTTTACAGTACAAATGTTTGGTAAACAATCTCATTTAGAAAATACTCTACCCTACACAAGAGTGCCATGGTACGAGCTCTTCCTCTTTAACCTTTCATTCTATATAAGTACAATATATACCATTCTTGTTTTTATAATTATTCTAGAACTTTTCTTAATGATTTTTATAGAAATCAAAAAACAACATATTATACATATTTCCTATGGAATTCTTCTTATTCTGGTTGTCGTTATGTGTATTCTTATCAACTCATTACTCCTTTAATAAATTACAAGTAGAGACGTTTAGCCTCTTTAAGAATAGCTTTTTTATCTTTCTTCCACTCATCGCTTACATCAACATAGAGCTCTAGCTCATTGTTATCTTTATCGAGAATATACAGACTATGTGTCACGTGATGATCTGTTGCTCCTAAAATCTGCACACCTTGTGCTTGTAATTCTTTATACACCTCACGGAGCTCTTCTGTAGAGTTACCAACCTTAAAACCAATGTGGTACAAACCAACTTTTGGGACATATACGTCATCAAGTGATCGCTTCTGTGTACCTATTTCAATTAAGAGTAATTCATGATGTGTTCTTCCACCAGAAAAAAGTGCGACGTGTGTATTACGATGTACTTCTTCAAAACCAAGCACGTCTTTATAAAAAGATGCCTGCTCTTCTAAGTTAGACACATACAGGACGACATGTCCGAGTTCTTGAATTTTCATACAATAGAGTATATCAAACCGTGTGTATATGTAGTTTATCAACCACGCCATACACAAAGTAGATGCTATACTTTTTTATATACGTATATGCAAAAACCTATTTATGTTTTTCTTTTGCTCATAACAACGCTTTTGATTGGATACACACTCTACTATTCATCGACACATCAAGTTGTTGCTGTGTCTTCTGTTCTTACAGAGACAGCTTCGACAACTGAAGTGGCAGCTGCAACAACAACAGAACCAGACCCAAATACTCTACTTACCACACAATCGGGAAAGACCATTACAATTACAGAAACAAATCCGATCGGACAAAGTCTAAGTACTATCCTCATCACTCCTATGGGATTTGCAAGCAACACTCTAATTACTCTTGAAACGAATAAACTTACCAATTTTTTCCTTGCTGATCTTAATCAAGACACCTATGATGAACTCATCCTTATCACTACAGCGCAAGGCTCTGGTAGCTATGGTGAAGCGATTATCTACACAACAATACATGACCAAGGGTTAGTCCCAGTTATAGTTCCACAACTCAAAGAAGAAGATACGAAGAAAGGCGCTCTCTTTGAAGGGTACATGGGTCATGATACTTTTTTGATTGCTTCTAGCACTATACTCACACGAGAATTCCCAACATATGTAGCATCAGATACTGAAAGTATGCCAACTGGACCCACAAGAAAAGTGCTCTATACTTTAACAATCAAAGGCAGTTCAACCCCAAGTATCGTCTTTACTAAAAATAGTCAAGCAACAAGTACGCAAACATCTTCATCTTCGAAGCAAAACTAAGGCATGGTATGCTATTTTGTATAGCAGTATGATACATACTTTTTTAAAAATATTTTCAACACTCCTCCTTATAGGAGTTCTTGTTCTTCTAGTTCAAAAAAGAGACTTTATATTACATCCAACAAAAGGAAACTCTTCTATAAAACAATCTTCTTTTGAAAATACAATCGATGAAATCCCTCCTCTTTCTTCTTTAGAAAAAGACCCTACTCCTTCAAACCTCTCTTCTACTGCCAATGAAAAAATAACTCAAGTAACTGAAGTAGCGACAACTATAGCAAAAGAAATTGTAGAAGTAACTCCATATATATATCAAAATGAAGGAGTCTCAGATACCGACGAATCATATCGTCCACAAGTTTCTCCTTGTAGTAGAGTTACTGGCTATAGAATAGGTACCTTTGATACTCGTTTTGGAATTTCTAAAGAAGATTTTATACATACAATAGATGAAGCAAGTACTCTGTGGGAAAATGCTGCTCAAAAGAATCTCTTTGCCTATGACCAAAATGGTACACTCACTATCAATCTTATCTATGATGAACGTCAATCTAATACTGAACATATTAATAACCTTGCGCAAGAAATTGAAAATGCAAAAGAGTCTGCTGAACAAATAAAGACAGCCTATGAACAAGAAAAAATATTGTATACAAGTGAAACTGACAGCCTTATTAAAGATGGAGCAAATTTTCAAATGCGCCATACTGCATACAGTGACAAGGTGGCAACCTACAATGCAAAAGGAGGTGCTTCAAAAATAGAGTATGATGCAATGACAGCTGAACTTACTGCACTTCAGCAAGAAGCGAAGATACTTGACTCAAGACGTTTACAGGTAGTTTCTATGACTGAATCTATTAATAAAAAGGTTGTACGGTATAATGAGTTTGTATCATACATTAACGACTTGATTAAAAAAAGTAATTCACTTGGTGCAAAAAAATTCACAGAAGGGAAATTCGTTCCAAGCTCAAATACGATTGACATTTATCAGTATGACAACACGACAAAGCTTCTTCGTGTACTTGCGCACGAACTTGGTCATGCGCTTGGCATCAATCATACTGCTAACCGTTATTCAATTATGTATTCAGTTAACAGCGCCACAACGACAGAATTAACAACAGATGACAAGGAAGCACTCGCAGACTCCTGCCAATAAATACAATATACGTATGGACTCACTTACAAAACAAGAGCTAATATTTCTAAAAAACTTATCCTCTCCACAAAAAATCCAAGACTACCTTGATTCCATTCCTTTTAACCACGAGGAGCAAGGTGAGACCTGTTATTCTCCTCGCCAAGTTATGATCCACAAAAAAGCACACTGCCTAGAAGGCGCAATGCTTGCCTGTACAGCACTATCCTTACAGGGAGAAAAGCCTCGTATTCTGAGTCTTAAAGTTGTAGAAAAAGATTACGATCACGTGATTGCGTTATACAAAAAAAATGGCTACTGGGGCGCAATAAGTAAAACTAATCATGCGGTCCTTGGGTTCCGTGACCCAATTTATACAACAATACGAGAGCTCGCTCTTTCATATTTTCATGAATATTTTCTTGTAAGAAATGGTGAGAAAACACTTCGTGGGTATTCTCGTCCAATCAACATGAATCGTTTTGGAAGCTCATGGGTTACGAGTGATGAGAATCTTTTTGCTATCGCAGAAGCAATTTCTGATGCATACCACACCCCTATTATCCCAAAAGGAAATGAGGAATACATTAGAAGAGCAACCACACTCGAAAGAGAATCAGCTTCTATTTCTCATGATGGGAAATAATTTGTTAGCTTACAATTGTTAAACCAGCTGATTTCCATGCCGAAGTTCCGCCTGTTACATTCACAGCATTAACTCCAAGCTTCCGGAGGAATTCAACTGCACGCGAGCTTCTTCCTCCCGATTGACAGATAACATAGATGACATTAAGACTTTTAAACTCATCTGCCAAGGTGTTACTAAATATAGATAAGGGGTACGAAATAGCTCCTTCCGCATGACCGGAGTCATACTCATGTTTCTCGCGAATATCAATAAAAAGAGTTCCTTTTTCTTGAAGTAGTTTCTTAACATCTTGTGGAATAACTGCTGGTGATTGCATAAAAAATGAAAACATATTTGTATATATAAACTTTATAATTTTACTGTAACTAGACTAACTTGCTGTTGCTCTCTTTCTGTAATATAAAACTTCATTCTCCCAACGATTCGCTTGTCATCAACTTTTACCGTTACTCGCCAAAGTCCAGGAAGCGTATTTTCTTTTTGAGAATACGCTCTATACCCGTCTTCCCTCCCTCCGTCTAACGTAAAAGATATAGTCGTTTTCTCTTCCCATTTTCTTGTTACTGGATCATAGTATTCCCATACATGACTAATTGGCGCAGTAAGTTTTGCAGGTGCACTCACTGAGCTAAAAAAATATACACCTGTGTCAGAATCCTGTAAGTGATATACCGGCACCCGTAATTGTGCAAAGATTCTTGTGTCCACTTCTTTGGTTGAAGAGAACTCTCCATCTTCTTCTCGTACAATACTATGATAGACTCCACCATTTGCAAGTGACAGCGGCACCGCAGGAATAACATTTAAAAAATAAAGCATACCAATAAACATAGGAATACCGATACCAAGCGCATAGAGCCTAGAAACTTCTTCACTTGCTGATTCTGAAGTAAATTGTAGCAAAAATATATACAATAGAGATATCACAATAGTGACTACAACGCTGATTAAAAATGTAGTATCATTTTGAACTTTTAGAAACACTGGGATATTAAATGTAATAAAGAAAAGAAGCGCAAGAAGCAGTACTCCGACATCAAGTGTGAATCTAAAGTGATGAGAGGAAACAAACTCATTCACGAAAACACACAGAAGAAGGATCAGGAGCAGTGGCCATGACACGGCAAATGCAGCACTACGAAGCGCATACACCGAAATAAAAGAAAGTGCCGACCCAGAAAAATATGCAATAATAAAAGTCAGTGTTGAAAATATTCTCTGCTCAGTACGTGATGCAGTATTTTGAGAAATAATCCATTCACGTAAAGCAATAGCAACAGCAACTATAAAAAGGTAGAGTGTGCCGATCCATATCGTAAGGAGGTGTCCTGCCTCTGGTAAAATAATAAGATCAAAAATAAACCCTCCAAGAAAGAGTAGCGTTGTAATATGGTGCTTACTTTCTTTAAGAAGCTTAGAGAGTGTCATACCTATAGTGTACCAAAAAATGCTACAATATAAAGATTATTTTGTTTTTTAATTAAAAAAGTTTCTATGGAACGAAAAGCTCTTACTGTTCTCTTCTTCACACTTGTCTTAGACATGATCGGTATCGGCATGGTAATACCGATTATTCCAATTATTTTTACAGATCCAACGTCACCATCATTTTTGTTGACTGGAATTGACCAAAAGTACTGGTATTTCTTAGCAGGTGTTACCACTGCATTATTTGGTATTATGCAATTCTTTACAGCTCCTATTTTAGGAGAACTCTCTGACATATACGGAAGAAAAAAACTTCTTTTTCTTGGCGTCTTTGTACTTGCATTATCACAATGTATTTTTGGACTTGGTATTATTACAAAGTCACTCACGCTTATTCTCGTGAGTCGTTTCGTAGGAGGGCTTGCTGCGGCTAATTTTAGTATCGCACAAGCATCAATCGCTGATGTTTCTACTCCTGAACACCGTGCTCGTAATTTTGGTTTAATTGGAGCCGCATTTGGTATAGGTTTTGTAGTTGGTCCTGCACTTTCTGGGTACCTTGCACATTTCTTTCATTCAGCATCTGCTCCATTTTGGGTTGCAGGAGCATTAGGTGGTATCAACATGCTCTCTGTATATTTTTTCCTTCCAGAAACTCACCATGAAAATAGAGCAGTTGCTAAACGCCTCACTCCACTTAAAGCAATTCATAACATCAAAACTGCATACAACGATAAAGATGTATCCCCTATCTACAAAGCAAACTTTTTCTATTTTACAGGCTTTACCTTTTTCACTTCATTTTCTGGTCTCTATCTTGTACAAAAATATGGTATTGGAGAATCTGGTCTTGGTACTTATTTTGCAGTGATTGGAATATGTATTGTGATTACGCAGGTTGTTATTCTTAGGATTGTCAGTAAGAGGAAAAAACCTCTCGAAGTTCTTCGTGTGAGTATGATTCTTGTTGGAATAACTACGGCACTCACTCCATTTATGCCTTCGCTCATGTTCCAATACCTCCTCATACCTCTTATTGCAATTCCTCAAGGTCTTTCTATGGCGAATTTAGGAGCGCTTCTGAGCACTTCTGTCTCCAAAGAAAAACAAGGTGTTGCACTTGGTATTAATGGTTCGCTGTCAGCACTTTCCCAAGGAATTGTCCCACTCTTAGGCGGAGTTATTAGCGGGTTCCTTGGATTAACAATTCCTTTTATTGTTGGAGGACTATGCGTCATCTACGCATGGTATGGAGTTGCTGTACTTAAACATGAAATAAAATAGACTTAATAAATGTACTATAATAAGAGACCTATGAAAAAAAATACAACACTATTGCTTATCGGAATTTTTAGTATCCTTGTGGCAGGAGGAGTATACGGGTTAAGCATGTTTAAAAAATATGCTCCACAAGAGTATGTAGTAGAAACCCCTATAGGAACCTCTACAGTCAACTCAGTAACAGGAGAAACAACTCCTGGAGTAAAGAGTTTTACACAAGTAGAAGTGAGTACTCATAACGACGCGAAGAGTTGCTACACGATTATTAACAGTAGTGTATATGACCTCACTATGTTCGTCAGTGTTCATGAGGGTGGAACAGGAGCAATACTTTCACTGTGTGGACATGATGGAACAGAAGCATTTATGAATCAACATAAAGGTGGAGCAAAATTCATGGGAGTGCTCAGTCGTTTTAAGATTGGAGTTACAGCATAATTATAAAGTTATGACGTGCAAAAAGATCCACCACCAAAGCGTGGCGACTTTTTGAAGGAACATAATTATTCGAGTGTATAATAAAAA
>CAZJDZ010000013.1:0-6633 GCA_964544935.1 uncultured Candidatus Saccharibacteria bacterium | reverse complement strand
TTATTTTTTTTAGCTACAATATTTTTTTATTAGGGAGTTGAAAACTGCGCTACCCCACGGGAGACAGTGTTTTCCCACGTCACTTATTTCTCCTCTTCTATAAGACTAACCATAATCGCCTGAAATGCAGCCCATGTTGACACTTGACTCACTTCAAGAAGTTCACGTTTACTTAAAAGTTCAAGAATAGTTTTTGAACTAACTGTGTATGGGTACTCTTTTGCAAGCACACTGATTGTTTCATTACTCTTATTTTGCAATACCCCTCCAACACGAGATATTAAGCCTATACGAAATATTTCTATAAGATCATCATAGACACGTATTGAAGAATTAGCAGAATTCTGTAGTGTTGTTAATGTAGAGACAAGCGCTAACCCATCTTTTTTACCCAAAGCAGTAATGAGTGCAAAAAGCATCTCTTTATCGGCAATGCCTAAAAATGAGAGCACATCTTCATATATGATTTTCTTACCGCCAGACGTAAGAATTTGCTCAAGAACCCCAAGTGCGTCTCGATATGATCCTTTACCATGACGAGCAACGAGTTCTGCTGCCCCCTCATCGATAGTTCTGCCTTCATTTTCTGCAACAAACATAAGACGCTTCGCAAGTGTAGCGACATCCGGTGATTGAAATACAATCTTCTGACAACGAGAAATAATTGTTTGTGGAAGCTTCTCTGGATCGGTAGTAGCTAAGATGAAAATAACATGTGATGGTGGCTCTTCAAGCGTTTTAAGAAGAGCATTCGCTGCCTCTTTAGTAAGCATATGAGCCTCATCGACAATGTACACCTTATATGGACTCGAAAATGGCGCAGTACGCACTGCTTCACGAAGTTCACGTATCTCATCTATTCCACGATTGGATGCAGCATCAATCTCGATTATATCCTCTGGGTTACAACCGATATCGCGTGCGAAGATTCTGGCAACTGTAGTCTTCCCTGTTCCGCGCCCTCCACAAAAGAGATATGCGTGGGAGACTTTGTTTTGCTTAATGGCTGATTGAAGCAAGGTAACAAGTTGTGGTTGCCCAACTACATCATCAAACGACTGTGGTCGATATTTACGATAGAGAGCAATATGAGGTTCTGACATATCGATAAGTATATCATCAGAAATCTTTTAGAGAAAAAGATCTGAGGAGACTCATGTTAGCAGGTTCTTCTTTGTATACATGCTGAAAAGTGTTGCCTACTGCTACACTTTTATTTTTACTATTACCCATTCCTGTCACCTTGTCTTACTTTCCCTCTGTCTTCTGTCCTTCCAGCCAGCCATTCACCACTTTTTCCACCTCGTCTGCACTATTACATTCCATCAGTTCCACACGAAGTTCCTTTGCTCCGTCAAAACCATTCACGTATGCCTTGAAGTGCTTCTTCATTATTGCAAAACTTTTAATATCTCCAAGCTTCTCTTCATAGAGCTTCGTATGCTCAACCATAATTCTCAATTTCTTTTCAACAGTTTCTGGACTGGTCTGCGAGGTCTGCATCTGGTCTGCGAGGTCTGTGTTGAAAAAGTATGGTGTGCCGAAAAGTCCTCTACCAATCATCACTCCATTACAACCAGATTCTTGTGCACGTTTCTTTCCTTTAGTAACAGACTTCACATCACCATTACCAAGAATAATTGTCCCACCATCTTTGAGTTCTCCTGTCATATCACGAACAAGCTTCACAACTTCAGGCATGAGCTCCCAGTGTGCGTCTACCAGTGACATCTCTTTACGAGTACGTAAGTGAACAGTGAGTGCTGGAATATTACATTCAAGAATTTTTGGAAGCCACTCCATGAATTCTACTTTGTTATACCCGATACGGGTCTTCACTGACACAGGAATATCTACTGCACCCTCTTGTGCAGCACGAATCACCTCTTGAGCACGTCGCCAGTCCTTCATATGAGCAGCTCCTGCCCCTTGTTTCTCAATACTCTTATCAGGACACCCCATATTAATGTCGATTCCATCAAAGCCGAGTTCACGACAGAGTGCTGCAGCCTTACGCATATTCTCTGGAGTAGATGTAAATAACTGAGCAACAATAGGTCGCTCAATATCTGTAAACTCTAGATCACGTTTAAGTACTTCACGTCCTGGGCTATTAAGGCCATCTGCTGAAACAAACTCCGTCCACATAACATCCGGTCCATATGGCTTTGAATACTTTGCAATCATGGTACGAAATGCAATATCTGTCACATCTGCCATTGGTGCAACAACAGAAAGCGTCTCTCCATGCATAAGTTTTTTATCAATAAGTTCCTGCCAAAATCCACGCACAGGATGCATGGTAATTTTTTTTGGCACCTTACTAGCGCCTTTGAAGAGTTGTTGTAGAAGTTGTCGCATGAGGCTCTAGTATACCAGTACTCTTGCCATTTTGAAATATCATGTCGTTAAAACGATAAAACACTTTGTTGCCGTAGCGAGCATCAAGGTAGATAAGCCCATTTCTATTATGTTCAAGTTTACCTTTGAGAGGTTCTGTATCAATTGAACTCACTAGTGTCGACCATAGTTTTTTTGGATCAGTATCTTCCAAAAACATAACTCTACTTGTACCACTTGCATTACTCAATATCACATCACCAGTTTCTTCAACAAGAATAAACGTAACTGGAAAAATAATACTACTTACTCTCGTACTCATTGCAATAATATGTTCTAAAAATGTCTCCTCAATAACTTTATCCTTTCTAACTAACTGTAAAAAAGGAAGCCCTTCTATTTTTGTCATTTTTTTTGTAGAAGATGCAATCGTGAGAACTGGATAGCTACTAATATCTTTATTCGTAAAAAAAACAATACCGTTTTTTGTTACTGCTTGTCCATCATCTGTTCTTACAAACGGTGTAAGCAATGTGACAGTAATATGTACCGTATGTAGTCCAACAGGACGTATATCAATAGTTTCTAAATCAGTTACATGCTCACGTACAAGATTTGTAATCGCACTTGTATGATATGTAAAGATTTTATTATTAGGCAGAATAAGAAGATGATGCCCACGGGCAAGTTCTCCTAATTGATTTTGAATAATCTGAACTGTTTCTGTATCAACCCCTTGTACGTCATACTGAGTAATTGTAAAAAAAGAAGTTTTTACATAGAGATAATACCCACCAAAAAATATCGTTACTACAGCAAGTCGTAACATCCATGTTTTGAAAAGGGAAATAGTTCGCCTTTTTATCCTCATATATTATGTTCGAAAAGGTACTCCGATAACAGTTTTGCCTCCCATGAATGGAACAAGAATATCTGGTACTTTAATTGTTCCATCTGCTTGTTGGTAATTCTCGATAATTGCAATCAAGAGACGCGGTGTTGCTGCTGCAGTGTTGTTAAGTGAGTGAGTATACTCAAGCTTTCCATTTGAATCTTTATAGCGAATATTTAAACGACGTGTCTGAAAGTCATGGAAGTAACTTGCAGAATGTGTTTCGCGATATTTCTCTTGTGATGGTAGCCACGCTTCAATATCATATTTCTTTACCTGTCCTTGTCCGAGATCTCCTCCACAGTTCACAACAGTGTGGTACGGAATACCGAGCTCTTCCATCATCTCTTCTGAGTTACGAGCAATTTCTTCGTGATGCTTCACCGATGTCTCGTGAGATGCCTCACAGAGCACCACTTGCTCACACTTATAAAATTCATGAACACGAACAAGACCTTTCACATCTTTGCCATGGCTACCTGCTTCTTTACGAAAACATGGACTCCATACAATATATTTTTTAGGCAAAGCAGAAGCATCAAGAACTTCATCAGAATGGTAGAACATAGTCGCAACCTCCCCTGTTCCTGCTAAGTAATCATTCCCATCTTTATAGAGATCATCCTCACCTTGTGGGAGATATCCTGTTCCAAGAAGTGTCTCACGCTTTACAAGTGACGGCACAAGCATCGGTTCAAAGCCTTTCTTTTGCCAACGCTGCATCACGTACTGCCAAATTGCCATCTCAAGCATAGCCCCATCATTCTTGAGGAAGTACCCACGAAAACCAGACGTTTTAGTTCCTCTTTCAAAATCTACCATGTTACTTTTTTCCATGAGCTCAATATGGTCAAGCGGTGAAAATGCAAATGTTGGAATGTCCCCCCACTTACGAACTTCTATATTATCTGCATCACTTGTCCCTTCTGGTACTGACATGTCAGGAATATTTGGAACAGCAAGCATGAGTACTCGCCATGATTTCATGACTGTCTCGAGTTCTTCTTCTTTTGCTTTAAGCTCATCTTTCACAGCTTTCATAGATTCAATAAGATCTGTACGTTCAAGTGCGCTCACCTTTGCGATCGATTCAGATGCAGTATTTTGTTTAGCGCGCAACTCTTCAACGGTACGAAGAAGCGTAAGTCTGTCTGTGTCTGCTTTTATAAGTTCATCCACATTAAAAGACATGCGCTTCTTGGTTGCAGCAAAACGGATAAGGTCGCTATTTTCGCGAATAAATTTGATATCTAACATGAAGACTATTTTATCATGTTTATAATGGATATTGAAAGTATATAAAACAAGGTATACTTGAGGACATTATGATACAAGAACATAGCGAAGACATGTTTAACGACTTGTCAAAAGTAACCCCAACAATTATTCACAGAAGGGAACACTATCATTACACTCCAAAAGATCTACGTGACAAGGTTGCTAAGAGAATAGTTCACCTTTCAGCAGAAGCAGCAACGCTTCTTTTTCAGACACGCTATGGACACCGTGCAGTTGTTCTCGAAACAATTGCTTCGGTTCCGGGGATGGTAGGAGGGCTGTTTCAACACCTCAAATCACTTCGTTTTATTCGTGATGATAATGGTTGGATAAAAGCACTTCTTGATGAAGCAGAGAACGAGCGTGTACACCTTCTTGTCTACAGTGAAATCGCAAAGCCAAATATTCTTGACCGTACACTCATTATTATTGTTCAATTCTTTTTCTGTATCATCTACGGATTTCTTTATCTTATTTCTCCAAAAACTGCACACAGAGTAGTTGGTTACTTTGAAGAAGAAGCTATTCACAGTTATGAACGATATCTTCAACTTGTACATGAAGGTGTACATGAGAATATTGAGGCAACAGCGCTTGCAAAAGCATACTGGAAACTAAAAGATGATGCTCGTCTTGTTGATATGATTGAAGCAACAATCGTAGATGAAATGCTCCACCGTGATGTAAACCATAAATTTGCAGATGATAAAACAGGGACACGTATGTGGCACTAACTAAGAGATTTTTATAAAAACCTTTTATAAATCGCTTATACACAAACAGTTACAAGAAATATGTAACGAAATCACACGCTACTCCGTTATACTAAGTACATACTCCTCACTTTATTCTTACTAGGGTATGTATCTATAAACTTTAGATTATTGAAACTATGAAAAATATAAACAAATTCACAATCGGTGCCGCAATTTTAACAACACTTCCACTTCTTGCATTTGCACAAACGCCTACTGGAACAGTAGTAAGTGACCCATCTGTAAGAGTACCAAGAACAAACTCTGCAGGAGTTCCTAGAACAGGAAACCCTACTCCAATTATCAAGGATGTGGCCTACTACATCCAAAAGGGTAATGAAGCTATCGCTGAGAGAATTGCTGATCTTAATAAGCGTATTACAGCTTTAGATGGTCAAACTCATCTAACCGCTGAGCAAATCGCAATTATCAAAGCTCCTCTTGTTAATGCTATCGCCGCAATGAACGCAGCAAAAGTAAAACTTAATGGTGATACTGACCTTGCAACAGCAAAGGCAGACTACGCGGCAATCTTCAAAGATAACCGTATCAACATGGTCATTCTTCCACAAGAACGTGCTATTAAGAGTACAAGTCTAGATGGTTACCGTCTTGCGACTTCTACTGCATATTCAGTAGAACTTCAAGCAAAGATTGATGCTGCAAAAGCATTAGGAAAAGATGTAACAGCAGCACAAGCAGCGCTTGATGCTGGTAAGGCAAAACTTGCTGATATTTCAACTAAGATCACATACGAACTTTCTGAAGCAGCTAAACTTGTTGTTGACCACGGAGACAAGACTATCGTTGCAGCAAACAGAGTTGCAGATGCAAATGTAAAAGCAGCTCGTAAAGCTATCAATGTAGCGTTCGAAGGTGCAAAGGCTGACTGGAAAGCTGTTCTTGTAGCACTTTCAGGATCAGACGCAGCAAATTAATTAAGAATACGTAAGTATACTTAAAAATAAGCAAAAATTCCTCACAGATCAGTGAGGAATTTTTGTTATCGATTTACTAATGCTAATGACTGTCTGTAGGAGCTTCCGTTGCACCTTCTACTTCTGTAGAAGGTGCAATATCAAGCACTTCCGGATTTAGTTCTGTTGAAACTATTTCTTCTTGCACCACTCCTAATGATTCTTCTGTTACGGTTCCTTGTGTGTTTTCTTCTGACATAATATCCCCAGTATACAGTACATACTCCATGTATCTACCCCCTTTTATTACTTCGAGAAATATGGTAGTATTATATGCATTCCCGTCACAGATATTCCCAGACAACGTAATGTACAACGGGACAGTAAAGTATATACAAGGGCCCTTAGCTCATATGGTAGAGCGCCGGTTTTGCACTCCGGAGGTGAGGAG
>CAZJDZ010000012.1:0-33243 GCA_964544935.1 uncultured Candidatus Saccharibacteria bacterium | reverse complement strand
GTATCTCTTCTCCAGGAACCACAACAGCTGCATTTGGTAATGAAATCTTTGGACAGGGAGCATTCACTGCTGCAAATACTCTTGCTGGAAATACTACGATTCTTGGATATATGGCGGGAATGACAGATTCTCAAGCGTATAAATCAGACAATGTTATCATCGGTTCTTATGCTTCTACTACAGGAGGACGTAACACAATCGTAGGTTCACAGTCATATTCTGATGGAACATATAACGTAGTTATTGGAGCAGGTAACAGAACTGCGACTTCTGGTGTTGTTCTTATCGGTAATGACAATGTTAGCAATATGGAGGATACGGTTTCTATTGGTTACTCAAACATACTTTCACAAGTTGGTTCTGCTGCTATAGGGTGGGGAATTGAAACTAACGATTCTCGTAATCAGCTTATTTATGGTAGTAAAGGTTTTGCTTCAAACACCCCAAGCTTCAAGCTCATGGGTTCAACAGATCAATATACAGGTCGAGACCTCTTCGCTGTAAGAACAGCATGGATAAGTGATGTAGATGTATCTCGTAAGGGGCGTGTTACCCTTAGTGCCTTTGATACAGTAGAACGAGAGTACATGCGTGCAGAAACTACTGGTACAGGAATTAACACTTCATTCTTGGGAGGGGTTGTAGGAGTTGGAACAACTACAGCGGGATCAATGCTAACTATTGTTGGAAGCACAACCAATAATCTCCTCTCTGTAGCATCCTCATCTGGCGCTTTATTCTTCAATATTCTTGCAAGCGGTAATATAGCTGTAGGTACAACTACCCCATCTGCTCGCTTTTCTATTCTTCAGGCCGCAGGAGCTACAACTGATCTCTTTGATGTAGCTTCTACTACCTCAACAGGATTTGCTACAACATCCTTCTTTAAGATTGGTTCTAATGGAAGAATCGGTATTAGTTCCTCGACCCCGATTGCAACATTGGCTATTACAGGTCGCTCAGGATCTAACCCATTCTTTATTGCTTCTTCAACAGGAGCACAGATGTTCCTTTTTGGATCTAATGGAAAAGCGGGGATTGGAGCAACATCTACTCCTTCTGCCATGCTCTCGATCACAGGAGCAGCCGGTAACAATAATCTCCTTTCGATTGCTTCTTCATCAGGAACTAACTTCTTCACACTTGGGGCTAACGGAAGAGTTGGTTTGGGGACCACGACCCCTTCAGCAGCACTTTCTATTACAGGAACAGCCGGCAATAACAATCTCCTCTCTATAGCTTCTTCAACAGGAACAACATTGTTTATTATTAACGCAGCAGGTCGTGTGGGTATCGGGACCTCAACCGTATCAGCGTCCTCTTCTGCCCTTCTTACTGTAAACGGTAACATCCGTGTTGGAACTTCAACAGCGCAAGCAGGGTGTATCAATAGTTTCGGTGGTGGTCAAATTGCAGGTACCTGTTCTTCAGATGAGAATCTAAAGACAAATATTATGGATCTTGGAAATCTTTCAAGTAAGTTTGAATCTCTCCGAGTTATTAACTTTAACTGGAATAATACTGCACGCGATTTGTATGACAATAATACTGAAATGAACAATATCGGTTATGTTGCTCAAAATGTCGAAACACTCTTCCCAGAGCTTGTAAGTACTAATAGTGAAGGGTACAAGCAGGTAAATTACTCAGGAATGAGCCTCTATGCAGTTCAGGCTGTTAAAGAACTTGTTCTTGGAACAAAGGAAGCATCAACGACACTTGCTAACCTATCTTCTACTGTGGAAAATAATTTCTCACAAGCATCTTCAACATTAGTTAGTCTTTCCTCTGCAGTTGCAGCTAATTACCTCGAGGCTTCCACAACCTTATCAGCACTTACTTCAGTTGTTGATAATAATTATAGTAATGTTTCCTCATTAATAACTGGTCTATCAAATACTGTTAATGCTAATTATACAGATGCATCATCAACATTTAATAATGTATTTACTTTGATAGCATCATCAACAGCAGCTCTACAGACACAGATTACTGATATTACAAATGTAATTGAAATATCAAATGCTCCAGCAAACGCACTTACTATCTCATCTCTCGGTGTTGTTGGTATAGGCAATGATGCAACACCACTTGGGGATGAAGTCCTCCGTGTTTCAGGTCGTGTACGTGCAACTGGATTTGATATTGATTCTGCTGCAGATTTGGCTGAGAACTTCGAAGCGGTTGAGGCGATGGATGCTGGTACAGTTGTTGCATTTAGTACAACAACAACACAGTGGAACACCGGAAGTGGTAGTTCAACAGATGAAATGTATGTAATGAGCACTGTTCGCAAGGCTCGTGAAGCACAGGAAGCTGTTGGAGTTATTTCTACAAACCCTGGGGTAACTCTTGGAAAATCAGTTCAGAACGGGGTTCCTGTTGCTTTCTCAGGTCGAGTACCAGTTAAAGTAACTACTGAAAATGGAGAAATTAAGCGAGGTGATTACCTTACCGTATCTCTTACAATGGCTGGACATGCTATGAAGCTTACTGGAGAAGGTCGTGCAATCGGACGTGCTCTCTCTGACTACGAAGAAGGTCGTGAAAAAGTACTTATGCTTGTGGATAGTGGTGCACAAAAGCTTGATCTTGAAGGTAAGACTGCAACAACAACAGGTATGCTTACTACTGGTAATATTGACCTTAACGCAAATGGTGTAGCGATTAATAACATTAAGTCTCTTGCGTCTGCGAACGGCACATGGTCTATTGATGAAGATGGTCGTGTTGTTGCTACAATGCTTTGTCTTGAAGATGTATGTATTGATAAGACAACACTTACTAATGTTCTTCAGATTTCAGGTCAACAGGGAATTGTACTTGGGACTTCAACACTACCTGTCCTTTCGAACAGTAGTACAACAACAGAAACATCAAGTTCAACAGAAACAACTACAGGAGGAGGAAGTGAAGAGACTGCAACAACTACACCACCTACCGATGAACAGGCAACCACAACTGAAGAAATTCCACCACCAATTGAGGAACAAATACCTCCAGTAGAGGAAGTTCCTCCTCCTTCTGAAATTCCACCTGAGAACCCTCCAGTAGATGAAATCCCTCCAGTTCCACCAGCAGAAGAGACTCCTACACCATAAATGTATCTTTAAACAAACAGTGCGCAGACTTTCAAAGTTCGCGTCCTGTTTGTTTTTTAGAGGGACTTATTCATTTAAAGTAGGGGTGTGGATTGCTTAAATTATAAAAGTGGTGTATAATTAAAAAACTATGGTAGTACGAATGAGACATACACGTGCACACACGGCTAATCGCCGAAGTCACCACGCGCTTAAAGCAGCTAATCTTGTAGAATGCAAGAACTGTAAAGCATTAAAAACTCCCCATCATGTTTGTGATGCTTGCGGTTTTTACAGAGGTAAAAAAGTTACAACTGTTAAATCTAAGGCAAAAACTGTTTAAAAGTTTCCGTTTATATCTATAATCACTGCTCCTTAATTTCAAAAAACGTTCTTTTAAAAATATGAGTACACGGCACATCGCTAGAACCATTGCATTACAAACGCTTTTTGAACTTGATATGCGTGGTGAGCTTGGGATAGCACAAGATTTTGTTGATTCTATTATTACAAGAAATACGACTGAGTTCGGAGAGGGAATAAAAGACACTTCTTTTACTAAAGGTATTGTTAATAATGCTCTTTCTCGCAGAATCACAATCGATGATATTATTACTCGTGCTGCACCTGATTGGCCTCTTGAAAAAATAGGGGTTATTGACCGTAACATTCTCCGTATTGGGCTTTCTGAACTTCTTTTTGGTGACAGAACTCAGGTTCCTCCAAAAGTTGCCATTGATGAGGCTATTGAACTTGCAAAATCTTTTGCAGGAGATACTTCTGGTAAATTTGTTAATGGAGTACTTGGTGCAATTTATAAAGAAATGGGTGAACCAGACAAAGCTCAAACAACAAAAACAAAGAGAGAACATTTTGAATCAACAAAACGAGAACTGCTCGCTGGAGCTGTGGTATTCTCAAAAAATGAACACAAACTATCAATAGCGCTTGTTCATGATGTCTTCGGGTATTGGACTCTACCAAAAGGTCATATTCATGGTAGTGTTGCAACCGAAGAAGAAGTGATAGCAGCAATCAAAAAAGAAGTTGGTATTGATGTTGTTATAGATTCAGTTCTTGGTGAAAATGAATATATTGCAAACAAGCCAGATCAAGGTAAAGTTGTTAAACATGTTAGCTACTATCTAGCAACCTCAGAATACACACCACTTTCTCTTGAAAAAAAAGGAGGTTTGGATGAAGCTCGTTGGTTTTTATATACAGATATTGCGTCGCTCCGTATGTATGATGATATTAAATCAATTATAGAAAAAGGTTCAAAAGAATTTTCAGAGAAAAAACTTCTCTCATAAGACCATAGTTGAGTACTCTAAATATAGACAGACATGACAATAGAAGAATTTAAACAAAAAAATAATATTTATTGTAATAATGACAAGCTTCTTGAACAAGCTTTTATTCATCGTAGTTTTATTAATGAAAACCCTAGAACAGGTTTAGTTCATAATGAGCGTCTAGAGTTTTTGGGAGATGCAGTTCTTGAGCTTATTGTAACAGAGTACTTGTATACTGCATTTCCTCATCAGAATGAGGGTGATCTCACTGCGTATAGATCTGCGCTCGTTAATGCGGTGACTCTAGGTGAAGTTGCTCAAGGTCTTGGATTTAATGATATGATGAAGCTTTCTAAGGGAGAGGCAAAAGATGTTCATCGCGCACGCTCTTCAATTTTAGCCGATGCATACGAAGCGTTTGTTGGGGCGCTATATCTTGATCAGGGTTACCCTATAACAAAAAACTTTATTACAGAAACACTACTTCTAAAAACTGAAGAAATCATCCGTAAGGGTCTTTATAAAGATGCTAAAAGTTTTGTACAAGAAAAATCTCAAGAAGTGTACGCTCTTACACCAAACTATAGAGTTCTCTCCGAAGAGGGGCCAGATCATGATAAACTTTTTTCTGTCGGTATTTTTTTTGGAGAGGATCAAATTGCTGAAGGAAAAGGAAGAAGCAAGCAAGAAGCAGAGACAGCTGCAGCACGCGCAGCCCTTGAAGAGAAGGGTTGGGTCGGTAAGTAGTTTTTCACTCTAAGTTATATGAGATTAGACCAGGCACTGGTATCTAAAGGTCTTTCTAAAAGTAGAACTGAAGCTCAAGAGATTATTATTTCTGGTGGCGTTTTAGTTAATGGTCAAGTAACCACTAAACAAACAAAACAAATATCAGAAACAGACGCTATTACAGTTACTCAGAAGCGTAAGTTTGTTTCTCGGGGTGGACTCAAGCTGGAAGGAATACTATTTGATATACATAAGGATGAGCAGTCTATTAAAAGAGCGCTTAATGACAAAATAGCACTTGATATAGGTTCTTCAACAGGTGGGTTCACTGATTGTTTGCTTACACATGGAATTGCCTCAGTGATTGCAGTAGATGTTGGGACAGCTCAGCTCCACACATCTCTACGTAATAATCCAAACATCAATCTCTTTGAAAATACAGATATTAGAGACTTTTCTACGGATATTATATTTAATATTATTGTCGCAGATTTATCTTTTATTCCTCTTGAAAAAGTATTCGAGAAAATTCTTTCATTTGGGAGTGCAACTTCAGAGTATTATCTTTTAATTAAACCTCAGTTTGAGGTCGGTAGAGGTAATACAAAAAAAGGGATTGTTAAAGATACTAAATTAACAGAAGAAATACTTGATATATATAAAAATAAATTTTTCGAAAATGGTTTTAGAATTATAAAGATACTGCCATGTGTTATTTCTGGAGGGGATGGAAATCAAGAGTTTTTTCTATACGCGAAAAAGTAATAATATGAGTTCCGCCCTAGTTCTTCTTTAAGGTAGAAGTAGAAATATGCACTTAGTGACTTCTTGTTGTATTATCTAAACAGTGTCATTAATTTTTGATATAAAAAAATGACCTTACCCGATACCTCTGGAGCGTCGCACGCTCAACAGCAAGTACAGGTAAGGTCGGGACACCTAACTGCTTTAACCCAAAAAGGGACGGCAACTGCAGTAGCTCATGCAGAGGATTTCGATGTCTTATCTATATAATGACATACTTTGAACAATAATGCAAGTTTTTGCTTGATATTTACGTTAATAATAAATATAGTAAGCAACAAAAAATCCCTTATAAAAAGGGATTTTTTGTTGCTTACTAATGTAGAATAGCTTAAGTATATTCTAATTAGAATGCGCGACGAGGACGGTCTTCGCGAGGAGCGAGTGGACGTGCTACGTTTACCGTAAGACGACGACCTTGGAATTCCTGGTCATGGAACATTGCGATGGCCTTCTGAGCTTCTTCATCTGATGACATTTCCACAAAGCCGAAGCCTTTTGAACGATTTGTCATTTTATCGATAATGATCTGCGCTGAAACAACGTTTCCCGCTGCACTGAAATGTGCCTTAAGATCATCGTTAGTAGAAGAGTAAGGAATACCACCTATGTAAAGTTTTGAATTCATTGATTTTAGAAACTAATTGTTAACAATAAGCCCCGAGCTGTCAGTAATACAAGTGTAGAAACAGTGTAAAACGTGAGAGTTGCTTATATAGAACTATTATACCATATAGCACAAAATAAGTCCAGAATTATCCACATATACAACAGGTAAATAGCGGTAAAAACCTTATTTGAAAAGGTTTATTAGAGTTTTCCAAGATCTAATGTTTCTGTGACTCCAATCTCTTTTACGAACTCATGGACATGAGAAACGATAATCATCGGACCTGTGTAGGCTTTAAGAGCTTCTGCAATAACAGGAAGGTGACGGAAGTTAATATGGTTGGTAGGCTCATCTAAAATAAGAAGACCTGGTTGTTGAAGACGAAGATATGCGAACATGAGCAAGCCTTTCTGTCCTTCAGAAAGAAGTCCGATTTTTGCCGCAAGCTGAGATGCTCCGAGAAGCATACTTGCGGCAACTTTACGTAGTAACTGATCATCAAGTTTTTTAAGAACCTTTGCAAGTTCTTGGTATGCAGACTTGTCAAAATCAAGCGTAGAGAAATCTTGTCTATAATAGCCAACAGTAATCCCATCCTGAATCATCACTCCTTTTTCAGTACGTTTTGCAATTTTTTCAAGAAGAGTTGTCTTACCAATACCGTTTGGGCCAATAATATGTAGCTTGTCACCTTTGCGAAGCTCTACTGAAACAGTGCGCTTAGTAGGTATTCCATCATGAAGTACTTCAACAGAATCAAACTTTACAATGACGCTCCCGATATCTTCTTGGCAAGGAATAGTAAACGGTCTGATAGTTCTATCTTCTTTTCGTACATCAACTTTACTATCCTCCAGATCTTCAATCTCATCTTTTAATTTAGCAGCAAGTTTACGCATCTTACCTCCTTTGAGTGCAAAGAAGTTTACTTTGTCTTTATTGTTCTGAATCTCCTTTTCAAGTTGTGAGTTAGCACGCTCAGCACGCTCTACAGCACGTTTGATCTCCTCAACCACTTTAAAGTAGTTACCTACATATTGCTCTACTTTGTATTCTTGAGTATTGATATACAAAACTCCATGAGTGAACGAGTTGAGAAAATCTGCATCGTGAGAAATAACAATAACTGTTTTGGTATAAGACTTCATGAAGTCAGTAAGAAGTTGAATTCCTGCTTTGTCTAGATTGTTTGTCGGTTCATCAAGAAGAAGAATATCTGGATCCTGAATAAGAGCTTGAGCAATAAGGAGGCGACCTTTTTGTCCACCTGAAAGATCTTTGATCTCTTTATCGAGACTTACATTTAGTGCCACAGTTTCAAAAATAGAAACTGCACGTTTATCGATATCATATATTTTTTCTGTAAATGCTGACTCAAGAAATTCACGAACAGTGAGATGCCATTTAGTATGTGGAATAAACTGTTTAGCGATTGCAACCCGTAACCCTTGTCCTATGATGATGCGTCCTTCCTCTGGAGTAAGTTCTCCCATAATCATTGAAAAGAGAGTAGATTTACCTGCACCATTTTGGCCCATAAGTGTGAGTTTAGTGCCTTTACGTACAACAAAATTTGATTCGAAAAGAATAGGCTTATTTTCACCATGATTAAAGGTGACATCTTCAAATCTAAGAACCGCTTCGCCACCGGTAGGAATTTGCTTTTCAACTGCCATAGAATAAATAAAAACTTATAAACTTGATAAAAAATAAAGGGCCAAAAAGATGGGCCATATGTAGATATCAATATAACACAAAAAAATGATCTCGTACAGATTATGAGAGCTTTGCTTTGTTTGCGGGTTGTATGAATATCTTTTCCACTTGGTAAATGATATGTGGTGCCTATATACTGTAGTAAATACTACTCTTTTTATGTTCTACCGAATTTTAATCTACGTCGTCACAGCATTTCTTATTGGAGGAGCTGGATACTACTTCCGTAAAGCGGGGGTGCCAGACCTCATTGTTAAAAATTTTTCTCAAGATACAAAAGCCGTAGGAGTTTCTGCTCTTGAAGTATTTTCTGGAATGTACGAATGTGATACAGATTCAGGGTGTCGAGATACTATCTACATATCTCTTCAAGAAGATACAACTCTTGATATTACTGCCACAATTGACGGGCAAGATATTTTTCTCGGACGTGGAACGTGGGGTATTGGTAAGAATGGCTCTATGGTTCTACTTATAGAAAGAAAACCAGATAATGCTACCACTACATATCCGTCTTCGCTTATTATTAATAAAATTAGTAGCCTCAAACTCTCAAACTTTTCTACAAAAAAACCTCTACTTCCAGGTATGGACAATAATCCAACCTTTACTCGAATTAGAGGTAGTGAACCTTCTCCTTTAGAGCCTAGTTCTGATTCCGACCATGTAGATAATTTTGAGTAGAAATTTAAACTCTAAAAATTTTTCTAATTATTTTCTCTAACTTTAAATATAGAGAGTGTATAATTTTATTTCTTTGTGTAATTGTAAAAAGTTTCTTTTCAACGTAAGGATTTTCAAAAGAAATAATAATAAGGCCGATGATTAAAAGTACAGTTCCGTTAATGATTGGGAGTATAAGTCCTAAGATGCCGAATATAACAAATAGAACACCTATAGATATATGAAATACAGTACGTGGGCTAACTTTCATAAAATGATTATTTTTCCTTTAAAAGGTTATTTTCAATAGTAAAATTCTTTTTCTTCTGAAGACCTTCTTGATTAGAATATGTTACGGTAAGTATATCATCATCATACTCAAACATAACAGAACTTACTGAGGTATCTAAAAAAAGAAAGTTAAGGCCTGTAAAAGAAAAATAAAGGCTTGTTGCGCTCCCAAGATAATAACTCTGTTGTTTGGTTGGTGTATCTTCTCTTATGGCAAGGAAAAAACCGTACTCTGTGTTTGTTGCTTTTTTGAAAAAAGAAATGGCATCAGTAGCTCTAAAAGTTATTTGTTTTGAGGTAGAAGCTGCAAATATTCCAATACCTTCAGTCATCTTTAGTTTTTGCCCATCAACAAAATAGCTAAGATTTTTATAACTTGAAGCAAGTGTTTCGGTAGAAGATGAGGTGGGAGGGGTGTAGTCGCTCTGTTTTTGAGATTCATTGGTAAAGAGTTTTCCAGGGATTCTACATGTTTCTGGGTATGTTTTTAATGATGGAAAACCAGCTTTGATACAGTCATCAAATGAAAGAATTGTCATATAGTTCATATGAACTGATCGAAAGTACAAGTAACTTCCAAATAGGAGTATGCCTAAGAATATGAGGAATAAGTATCGCTTTGCAAGTTTCATGTATGTATATAGTAGAGTATATCCTGTACTTACAAATATAAAAGTAAATAAGTCAGAAATATTTACATTTAAAAAACAAACCCAGACAACAATACTGTGCCTGGGTGGTGTGGAACGTATAGGTACGGAATCATTCCAAAAAAACACGCTCATGATTACCGTCTTCAGCAACAAGGATCTGCTCTAAGGTAAACCACTTAGATGTACCGGCTGCTTTAAGTGCCTCCTTGATTTCATCTTTGCTGCGATAGCCGGAGATGACGATGTGTTGCGGTAGTTGTGGGTCATGAGTCACACTTGTTTTTAGTTTCCCAACAAGAATTCTTACAGTAAGTGACAGCCAATTTTCGTCCAGCGCAGTCAGTACAGTAAAACGGCTACCTGCTTTTGCTCCAGCAACAATCTTTGGAATAGGGCGAACTGTTGGATTCATGGATGACCTCTCTGCGTTTTGAGTATATGGTTATAAAAACAGAAAACGCAGTGAGCAATAGTAGTTGCTCCTGCGTCCATTCGGAGAATGAAGTGTGCTTAGTTCTTTTTACAAGAACATAAAACGAAAGAACACTGCTTCACTGATAATACCAAAATTAGCACGCGGTATGCAAGTATGCATTTTCATATAAAAACTTTATCTAAAAAGTTTAGTATGGTGCAATAAAAAAGCACCTCATAAAAATCTTGAGGTGCCTTCACTCTAACTGCTGCTTATGTATTTGTATGGAAGCTCGACCTGGCGTCTCTAGCACATTTATGCCGAGCCTCATGAGTTGGATCTTCTCAAACTCTGTGAGAGGCTGACCCATTCGTTCTGGCAGGTTAGCAATCATGTTAATTGCTTCATTGGTAATCATTGGGTATACATCTTTGACATCACGAAAGTGTTTCTTTCCGCCAATAACAGCTACTAAAGACCAGGTCTTACCACTATCACTACTGAAAATTGCTTGAACAACCCATAAACCTGTTTTAGGATTATAAGAGTACAAGTCCATGGTGAGAGGGTCAGGTATTCTTTGCTTCATATATTTGAAATAGATGAATACCCAAAAAGCCAAATAAACCAAAGCAATTACAAGAATAGCTATGTATCCTTTAACTGAATCAGACATAGCAACTCCTGTATGTTGAAATTTAATGAACCACAAGTAAGCTCACTCTACTGCTTAGAAGGTGTCCTGTCAACAAAAGGAGTTATCTAGCAGACTTGTACTAGTAAGTTCATTCTGTATATTTTAAAAAGATGTACGCTTCATAAAACGTGGCACATTATAGAGTGTTCCTATAACAATAACTATTGTTATAATAATAAAAATAATTACTTCAAAGAAGTTTCCGCTTTCAAGCGCTCTGTATAAAACCCAGTCACTGCATGCTCCATACATGAGAGAAAATGCAGTGAAAAGGAGCCCTGGCATGCTTGTACTAATAACCTCAGGGTCATCACTCTCCATGTTAGGAAATAATGCACCAAGAGAAAGGCTACAGGTAACAATTAGAATAATTGTCGAAGTAAATAGTGCCAGTGAATATACTGCGTTAATGATAGGGACATTGAGAACTACAATATTAATATAGCTCATAGTAATTCCGAGTGATACGAGAAAGAGCGTATAAAACAAATACTTCCCAAAGAAAATTTTAACTATATTGATTGGTGCTGTGCCAAGTATCCAAGAAGTTTTCTTTTCAACACTAAAAGAGGGGAACACGAAGCGGAGAGCAAATGAGCTAATAAAGTAGATCGCAATAATATACTGCAGAACCTGAAGTAGTATTATTTTTTGACTGATATCTGGTTGGTATTTTTGTATATTGTGTCCAATAATAGTATTTGCACCTATTTGCGCAAGCCAGATACAAGATAAAAATAAAAACCACAAAAGACCTTTCCAGTTTCTAAAAAGTATCAAGGCTTCTTTTTTAAATAACACCGACGTTTTTTGACCTGTAAAAGTATAGACTAGAGTATGTGATTGAGCAGAAGAATCTTGCCCATGAGAGGATCCTTCCTGAAAACGTAACCATAGAGGGTAAAATAGTGGAGAGAGTGCGTACCAAGCAACTCCTGCTATAAGCACAAGAAGAAACAGTATGCCGACATTTGCAAGAGCTTCTATCGAATCCTTGTTCTGCCAGCTAATAATTTCAAGTGCAAGTGGGTGTGTTGGGAGAAAAGCAAAATGATTACTGATAACAGAAAGAGTAAGCACAGAATCAACATCTTCTGCTCTAAAAATATGAACAAGATCAATATTTTTTATGCTATTCCAAATATATGAAATAAAAGCTGTAATACTAAGAGTGAGAAGTATTATAAATCCTTTAAAATTAAAAGGAATAGTTCGTATTACTTGAGTAACTTTGTAGTATACAAAACCTGTTACCGTTATAAAAAGCAAGGTGATTAGATTTATAATAAGTAAGAACAAAAAAATTGATATAAGAATAAATACTATACCGATAGGTTCAACATGATAAATGTTAACAAATGCAGCCATTACAGGAAAAAAAACAATACACAACGGTAACAGTGAAGTCATGAGGCTTCGTGTAAATATTACAGTAGGGAAGAGCTTGTATTTCGGGGAACTGATTATCCAATTATTGTACTGTCCCTTAAATAAATTGAAGATACTCGATACCAGAGCACTAAACGCTATAATACCCGCAAGTATCAAAAGAAAGATTTCATAAATAAAAAGAAGGATAAGATTTTTTACATCATCCGCCGTGTCCGCATTGATATATCTAAATCCTGAATTAAAAAATGTATAGATTCCTAAAGCAATAAATAGAAATATAACCAACCCTAACATACTCGTAATTACTTTAGCGAGAGTTCTTGTTCTAAAATATTTATTTATTTTTTCTAATTCAAACTTCAGGAAAAGTTTAAGCATAATGGGTTAGGCTAACTTTTTATAGATATCTTCGAGGGTTGCAGTGTCCTGTAATCCAGCTTGTGCACGTAATTCAGTAAGTGTGCCGACGTGAGTAAGTGTTCCATTTTTAAGAAAACCAATACGGTGAGAAATTTCTTCTGCGACTGGGAGTGTATGAGTTACCAGAAGTATTGCTCCTCCGTGTTTTGCGTACTCAACAAAAATTTTTTTTGCAATCTCTGCACCTGTTGGGTCAAGGCCAACAATCGGCTCATCAATGACAAGTAACTTAGGTTGATGGGACAATGCTGCTGTGATGCTGAATTTTTGTTTATTTCCTCTTGAATACTCTTCAAAATACTGTTTTTCAACTCCAGACAAACTAAATGTTTCAAGAAGTTTTGGTATATTTTTAGACCTAGTTTTTTCATCAACACCAAAAAGAGCTTGAACAAAATACAAAAATTCCTCTCCAGTCATATATGGCCATATAGATGGTTCGTCAGGAATATATCCGATGAGCTCTTTTGCTTTTTCAGGATTTGTAACTACATTATAACCACCCACTTCGATTACACCTTCGGCTGGTTCGAGCAATCCAACAATACTCTTAACAATCGTTGTTTTTCCAGAACTATTAGGGCCAATTAATGAAAATATTTCGCCAGAATTAATAGTGAAGCTAACGTCACTAACTGCCTTTTTTGAACCAAAGTTTTTACTGATATTGCTTACTTGTAACATAGTATAAGTATAGGTAAAAAAGCAATTTTTACCTAAGTATAAGTAGAACATCTGGGGAGGAAATTGTCACAAAATGACCATATGGAGCGTATACTATGGGTATGGCACTCTAGCCAACTATTTACTAAAATATCTATAATAATCAACTACTATGAAAAAAGTATTCATCCCGGCTCTTGTTATGTTTTCTCTCGTAGCTCCTATTGCTACATTTGCACAGATATCTGATCCATCAGTACCTCCTACATCTACACATGCAACTCCTAACGGTATTGATGTTCCATGTATCAGTGCTGCACTAGATACTCGTGATACTGCTATCGCAGCTGCGTTTACTGCACTTAATGCATCAACACAGACTGCACTTACAACACGTACACCTGAACTAAAGGCTGCGTATGCACTTCCAACACGTGCAGCACGTATCGCTGCTCGTCAGGCTGCGTGGACAAAGTACAATAGTGCGCTAAAGGTTGCTCAAACAACTTTCAAGACACAGAAGGATGCGGCTTGGAGAGCTTACGAAGCAGCGTCTCCAGCATGTCATGTTCCTGCAGGAACAGAAGGCAATGCTGCAAGTCATGTTAACGGCTAGTTAGTCATAGACCTCATACTAAAAAATACCGCATTATTGCGGTATTTTTTAGTGGTAATAGGTCTCACTCTAAAATATTATATGTATAACATATAGAGCTGGTGAACTTATGCAAGTATTTTTGCTGGTCGGATTACAATATATTTTTTCTTCCATGCTTTTTGAAAATCAATACTTGAAATCTGTTTCTGACCAAGTTTTGCTGCTGGATCATTGTAATAAATAGTTCCATTCTTATCAATTCCATCGAGTACAACAAGGTGGGGTATTGTACTTTTCGGGTCAAACTTGTAATGAATAGATACAATGACAGGGCCATTTACTAAAGCTGACTCTAAATTTTTAAAAGCAATATCTTTTTTAAGTGCAGTCATATCATAACTACTTCCCTGTAGCCCGTATTCTTGGGCAAGAGAAATTAAATCTTTATGGACCCAACCATACCGCGTATTATAAGCACCAGATTTAATTCCTTTTTTTAAAAGAGTATCTACAGAAATAGTGCTCGTAGAGTAGTAATCAATAATCATAGCAAGGCTAGTTATTCCACAGCCAATTTTTTGCCATGAGGTTGTATGAATATCTTTAAACTGAGAATAAAATGGGACAAAAGGAATAGATGATGAAGCGGATATCGACACGGTAACAATAGGGGGATACACAGGCATTGTAGAAAGCATCTGCTTATAATGACAGGTATGAACACTATTAGCAAGCTATCTTACATTGGCACAAAAACACTATATAATAAAGGTTTTTTGAGGTTTTATATTTTCTAATTCTTAACAATAACTGATGTGCCGAGTTCTGCCCATTGGTATAGTTTTTTTGCGTTTTCTGGTGACAAGTTAACACATCCGTGTGACCATGGTTTTCCAAAATGGCTATGCCAGTATGCGCCATGAATAACAGCTCCACCGGAGGTAAAATATAAATTCCACGGAACCCCAGGAAGATCGTAAACCTGATCACTAACTCCTGGTATCGGTCCCTGCATAAATCTACTTGGTGTCATTTTAAAAACAGAAAATGTACCACGAGGTGTTGGAGTGAATTCTAGTCCAGTGGAAATTGCCTCTTCCATATAAAGATCATTTTTATCATACGCATACAGCTTTTGCTCAGAAACATCTACAACGATACGCTTAGTTGTTGTGGCCACACTACCTTTTTCTAGTGTTTGATTCCCTTCATGAGAAAATAGTTGCACGAAGTCAGCTTTAACGTACCAGGTACTCTTTACTCGCTCTGGATACAGTAACTCATTGCTAAATAAAATTGAATACCATACACCATCACGTGTCGTAGTACTACCGCCAACTTTTAATACAACACCTGTTCGTAAATGTGTGACAATTGGATATTGCACTCCTGGGCCTGAGCGCATATTTACACAGTCGCCAGTAAAGTCTGGATTACATCCACTAATAACTTCAATATATTGAGAAAGATTTGTAGAAGATGCTATCACCAAAGGAGTGCTTATTGGAAGAACCGAAGTAACTACAGTTGCTACGTAGGTTAACTTTTCATTTGGTAAAAAAATATAATATAGAAAATAATACAGTATCGTAAATAGTACCAATATAACACCATACCGAATTATTTTTTTATTCATATACTCATTCTAGACCTATTACGTAATTGCACAAGTAAAATTAATTCAATACAAAACACATAGTCTATTGTTCATGTAGATATTCAAGTAGAAAATTGAATATTCTTCACATCTGTGTACAACCGTTCTGATAGCCGCGTAAGCATGTTAGCATGAGAGGTATATGAAACTATTTCAGAATATGAAGACTGTGCACAAGATAATGGTGCTTGTTATATTATTCCCAGTGTGTCTCTATACAGTATTTGGTGCAAAAAAAGGTTTTATCCAACCATCTGATGTACAGAACATGCAACAAAAAGAACAAGGTAACTTCTTTGGAGAAACAAAAGATTGTAATGACTTACCTTGGTGGAGAAGATGGTGGTGTAAACACAAAGATGACAATGTAGACAAACCTCCAGTTCCTCCTGTGGTTTCGACGTCGACACCGGGTGCTGCACGTATTACTGTTCGAGGTAGTGAGCTTTTTGATCCAGAAGGTAAAGAGATTTCTCTTCGTGGCTTTAATTGGGCAAACTACCGTAATGGAGGACTACTAACAACTCAGCAAAACGTAAAGGACATTAAAGCGATGGGGGCGACAACGGTACGTATTCCACTTAGATGGTATTGGGGCTCAGGAGATACACAGGAAGAATCTGGTCAAGAGAGTAGAATGACGGATGCGCCTGGTCATATTAATCCTGTTTACCTTGCAATGCTTGATAAATATATACAATGGGCTGTAGATGAAAAACTTTGGGTAATACTCTTTATTGGTTCTGATCCACAATATGATAATCAGGCGCGTTTGCAAGAGTTTACAGAAACATGGGCATTTCTTGCAGAGCGGTATAAGAATACTCCATACATAGGAGCATATGAACTTCTCTCAGAACCACACCCTAAAGCTCCATATACTAATCAAGTAGTCAAAGATCTTGACCTACAGATTATTGCAGCTATACGAAAAGTTGATACGAGAACTCCTATTATAGTTGGCCCAGCAAAAGCTGAAGGGTGCATCGACGGACCATATGATATTCGTTGTCTTGAACAAATTTACTTAGAGAATACTCCTAACATTATCTACACATTTAACTTTTATGAACCACCAGAGTACGTAAAAATAAATAAAATAGAAGGTGGTGACCCATACCCAGGGTGGACGACTGACAGGAAATCAAAAACAGGTGAGAAGTTTTATCTTGATAAAGTATGGCTAGCTACACTTATACAAAAAGGTATTGATTTTCAAAAGTCACATAACGTGCCCCTCTTTGTTAACCAAATTGGAGTGCCTAGTCTTACAACAGGAAGTAAAGAATACACACAAGATGTGCTTGATATTTTTACTAAGAATGACATAGGTTTCACTTGGTGGCTCTATGCAGAAGTAAGTGACAAGCATAGTAAGTATGAAGGTGGAAGAGGAGTTGTTTGGGAAGACGCTAAGATAGCTGGACTGTTCCACCGTAAGGAGGATTGGATAGCGCTTTTTACTGACTACTTTAAAAAGTAGAAAAGGTGATTATACAAAAAAGAAGCACGAACTCTCTTCGTGCTTCTTTTTTGAATTAACTACCTAACTTTAGTTGATGAATGCTAATTTTGCTATACTGTAGATACATGAAAAATAAGATTGTAATTATATTTTTAGTAACTTTAGCTGTAGGTATTTTGTATTTCTTTTGGAACATCCAAAACGAAAACAACGGCACTACATACTATAAAGATACTGGTAGCACTCTTACTACCACAACATCACAACAACCAACAGGTGTTTCTGGTGCAACCATAACAAACGGAATCATTCCCCCGCAATCAAAACTTCTTGGAGGAATGTCTTGGGTTGGACAAACATTTAACAACTGTTCATCTGTAGGACTTATGATAGCACTTTCAAAATGGGGAATCGTAGATACTCAAGAAGAAATTGCTAAAGGTACACGCCCTTGGAATAATCCAAAAGGAAACAATGACGACAAGTCAGTAACACTCTATGAGCTAGCAGATTATGCCAGAGAGAAGCATGGGGTGCTTGTATATGTGAGGCCAAATGGAAATCTAACACAGCTTAAGACATTCATAGCAAATGACATCCCAGTTCTTACAAGAACTCTTATGTATCCGGATGATGATATTGTTCATTATCGTGTTGTGAAAGGATACAATGACACAAAGAAAATTATTACAGAAACAGATGGCTACTATGGTAAGAGTTATGAGTACACCTATGACGAGTGGATGCATCTATGGAAGGATTTTAATTACTCGTATGCTATCGTTGTAAAAAATGATAAGAAAGAGCTAGTAGAAAAACTTTTAGGTGAAGAACTTGATGAGAAGCTGGCTTGGCAACACGCAAAAGAAAGAGCTGAAAAAGAATCTAAAGAGTATCCTACAGATCTACGTAATCACTACAATGTCGTAACTGCTCTGTATTACCTTGGTGATTATGAGGGTACTATACGTGAATTTGAGAAGCTGGAAGGCAAGCTAACAAGAAGAAAGCTATGGTATCAGATGGAACCAATAGAAGCTTATTTCAAGCTAGGAAAATATGACAAAGTTCTGCAATTAGCAGACAGTATTATTAACGATAATAATAAATCTGTTTCTGAGCTATATGTAATGAAAGGTAACATCTTCGAGAGTCGTGGGGATATACCTGCAGCAAAAGCTGAATATCAAAAGGCAGTTTTTTACAATGAAAGTTTACGGTCTGCAAAGGATGCATTGGCAAAAGTCATGAATGTACAATAGGTTGTATCTACACAAATAGAGACCACCAGGCAGTTCTTGCTTGGTGGTTGAGCCTAGTACCATGGTTGTTCGGGAAATATGTAATCATCGACATACCCTGACATTTTTTGTGCTTTCATTACTTATTAAGCTGTATCCGAGCATGAGGGTAGGGCCGATGAGTAAGAATAGGTTTGAGAGAGTGAGTATAAAAAACGCCCCGATCTGTGTCGGGGTCGCTGTGTGAAGTAATGACGGAACTTATTCCGGCAACTTAGGGAGGACAAGAACTGTGAGCAGATCTTGAACCACTTGCCCGTAGTTATCACGAGCAACAAACATCATCGTTCTCCTTCCTTTCTTATCGTAAGAGTTGACCTCATCGAGTCAAGAACTTGGATACCTCTGATTTCGTCGGGGTTGAATTGCTTCAGACCCAAGACTATAGGTTGAAAGTTTTTTTCTTGAGGTGAGGTTGGAGCAAAAAGCTTTTGAAGCAAAGCAAACTTATCTTCTATGGAAATTTCATCAGCACTCATCATCAACTCCTAAAACGAACAATAAGTTACATAATACAATGATTATGTGAGTATTGTCAAGTTCTCCAAACGGTACACAGGTTCAGAACGTTTGATTGGAGAAAGTATGAAAATCTTGGAATATATAAAACAAGAAACCCACCGAAGCAGGTTGCTTGGGTGGGTCAGTCTGTGAGCTGTGCTGATCAGTCTGCCATTCCGATGATCCAGTTCACCACAAGAGCACCGATGAGTGCGCCAAAGACGATGGAGTCTGCTACCTCCGGCTTGTAGTAGTGGCCGATGAGTGCGCCAACCACACCGCCAGCAAGAAGGGCTCCGACTTTCAGATTCTTCGACATGAAACCTCCAATAGTGAAAGAACAAAAGCAGTATAACAATATATACTGCTTTTGTCAATGGTACTCCAAACGGTACACAGGTTCGAACTTTTGATTGGGAGAAGTGTGAGAATGTTAGGAACATATAAAACGAAACCACCCAACAGAGCTTGGGTAGTTCTGTTGGGTGGAGGTAGGGTCTCTACCAGTAATATTCGACTTTTCCATCAGGCACTTGTACCCACCCTGGGTATTCACCATCTGGAAGATAGGTGTCAAATGAAATGAGTGAAAAACCTCGAACAAAGCTTGACTCATGAACCTTCCCACAACGAACCTTATCGTCAATGGCCTGAGGAAACGTTTCTCGCATTTCAGCTGCCATCTCATGAAAATCAGAGATAGTTGCTAGGTTGTAGCCTACGAGTAGATGAATGTTCGCAAAGCGTTGTCCAATACCATTCCGAGGCATATCATTACGCCAGTAGATATACTTATGTATTGCCATTGAGTTTGACTCCTTGACGGGTTAAAAGGACAATTGAACAAATACAAATGTACATTAGATATTAGTATTTGTCAAGTTTTCCAACTGGTACACAAGTTCAGAACATTTGATTGAAGAACGTATGAAAATACGTTGAGCATATAAAAAGAAAGCCACCGACAAGCGCGGCGGCTCGTGGTGGTCTGTGAGGGATTTGGGCTAGCAACTAGCCTCTCTCCATTTATGATCTGCGTATGGCCTGATTTCTGAAGCATGAACAGCCATAGAGTCATTTTCTGGAGGTACCACATCTTCCCAGTCATCCTTTTCTGAATTCCATCTGACCCAGACTTGTGGGCCTTTGCCAGGAATGGATTCATCTGGTTTGCAGAAATACCTAACAAGTGGAAAAGAGTTAGGAAGACCTGTAATCCTGTTCCAGGTGTTGAGTACTGCCTCTTGCGGAGATGCTCCAGACATGTCTATGGTATGTATAGGGACTTGAACCCCAGACATATTCACGTACCATGTAGAGGAGCAAATCGGGAATGTTGGTCGACAATGTATACTTGTTCCCAAGCGACACAGTCTTCCAAGGCGTTCCATAATTTCTACGACAGTCAATGGGGTCTGAGTTGACATGAAGATACTCCTTCGTATTTGTTGAGTTGGAAATGTTTGAAGAACAAAAGCAGTATAACAATATATACTGCTTTTGTCAATAGTGTTCCGAACAGTACACAGGTTCAGTACATTTGATTGGAAAGCTGTGAAGCAAAAATTTATGTTTTCAAGGCTACAGGACTACTTATTACCGTTTAACCACAAGTCATAGGTATGGGTTTTTGCTTTATTGTAAGCATCGCCCTCAACTTTGCTTATACTTGATGCTCTGTTTCCAAGTTCGGCAAAACTATGTCCAGAATGATAGATCTCATTCTCATCAATAACAATGTATCTATCGTGAGGAGGCAAACTGTCATAATACTTATATTCAATGATTGCATTTGGGTACTGAACCGACAATGCCTTCACGTCCGCAGAGAAAGTAACAAAAAAGCGATTGTTCTTCTTCTGAGTTAGGAGACATACTTCCAACGCCTGATTATCAATAAGGTTTAGTTGGACTACTTCCAAAATTTCAGGACGTAAGTATCCGTCAATAAGCAGTATCTTACTCTTTGCTTGGTTGAGGATTGAGCGAAGTATCTTGCGACCTTCAAATGGTGAATTTTCAGTAATAAAAATATCTCTTTTAGGTACTTGATTACCAATAACCCCAATCAGTTCGGTTGTTATCGCCATTAGGGGCTCAAGCCCTTTTTTAGCATCACTTTCAGAAATGAAAAGCCCATGTTTCGGCTCGTTTATGCATTGAGGAACAGCATGCTCTATCTTTAGTTGCTCCATCTCGCCGAAATAAGGTTTTAACATATTAAGCTTTTGCTTCGTTTCGCTAACGACCTTGTGCTTTCGCTCACTTTTCAAAAGGCCGTTTTTTGCAATATCCAGAGCAGTTTGTATCTCAAGGTATATTTCTGATAAATTTTTTGTAATTTCGTCTTGATTCATAATTTAATATTTTATGTTTAGTAATTAGACACGCTATGTTTTGTATCGCCGTTGATTTCTAGTTGCACTTATCTCTGGTTCTATAAACTTCAACACAGTTAAGTCATCTTTTCGCGGTGGCCTTTGACCACTAATTCAGTGTATAAGACAGTATTTTTGTGTCTAGTATTTTAAGAGTAGGGATCGGTCACGAAACTACTTCCTCACTCCGTTCGTCAGAGATAGTTTCTCGACCCCGTATTCGATCATACACGCAAGTGACGCAGGTCACTTGCTTCGATGGAAAGTCAAAAGTAAAAAGCCTCACATGTATGTGAGGCTTTTTACTTTTAATGCTCCGCCAGTTGGATACGTTCAGAACTCTTAATTGGAATAAAATAAAAAGTGAACTTCAATTTAGTGGCTTAATTGCTGTATCAATATAAGATCACCCCTTTAAGGGGCAATCACACCTAAGATTAATTAGGTGTTGATTTTCGATGTTCACGAACAAGTACCTTATCACCATTTTCTAGCGTACGGTAATGTCTGCGAACCTCTACGATCTTCTTTCCTGCTTTAGTTTTAGCCATTGTAGAAAAAAATTTGATTAATAATACTGCTTTCGACAGAGCAGTCTGCTGTTTCCTGTTGTCAAAAAGTATTCTTAAAGAGGTGATCTTATGTAAATATAGCTTCTTCTTGTATTTTACTGCATTGTAAAGTAAAGTAAAGAAATACTAACTATACTTATGCAAGGTTTAGATCTCGAAAACAAAGACAAAAGGTATCTAGATGAAAAAGAGCTTTTTATTCTTTATTGGATCTTGAAAAGGAAGATCATATCAACTGGTTTTAGTAATCTATTTACTCCAAATCAAAAATTCACCCCAGTAGGACCGATTACAGATTTTAACCAAATAGCAACAATAGAAGAAGACATAAGCAATTCATACGAGGAATCAATGAAGAGAATTAACCATTTACTTGGCTCTCCTACTGTAGCAATTTATCTTCTTGAACTAGGTAAGCTACTTGATGAAAAAGGTTTCAAGGTATTCGGAAACGCTGACTACAGCTTAGTTGATGGTGGTTTCTTGTCTGAGATAGATGAAAACGGTAAAGACGTTTATAAAAAGATGTATGAGAATGCAGTCATTAAAAATGAAGCAGAACCTGACTTCATAGAATTGGTAAATAAGTTAATCGTAAAATATGACGGAAGTAAGTGGACTACTTCTGATATTGAAAAGTTCATAGAAATCTATTTTACACATAACAGAAAAACTCCTCTTGATAAAGCTTTTTTATCTCCTGACGATAACCAAACACAACTAGCAAAAATTATTTTTGAATGCACTGATTTTGTTCTATTTATAACAAAAACAAAGATCTTGGAAAAATATTTACACTCGTATCTATCCTTGTATACCAAGGATAACCTTGATGGTAAAAGTAAAAATGGATTAACAGGATCATTCTTCTCTGAAGGTCTAACGATACCCTTTAACAGCCAATTTTTTGGTTATAAAAAGCAACGTGAAATTCTAGTGAAGTATATCGAAAATAAGTACGAACAATTTCAGAGGGTTGATCTAGAGATAGGACATCCATTTTTTGAACCAGAGTATATAGGTGATTTAAAAGGTAACGAAATAAAAATAATAGCATCTAAAAAAGATGCAGAAACGGACTTATTTTTATTTGTTCATACTATGTTGGCATTAGAAAATGAAAACTACCTAATAATTGAAGATTTTTCTTTCGGTCCAAAAGGTTTATTTGATATGTATGACAGAGGTTTTCTTTTCCGTGTACGATTAAATAACACCAAAAGAAACAGTGATACCATCAAGATCAAAACATACTCAAGAGTCCCAACATTTAACGAAACCACACGTGTACTCTCTTTTATGGGAGAAGATATTCTAATAGCTAAAAAAGAAGATAGTGACCCTCATAAACTAATGAGAACCTTATTTAAAGATACAAGTAAAGTATGGGCAAACGATGAAATTCTTGAGGATTGGGGATACTTCTTATCTGAAGAAGATGTAACAAAAAATAAGGCGTATCAAGCAGGCAAAGCAGTCAACCGAACAATTGCACAAGAAACAACGGTAAAAGATTTTTTAAACATTACAACCAAAACAATCTCAATAAATAGTAAGTATCTAAAACCCTACAAAAGTTTATAAACTTTTGTAAACGACCGTAAGAGTAACCTGATGTACATAATCGTCAGGTTATTTTTATGGAACAAAACAACTGTAATAACAGAGAAAATACAGATAAAGAAAGCGAAGAAAACCTTCTTGGTGTTTTCTCTGTCCTTCTTGCAGTTGCTAAGCGAACTAATCCAGAAAAGTACCTCAAAGGTTATAAAGCAAATCTATGATAGATACTGTTATTTTATCCATATCAAGAAGTAATGCTGTAAGTATTAGTAATCCAACTAATGAAACCTTAGGTTGGAATCAACAATCAAACACACCTGCTTATACAAAGTTTATACGAAACCCAAGCAAACGTGATCTTGATAGCGGTTTATATTTTCCAAGATTAACTGGAATAAAAAGAAAAATAGATGGTCGTGCAGATTCATTTATAAAGATAGAATTTTCTATTCCAAAGTTACTGTATAAAAATAATTTAGACGAAGTTGAAGAAAAAGATTTCAGTGCAATACTTGAGCTCCTACAAGATAGATTGAAGAGAATGGGGTTGGCTGTTCAAGAAAAGTATTTACGTTATGCCTCTGTAAGTGCTGTGCATTATTCAAAAAATATTAAACTAGTAGATGGCTACACTTCTCAATTTGTTATTTCTGAACTAAACAAGGTAGATATTCGTAAAAGTTTTGATTTTACCAAAACAAGATTTATGAATGATGGGCAAAGTATCTGTGCGTATGCTAATGCCCACTCATTCGTTATTTATGACAAAATAGCGGACCTTAAGAAAGATTCAAAGCGTGCAATAGACAAAGATCAAACTAAATATCAAAGATCTCTTTTTGATGAACTTGATAAGAAGGAGTTATATGAGGTACTGCGATTTGAAATTCGTCTTAGCAAGAAGCAAAAATTGAACTCATTATTCAAGAAGCTTGGATTCTTAGAAAACCCTACTTTTAAAGAGGTTTTTAGTAAAAAAATAAGTCAGTCAGTGGTTAGTTATTATTGGAAAACTTTGATTGAAAATAATTCTCTTCTTCTTTTTAGTTTTGTTACAGGTCCAAAAGATATTCTTAAACAGATCTTAATTGCTGATCCGACACTTAAGCCAAAACAAGCGCTCTATTTTACCAACTTGGTAATTATGACAAAAGACGGTAATGGCACACGAGAATTGAGATCAATTTTAAGTAAGTATTCTGACAATAGAACTTGGTACAGAATCAAAGATGACATCAAGAAGGTAGTTGTATTGCTTAAAAAAGTTCGTCAAAGGGACTGGTTCTACCAAGTGGAAGAAACGCTTACGAAATTTGACCCATTTAAAGCTAATCCACCTTAATAAAAAATTAACTTTACTAACTTAATTAAAACTAATAAAAACTTATGGCACTTCTTAAAGATTATTTTGCTAAATGTGAATGGGACTCACCAATACTATACGTAATAACTGCTGAAATGGTTCAGAGTTTTGCTGAAGATAATTTGGGTCGTGAGCTAACTAACCAAGAAATTGAAAGAGTTCATTACTCAATGATAGAAAATGATAAAGCGTACCACGATTTGATTTCGTTTATTGTTACTTCTGCTGAAGATGCAATAAACACGGATGACAACGATTGGAGGAGCGTTGACGAGAATTATAACAACAGAAAAACATTAGAAATTATTAACGGTTATCCAATCGGAGAAGATAACTAATTTAAAAGTATATGAAAAAACTAACACCTAGCGAAATCTTGAAACAAGATTTACAAAACGTATTTAATGAACATTACCACAGATTCTTATCTGACAGAATGAAGAGATCTTGGGCTATTAGAAAAAAGAAAATGTTAGCAACTGGCATTGTAAACAATTGTAAAGTATAATAAAATGACTATTATGATCAAAAACGAGCAAGAATTTTATCTAGCTGAAGAATTGGCAGAGAAGTTGCGAGTTAATGTTATGACGATTTATCGTTATATTAAAGCAGGCAAACTCAAAGCTTATAAGTTTGGTAAAGAGTTTCGTGTAGAAAAGAGTGAGTTTGAATCATTTCTTAAAAAATCTAGTACCAAATAATTATGAGCTTACCTAAAATAATTGATAACAATAGAAGAAAGTTAATTGATGTTTTTACAGATGTTGCTCCACAACATACAGAACTTTCTATTGCCACAGGATACTGGGATCTTGAAGGAATGAAACTTGTTTTACCTCTTCTTAAGAACTACTCAAAAGTAAGAATTTTAATTGGTCGTGAACCTCTTATTCCAAGGCACAAACTAGTACAACCTGAGCCAGATTATCCAGATCAAGATTTTAAGTTTGATCTTTCTATGATTGCTCCAGAATCAGGACTAAAAGAAGTAGTTTCTGAAATTAAGGAATATATAGCAAACGGTAAAATAGAGGTACGTGTATATAGAAAGAACTTCTTACACGCTAAGTGTTATATCTTTGGATCTTATGAATCAAGTGAAGCTGTTGGAGTTATAGGATCATCAAACTTCACAAAAAATGGTCTTACCTTCAATACAGAACTTAATGCACTAGAATCAGATCATAGAGTTGTTGTATTCCAGCCAAAGACAGAAGCTCAAGAAGTTGGACATCTCTATTGGTTTGACCAATTTTGGAATGATGAGACAACTGAGAATTGGAATGAGCAGTTTAGTGCACTTATAGGAACTTCTCCTGTTGGAGATGAGCTTTATAGTCCTTACGAAACATATATAAAGACACTCTATGAGTTATATAAGGAAGAGATAGAAGATGACACTGAAGATCTTTCTGAAAATGGACACGGGAAAACTTTGTTTGATTTTCAACAGAAAAATGTACACGCTCTTTTAAGACGACTTAGAAAATATAAAGTAGCAATGCTTGCTGATTCTGTTGGGCTTGGAAAAACAACAACAGCGATTAGTGTTCTTAAACAGTACATTGATAATCCTGAAGGTAAGAAACGAGTTGAAGTTATTTGCCCAAAATCACTTGTTCAGCAATGGGAAAAGGAACTTGCAACTGAGGGTATCTATGGTTTAAAGCCGATCACTCTTCAAAACTCTGGAGAAATTGAAAGAAGAAAAGAACTTGATAACATTGCTAGTGTTTCGTTGTTCGTGATTGATGAATCTCATAACCTTAGACAAACTTCAGGATCTAGATTTAAGTTACTTCTAGATTGGGTTAGAGCAAACCCAAAAGCTCAAGTGTTATTGCTTACAGCAACACCAATAAATAACCAATTAAGTGATCTCACAAATCAGATCCTTCTCGGAACAGGTGGTGATGCTGAAGTTCTAAAAGTTACTATTGCTGACGAACAAAAGCAAACAGTGCAGATTAGTTTCTATCAAGCTGTTGAAAACCTTAAGAAGAAAATCAACCAAGATATTAAGCGTGACGGAAAAATAGATTACGATTACATAAAACAAGTAATGACTCCGATCATTCGTACTTTTGTCGTACGACGCACAAGACAAGGAATTGAAAGTGAGTATGGATCTTTAACCGTTAACGGCGTTGAGAAGAAGTTTCCAAAAGTAATACCAGAAGTAACAGAGTATGAACTTGATAAGAAGCTTGTTGACTCCATTAGAAAAATTGAAAGCTCAAGTATTTCATTATCTTCTGTTTACGAACTAGATCCGAATGAAATCATTGAAAAATGTAAGGATCTAAAACATCCTTTAAATCAACTTGATAAAGTTAAAACAAAACTTGATGAACAAACTCTGTCTGAAGAGAATCCGATGTATTTCGTATTCCAGTTAATTCTTATGCTTGGGTTTATTCCTTACCGATGGATGATGTATCAAACAAAATACTACGGAAAAACAAGAGATGAGATTAAAGAAATCGGTCTTAGTTCAGAGAATAGTAAAAAACTGCTTTTACAATTAGGTTTATTTGGTATTTTAAGAACAGTATTCTTGAAGCGTATGGAATCATCCGTAAGCGCACTTAGAACATCCTTAGAAACATACAGTAAGAAATTGGACCTGTTTGAAAAAGGTATAAATGAGGGTAAGATCGTTTCTTTGAAGGATATAGAAGCTTTAGAGTTAAGTTTTGGTGATGAAGATATTGAGGTAGATCTAGAGTCACTAGAAGAAAACACATTGGATACTATTGATGAAAAGAACTATGAACTTGAAGCTCTTAAACAGGACCTAATTAAAGAAAAGGAATTAGTTTCTGCTATTCGTAATCAACTAGAGATTCTTGCAAAAGACGATTCAAAAATAAAATGCTTTGGTGCTTTACTTGATAAACTACAAAACGAACAGCCAAATAAAAAAGTTCTCGTCTTCTCTTATTATGCGGACACAATTAATTACATTCAAGATTCCATCTCCAAATATTCTTCAAGTGTAAACAACCTAAACACTGGTTTTGTATCTTCAAAAAATAGAAGCGATGCAGAAAACTTAGCATCAAGGTTCTCTCCAAAATCAAAGAACTATGTTCTAAAGGACGATGAAGCTGAGCTACAGTATCTCTTTTCTACAGACGTGCTTTCAGAAGGTCAAAATCTTCAAGATGCAGGTATTCTGGTTAATTATGATCTACATTGGAATCCTGTTCGTATGATCCAGAGAAATGGTCGTGTGAATCGTCTAGGGTCACTCTTTGATGAGGTATATATCTACAATATGCGCCCTGAGGCAAAACTTGACTCGTATTTGAAACTTATTCAACGACTTGAAGGAAAGATCAACCTAATCAGAAATACAATCGGAACTGATACTCCTGTTCTTGCTGAGCCAGAAAATCCTATAGAATATACTGATTCAGTAAGTGATATATATAGTGCTGATATGCAGAAGAGAATGCAAGCACTTGATGATGCTGAAAAGGCATCGGACTTCTTACTTTCAGAAGATGAGTTTGTTCTTGATCTAAAGAGATTCAATGAAAGTGATCTATATCCAAGTGAGTACAAAGAAAAAATTTATACTATCTCTGACGGTAAATGGACTCTTACACCAACAATTCTTTCTCGTGGACAATCAAGACCTGAAGTTTTTGCTTTAGCAAAACTCTTTTCTGAAGAAGGAGATCTAACTGGTTTTCAATTCACAAAGACAGATAGATTTGCTTCACAGTTATTTGCAGTATCGCAACTTCAAGCTCTTGAATGGTTAAGAACAACCCCAGAGGACAATAAAAGATCTTTAGATAAAATTACAGCTGACAAAGTTGCTATTAAAAATCAAATAGAATCAAAAGTAATTCAATACTTTGGAGATGAGGAAGTTGGCTCTCTTATTGGTCAAGAAAATGAAGTACTACGTATTCTGTTTTCAAATGGATACTTAGAAGAAGAGATTGATATGGTCCGAGATGCATTTAAGACAAGGGATGTATTCTATAAACGTGATATTGGTCAATTAAAACGAAAGGTAATGGCACAAAAAAATAAAGGAGAAACATACCAAGAAACACTTCAAAAACTAGTAGCTTTATCTAAAGATCTAAATAAATACAAACAAACAAACACAACGGAAGCGCCAACAACATCAAAAAGTATCCTATTCTACATAAACAGCAATGAGTAAACTACCTTATAAAATTCAAATAGTTCAAGATGAGTTAACTAAACTCTCTACTTCAAAAAACTTTGAACAAGCTCAGAGGGTTATTTTGTCCGTAATTAAACTCCTTGATGATTCTGTATCAGAAAATGACTTAAACTTATTTCAGTTATTTAACGATAGCGATGGTAAAATTCGTGCGAATGCAACTTGGTTTTTTGAAGATCAAGTAATGGCTGACAGGAAAGCAACATATAAGGTTCACGCTGATAATAAACTAAATCTTGATTTCAAGGTGTACGGAGTAAATAAGGCAAGTAAGCGAGTGGTTGCGTGGGCGACAGCTCTTACACCAAATTTTGAAGATGAACCTTTTAATTCTAAATTTAATATTGGTATTGATTTTATAATTCCAAAATCAGTAGACAGAATAATTATTGTTCTTACTAATAATTATGTAATACGAACCCTTGAGCTTAAAGGTAATCTTACTGCTACATTCCAAGATATTCTTTCAAAGTGGTCAGAAATAAAGGAGTATTCAAACAAAACAGCTGTACATAATGTTCTATGGGAAAGCTTTGATTTACAGCCACTTAATAAGAAGTTTTATGCAGGTATCAGTGAGCGTTTTATTACACTTAGACAGCATTTACTTAAAGAGAACATACTTGATGAAAAGCATTCGTCAATGTTTGCTAATCGTCTACTTGGTCGTGTGATATTTACGTGGTTCGTAGACAAAAAGGGTATCATCAATCCAGATCTCAAATATTTTGATTCTCAATCTTTTGAGGATGATTCTGAATATTACCGTTCAAAACTAGAGCGTCTTTTCTTCGGTGTGCTTAATACACCAACAGACGAACGTGAGTATAAAGACGATGTAACACCGTTCTTAAACGGAGGACTCTTTGAAGTAAGACAGAACGACCTTTATAAAAATAGTAAGCTAACTTTTCCAAAGAATTATTTTGATGATTTATTTAAGTTTCTTTCAGAGTACAACTTTACAACTGACGAAAGTACTAGCCAGTTCCAACAGGTAGCAATTGATCCTGAAATGTTAGGTCGCATCTTTGAAAATCTTCTTGCGGAAATTACAGAAGAAACAGGAGAGCAGGCACGTAAAGCAAAAGGTGCTTTTTACACACCAAGAGAGATTGTGGACTATATGTGTAAAGAATCGCTTAAAGAATATCTTAAAACAAAACTACCTGAAGACACTTACAGAGATCAAAGATTATATCAATTGATTGATGCTCCCGATAAGGATTTCCAAGATCAGGATCATAATTGGCGAAGAGATTGGAAACCTTACAAGGATACTATCATATCGGCATTAGATGATCTAAAAGTTCTAGACCCAGCTTGTGGATCGGGTGCTTTTCCTATTGGAATGCTACAACTCCTAGTTCGTGTTTATGAACGACTAGAGCCACGTTTTGATGGATATAAAGCAAAGCTACAAATTATAGAAAAGAATATTTATGGGGTTGATATTGAACCTATGGCAGTTGAAATTGCTCGTCTTAGAACTTGGCTTTCAATTATTGTGGACGAAGAATCAGATTCAAAGAAAATAAAACCTCTACCAAACCTAGAATTTAAGTTTGTGTGTGCAAACTCTTTAATTGAGCTTGATAAAAGTGGAGCAACTTCATTTTGGGATGATTCAGAACTTGAAAATAAACTTCAAATTCTAAGAGATGCTTATTTTAATACTGAAAGTTTAAATAAGAAAAAGAAATTACGAAGCGATTACGATCTTCTAGTTAACACAGGACCAACAATGTTTGGAGATTCAGAAAAGACACTACAGCTCAAAACTTACAGACCTTTTGATAATGAATCTTCAGCGAATTTCTTTAACTCTGAATTTATGTTTGGAATTAGTTCATTCAACATAGTGATAGGAAATCCTCCATATGTAAGTTATGGTCTAAGAGGTGGCCAAAAGATGTCTGCAGAGGATAAAAATTTTATAAAGAAAAACTTTCCAAATTCAGCTGAATACAAAATTAGTTTATATGCTTTATTTATGGACAGGGCAATACAATTAAGTAGTGAATATGGTGGCATTCAAACCTTCATAGTTCCTGACAGTTTCCTTCTCGGTAGATATTTTTCCAAAATAAGAAGTTACATCTTAAAATCAAATGAAATAATGAAGTTCTTATTATTTTCTTACGGGGTTTTTGATGCAACTGTTGGTTTTTCGGTAGTTTATTTCTTTAAAAGATCAAAGGACATTGATCAAAACAAAAACGTCTCAGTACTTTTGCCTAAGAAACCAGAAGATTTAACCCAGAATAATATAGAAAGTTTCAGTTACGCACAATCCTATTTTAGAAAAACAAAACATAACAGATTCAGATTATTCTTTAATCAAGAAACAAAAGATTTAATTGAAAAAATTGAAGCTAATAGTTTTGAACTTGGCAAACAATATACAGGAAGAACTGGTGTTAGATCAAAAATTGGTCAAAAAAACATTATCTTTAAACAAAAAGATAAAGATACTTATCAAAAAGGAATTATTTCAGGAGGTCAGATTAAAAAATATAAAATTACTTATGATAATGACTATATAAACATAGATCCAGAATTATTAAATGGAGGTGGCTTTGATTATAAGATAATAAATAATCCAAAAATTCTAGTTAGACAGACAGGTGATTCTCTAATATCAAGCATTGACACTGATCATTACTACCACTTAAACAATGTTCACTCTTTCGCTCCTAACAATGAAGAATCTCTCCCGTTAGAGTATATCTTAGCGATTTTAAATTCTGACTTAATGGACTATTACTATCAAAAAACCACACTTGAAGTTGGTAGACCTATGGCACAGACAGATATTGAAACCATAGAGTCACTTCCTATCAAAGATACCTCCATAGAAAACAAAAATGAAATAAAAAAATTAGTTACCAAATTACTTGAGATGAAGAAAAAAGGAGATCTTGATACGAAAGAAACTGAAGACAGTATAAATAACATTATTTTTAGTATTTATGCAATTAATGAAGATGAAAAAAATATTATTAAAAGAGATTCAAAATAATGAAAGCTATAATACTTGCACGAGTATCTGATAAAAAACAAGATTCAAACGAAGCTCAAGTTGTACGTGTTTCTGATTACGTAAAGTACAAAGGATTAACTATTTGGAGGACTGTTGAAATTGAGGAATCTTCAACAAAAGGAGACAGAGAAAAGTTTCAAGAGGTTATCAAGATGATTCAAGATTCAAAAGAAATCATTGCTCTTGTTGTTGATACAGTTGACCGTTTACAAAGAAGTTTCAAAGAGTCGGTCCAATTAGACGAGCTACGAAAAGCAGGAAAAATAGAGATACATTTTTATAGAGAAAATTTAGTTATTCATAGGGAATCAAACAGTTCTGATATTTTGCGTTGGGATATGGCAGTTATGTTTGCAAAAAGTTATGTTCTTCAGCTTAGTGATAACGTAAAAAGAAAGCAGAAACATATGTTAGCAAATGGTGAACTGATAGGAAGACCTCCGATTGGATATGAAAGTGTTTATGATGAAGACGGTAAAAGAACTGACGTTGTTCTTGATGTAACTACAGCACATTTGGTTAAAAAGATGTTTGAGCTCTACGCAACAGGAAACTACTCAACACTCACTCTCAGAGATCTAACATACAAAGACGGATTGAAGAGTTCAGTTGGTAAACCGTTAGCTCTAAGTATGGTAGATCATATCTTGAACAATACTTTCTATTACGGAATGATGGTCTCAAAAAAAGTTTCTTACCCTCATAAATATCAACCACTGATAACTAAAGAACTCTTTGATAAATGTCAGACAATAAGAAAGGGTTGGGGTAAGAAGCCATTCAAGTACGCTTCTAAGCCATATATCTTAAGAGGATTACTAAGATTGACTATGACAAAAAGTTGAAGGAGCTGAAGGACAAACAGTACGACATCAACATACAACTTGATGAACATACTAAGGCAGATGAAAGCTATTATATCACTGCATCTACAGTATTTAACCTTGCAAAGGATGCAATGGACCTCTTTGAAAGTTCGGAAGTTGATGAAAAGCGAGCTATTCTAAATTACATACTTCAGAACTACACCATAAACGAAAAAACGCCTTGTATTACAATGCGTTCTCCGTTCTCTGAGCTATTACTTCTCAAAAATCAACCTATTGGGCTCCGCGAGTAGGGATCGAACCTACGACCAACGCGTTAACAGCGCGCTGCTCT
>CAZJDZ010000011.1:28829-33581 GCA_964544935.1 uncultured Candidatus Saccharibacteria bacterium | reverse complement strand
ATCCGAAATAGTTATTATCAACCATAAATGCAAATGTATATGAAAAAAGAAACAATAAAAAAGACAGAAACTAGCGTACAAAAACTCTCAACAACCAAAGGAAGAGCAATGCTTCAATGGTATGAAAAGAGTGCTCCAAAAAGTATTGAGTGGTTTCCTGCTCAAGAAAAGGAGATATACGGAAATATGAATGCAAAGGATTGGAACAAGATATTTTGGGGTGATAACAAACAGGTGCTTGCTCACTTGCTCAAAGATTACAGAGGAAAAGTTGATTTGATATATATTGACCCACCTTTTGACAGCAAGGCAGACTATGTAAAGAAAATAAAAATAAAAGGTCAAGATGTATTAGGTGTTGAACAAAGTGTGCTTGAAGAAATGCAATATACAGATATTTGGGAAAAAGATGAATATCTCCAATTTATGTATGAACGTTTGATTATTTTACGTGAATTACTTTCTGATATAGGTTCAATATACTTACACTGTGACTGGCATAAAAATTCTCATATTCGTCTAATAATGGATGAGGTTTTTGGTGATGATAATTTTCAAAATGAAATTGCTTGGGGTTATCGTACAGGAGGTTCTAGTAAAGGAAAATGGAGCCAGAAACACGATACAATTCTTTATTATTCAAAAACAGATAAGCCTACTTTTAATCTTCAAAAAGAAAAGGCTTACACTAAGAGTAAGTCAAGAAAAGCTGGTATTGTTGATTACGGAGGTGGAATGGCTGAGTTTTTTGAGGATGAAAATGGGGTCTATAATTGGGTTAACTCTAGAGATGTATGGGACATTTCTTATATTAACTCTCAGTCAGAAGAAAGACTAGACTATCCAACACAAAAACCTGAAGAGCTACTTGAAAAAATAATTAAAGCTTCATCAAACGAAGGAAGTCTTGTTCTAGATTGTTTTATGGGTTCTGGTACGACTTGTGCGGTAGCAGAAAAACTTAATCGTAGATGGATTGGTTGTGACATCAATAAAGGTGCAGTAATAACAGCCACTCAACGCATCAACAAAATAATGAAAGAGCGAAAAAGTAAAGATGCTTTCAAAGTCTATAACGTAAACCACTATGAAGTATTTACCAATGATATTCAAGCAAGACAACTACTCATAGAAACCTATAAAATAGAGGAACTCACTCGTGGTGACTTTGATGGTACTCTTGGTGCTGATTATGTAAAAATAATCTCCCCAAATAGAGTTCTTGGTAAAATGGATATTACTCTTGTGCTAGATGCAATAAAGAAAAATAAAAACCTATTCACAATAAAAAAAGTCTCAAAACAAAAAGATACAACTTTTGAGAATAAGGTGATTGTGATTTGTAGTGGTGCTGAGCTTGATGTACGTGACTTTGTGAAGAAAGAAAATAATACAGGGGTTGAGATTGAAATACGAGACATCCAGATTGATAAAAAGGAACTGGACTTCAAGAAGCCTACAGAAGCAAATATCACATACTCTGTGAAAGGAAATAAGCTTATTGTAGAAGTAAAAGACTACTACTCTCCACTTCTTATGAAGCGTCTGGAACTTGAGAATGAGAAGAGGCTTTCTGTAGCTGAACGTGTTCAACTCTTTGACTACAGACAGGCTCTTGAGCACGTTGTGATTGATGTGAACTATGGTGAAGGTCAAAAGAAAGGTAGCGACATTTCATTCAATGCTGAGATATTTCTTCACAAGGAAAAGAAGGGTGAACTCGTAGACACTTCACACGAATACACCTATGACAAAAAAGGAACATACACTGTTGCTGTCAAAATAGTTGATGTTCTTGGAGAAGAATACTTTGAAACTCACGAAATTGTAATCAAATAAAACTATGAACGAAACATCCTTGCAAAAAATTGAAAACCTCACTGAAAATGACTTGTCTGTAGATAATTTTGACACGATAAAAGTTTACGTAGAAGATAGTCATCTAATGAGAAGACTTCTCAGACACAAACCTTCAGGGGAGCTCTATTTTTATGAGTTCAAAGAAGAAATAGACTACGAGAATGGTAATGACCCACAATACAGGACATACATACCAGTAGAAAATGAAGAACGTGCTGATGAAATAAATAAGCTAGATAGCTTTGGAATACTTTCCTTATCTCCAAGAATAATAAAGGATTGGCTCGCTGATGACACTCGTACAATCAAATGGATTAGATAATATATGCAATTTTTTCTTCAACTACTTCAGAATATGGTCCGTGAATGGCGTGAAAATGGATATGAAGGTATCTATCCAGAAACACGAAACATCCTCACGCATATCAAAAGCAATAACTTTCTTCACGAGCCACAACGTGAAGCTCTTGAAACATACATCTACCTCAAAGAGATAATGAACAATGCTTCCGTTCCAAAAATAGTTGGAATAGTGGCGAAAGATAACAAGGACCTTCTCAAGGCTCTTGGCTTCACCAATGACATCATTGACCTCTTTGATGACCTTGCTGAAGAAAAGAAAGCTGAACGCATCCAGAAGAAACTTGCTGAACTTGGCTACGCTGAATATGGATATGCAAACTATGTACTCGCTCTCACGATGGGTGCAGGTAAAACTATTTTGATGGGCGTACTTATGATGTATGAGTTTATCTTGTCGTACAAGCACGATGAAGACACGAGATTTGCAAAGAACATACTACTCTTTGGTCCAGCTGATACTGGAATTATAGAAGTACTCAAAGAAGTAAAGAACTTTGATTACGGTTCTGTTATCCCTCGTGAGTATGATGACATCTTGCTGAACATCAAGTATTGGTACTTGGAGAAACCAGAAACACCACTGAACCCAATCGGTAACTACAATGTGATTGTTACTAACTCATCCAAAATCATCCTCAAGGATTGGAAAGATACACACAAAGGAAATACTCTCTTTGATTTGCGTAAGGACCCTGTAAACAAGCGTTTAAGGGCTCTGGAAGGGCTTCCAAACCTCGCTGTCTTCGTAGATGAAGCTCATCACTCATACGGTGATGATGTATCAGAGAAACTCAACCAATCACGAAAGACAATCCACTATCTCGCAGAGCAAACAAATGTGATAACTGTTGCAAACCTTACAGGTACACCATACGTAAAAAATGTAATGCTCCCTGATACGGTGTATACATTTGGGCTTCAGCAAGGTATGGAGAAAGGAATACTCAAGCTTGTAGAAATTACCAATCACGGTAAAACAGATGATGTTCAGTCTGAAGACTTCGTGAATACTGTAGTAGATACATTCTGGAAGTCATATGGAGATACTCGTATAGAAGGAAGGCTTCCAAAGATTGCTTTTTATACTACAGACATCACAATGCTTGAGAAACTTGAGACTAATCTTGATAAGGCTCTTCGTAAACACAAAATTGACCTTTCAAAGAAACTTGTCTGGCACTCAACATTCACAGGAGACAAGAAGAAAGATGCTGACTATGAGTTCAATCGTTTGGATACTCCAGAAAGTGAAAAACAATTCGTTCTCTTGGTAAACAAAGGAACAGAAGGATGGAACTGTAAGTCGCTTGTCGCTGTTGCTCTCTACAAAAACTCAACCAGTAACAACTTCGTTCTACAGGCTTCTTGTCGGTGTCTTCGTCGTATAGGAGATAACACCGTGAAGGCTCGTATTTTCCTTTCTGATGAGAACTATCAAGTACTGGACCGTGAACTCAAGAACAATTTCAGCACAAGTATTGCGTCTCTATCTGGAAAGCAACAAATAGAGGTTCAAGTAGACCTTGTTGTTGAAAAGAAATGTACAGTCAAGATAAAGAGAAAGCTTGTTGAAATACTTTCATCACAAAAAGTCTCACCTGAGAAAATTGTTATAAACCTCAAGAAAGTCGGAGAAAAGAAGCTTATACCAATAATTCAAGGAAGAGAGATTGTACTCAATGAAGAAGGGAAAGCAATTTACCGTGACCCTGTTGCAATTACTTCAGATGATACGCAAGAAGAAGTAAGAGTATTTGGATACTACGAAGTCGTTGCTCTTATTCAAAACAAAACTCACTTCACATACTCCGAAATCAATAAGGTTCTAGAGAGTAACAGTATCACCAAAGACAAGCTCACAAAGGCTGTAGAGAAGAACTACCTTGTTATTTACGGTATTGCGGACCAGATACTTTCTCAATCAATGAAGTATGAGAAAAAGGAAACTGAGATTGAGCAAGAGATTGAACTTACAAAGGCTTTTCCTTTCAAGATAACAGTAAGAAGAGAGCTTCACGAAACCGATGAACAGGCATTTGTGCGTAGCTTGGTGGTATCTCGTGAACAAGAGGATGCTGAAGGGAGAACGTCACGTCTTGGCTTCCATATCAACCCATACAACTTTGACAGTACGGATGAGCTTGAGATGTTTCGTTATTTGAGAGCAAACCTCAAAGACGGTGAACTTGTGAAGGATGTGTACTTCACAGGAGGTGTCACCAACGAAAAGCACAATGAGTTCTACTTTGAGTACTGGAACTCAGCTGAAGATAGATATGGAAAATACTTCCCAGACTTTCTTATTGAAACGTCTCTTGGTAGATACTTGGTGATAGAAGTAAAAGAAGACAAGTCTGATACGATACACCTCTACAAAACAGACAAGAAGAGGTATGAAGATGGAGAAATAAAAAAGGAAGGTGTTACCAGTATGGTTTTTGCAAAGGAGCTTGGCTTCCAAGACTTCCAGAAACTCAATAAGAACTTTGAGTACCATATAGTCTTCAATGGAAAGATACTGAGCCATCA
>CAZJDZ010000011.1:0-28729 GCA_964544935.1 uncultured Candidatus Saccharibacteria bacterium | reverse complement strand
CAGTTCAACAAAGAACTAGAAGATGACTTCAAGAATGATTGCGTAGAAGTAATCAAGAAAACTGACAATCAAAAGTTCAACACAACTTCTCTTGATGCTTGTGTCTATTACGCCTTCTCTAAGACGAGAACTTCTTTTGATAGTAACTACTACGTTTTCAAACACTCCAAGTAAAATTGGACCATCTATGAAAGAAAGAAAAATAATCACTGAAGACTTTGTTCAAAATAACCTCATAAAGTATCTTGAGCTAAATGGGTGGAGTAAGTCTCTGCAAAGCTCTGAACTATGGGAGCAAGGAGTAGACATAAAAGTACGTAATGATAAGTTTTCAAGATACTGGCTGATAGAAGCTAAAGGCGACCCATCCATAAAAGTGAAAAACCCTTCAGGTAGTATGAGTAGTAGCTTCAACTCCGCTGTTGGACAAATAATAACAAGAATGCACAGAGAAGGAGCTAGAGGATACAAGTATGGATATAAATATGGAATAGCCTTTCCTACTTCTTTCAGAAAAATGGTACTACGAAAAATACCCTTTGATGTAATGGATAAACTAAACCTATATTTATTCTTTGTAGATGAGATGGGCGTTGTTGAGGAAATAGACTGGAAGTCTATCAAGAAGATAAATGGAGCAAAAAACCAATAAAACTTCAAAGCTTACTCAAGAGGACATAAGTAAACTTGCAACTGTTTTTGAACTGCTTATCAGTATGGATAAGAAACAAAACCCACACCTATACACTAAGCCTTCTCATAATCTCCCTTCAGAACCCACACAAGATAGTTCAGTTCTGTAGCTAAACGGTTCAAGAAAACAGTGTCAAAGTCCACAATAATAAAAGATCCATCAAGTTGAACTTGATGGATCTTTTATTATCTATGGCCCGTAAAGCACATGACCTGCGTCATGTGCGAGGAGAATCGAATACGGGTCGGAAAATCATCTCCGACGAGTTTACGAGGAGGTGATTTTGTGACAGATTCTCCTAGGGTCCACCTAAGTTGACAAAAGTATTATAAATGTTGTATAATACTTTTGTTCTTTTATCTTTAGTTTTGGAGTACTACATGGAATTTACTGGTTCCGAAATTCTCGGAATGATTTCCGTTACTGCGTCTGCCCTGGCTGCGATCGTCTTTGTCTTCCAGAAAGACTGGACAAATGTGAGCCTCAGCAGTATTGCGTCCATTTTCAACTCTCTCTAGCCCGCCAGCAGGAACTCTGCTTCGGCGGGTTTCTTGTTTAATATCCATACTAAGTGTTCCACCCCCTTCACAACTTGTTTCCATATCTCGTCCCATAGTCCACAAATATTGACAATATATAAATTATATAGTAGTGTAAACAACATACTTCTACTGAGTTCTCTCAGAAGTGTTCTTTCCATCTAATATAGGAGAGTCAGGTGATAGTTCGTTCAATCCTTACGGCTTCTTATCTTTTTATGTATGGCGTTGTCGCCTGCATGCAGTCAATCAACTACCCTCAATATGGGGTCTCCAACGACTACCTGAAGTTGCTACTTGAGATACATCCTGGTATCTTGGCATTCTTCACACTCTTCACGTTTCTTCTGTTGTGGCACAAACAACTTCTGTTGTACAGTGTGTGCAAAGTAGGCACGATTCGCTTAGTTACTGGCATTGTCCTCCGAAAACGAATTGGCAACGAAGTACGCTGGTTTGGAATTTACTGCTGGGAAGAGGAATTTCAATACCATTTTGGTTATGACAATTCGTGGCAGCTCTCTTTTTTCCCAACTAAATTCATAACGAAAGAAGAAGTATCAGCATTGTTTCGTCTGAATACCAATACTTAGCCCTACACAAAGAAGCCCCCGCTTCACTGTGTGGGGCTTTTTTATTTTGCAATTTTAAATAAACACTCCGCCCTTTCACAATTAGAAGCGTATGCTTGGCTGTGCAATGCTGCATAATTTGACATTCCTCCATATGATTGTTATATTTCACTAGTTCTTTCCACTCTACCGAAGCGAGAAGCACTATGCCTCAACTAACCATTCTTACAGTTGTTGTCACCCTTGAGACGCTCGACAAAGATGGGTACACTAACCCTGATGTCTTTGTGGACTCTTGGCAAATTACCAACAACCTTGAACAGAGAACAATTGATATCCGTCAAAAGATAAAAGAACTTCTTGGCCGTGCAATTAACCGAGTTGGTTTTGAAAGAATTGCCTCAGTTTCCCACAGCATCGAGACACAGAGTGTTTCTTGATATGTGCAGAATGATCCCCTGCCTCGAAAAGGTGGGGGATTTCTTATTGCTTGTGATCGTGCAAAACATACACACTCGCTTTTTCTGTATGTTAAACTGAGCTCAGCTCATTCACTGAAAAGGAGAGCTTATGCGTTCGTTATATGATCTGAGCACTCTTCATAGGGAGATGAAGAAGGGGCGGGCAATTAGTGAAGCGGAAGCACTTTACCCCCTACCTCCTTCAGGAAGTCCGTACGATCTTGGGCATGTTGGCAAGGTGACAGCAGTCTGCAAGGCTAGGAATAACTATGTGGCAGAAAAGCTCTCTCAGCATCGATAAGATGCATCAACAAGAAAGTGCCATACAAAATCGCCCTCTTGGGGGCGATTTTTTCTTTCTCTTTTTAAAACGGCAGGCAGCTATGTGTAGTCTTCATGTGGTAACAGCCTCCATCTTGTTTTGTCCAAGGACTTGGGAGTGAAGATGTGCCTCCACATACCCATTCGGTAATCTTACGATCACCACTACAAAATGTCCCCTTCTTTGGATATGTTGTTTCATTTTTACTTGTAGAACACTGTACTCCTGATACCCCGTGATAACAATTATTTCCAACATTTGACCAACCATTTGATGTCATGGTACTTGCTTTACTTGGATCAATTGCACATTGGTAGATAATATTCTTATTTCCTCCATCACAGAAAAAACCAGAACTAGGTTGTGTTGTTGTGCAACTATCATACCGAGTACCTTGAGCAACTTTAGTGGTAGGATCTACCCAGCCACCGTTCTGACACAATGATTGCTTAGCTGCGCAAGATCCCCCATACAGAACTGTAGAGTTTACATACGTAGAGAGAGTGTTGCCACTAGGAACTGTTTTTGCACCTGCGGTACAACTCTTAAGTGCAACACGAGTATCTACAAGACTTACATCGTAGAACTCATAGGATAGATTCGCAAGTCCAGGAACCTCATATCCAGTATGAAAACTATTGATTGCAAAGTGTGCAAAGTACTGAGCATCATTTTCAGTTACACCATTAATGATACGTCTTGGAGGAATATACATGATACCTGTCTTTTTTGATTCTGCTTCTGCCTGCAAAATAGCACTTTTGATTGAAGGAAGGAGGTCATACTCTACTGTATATCTATTTCCAACGATTTTATATGGATTCTTAACTGTCCCTTGTGGGAGCATCTGTTTAAGGCTCTGACGGTATCCAAATGTCTGCGTACCAGCATCAAACATAATATACTTGTCATTAAAGTTGGACCAATCTTCCAGAAATTCAAAGCGAGAATCTGCCATTTGAACCTGATACCAAAATCCTTTTTTTTGATACTTACACAATGGATCTGTCGGAATCATTTCTGTACAACTTGCATCTGTCCACTGCAAATGAGCGGTTGATACAAGTTGTGCAGTGTGTTTATTTTGGTCATATGTCTTCTGGGATCCTGCAGGAATAGCCCCTGGTGTTGAGAGTGTGGTCTTAGTCTCATCCCAACGAACAAGCTTTGCGTCAAAAGTGTATGTAGCATTAATCATAGAAGTAAGTGACTTCGGTGGTGTGATATTTTTCTCTAAGAAATAGTCTGGCCAATCAGTCTTTGATCCATCACGATAGAAAAGTGCTCCAAATGTTTTTGTAAAATGCTCATACGAGTTAATCGACAAGAGTATATGATCAGAAAAGATAGTGAGAGTTTTGAAATCACTTTTAGTAGGGTTAGTTGCACGAAGCGCAAAAGAGGTTCCGTTGTTACTTTCAACAAGATTAGTGTTGCTGCCACAGTACGTAGCAAATGGAGACTTCCATGCAAGAACTTTGTTATATGGGGTCGTATAAAATGCTCCAAGTGCATCAGGAATGTTTTGGTATGTTGTCTCATTTTTGGAATAGAGAATTTTACATACACCCGCAAGAACCTGTGTGTTTGTTTTTGAATCAACCTGATTCCATGCAGAATACATAGTCTTAGGTGCATCGCTCAGCGCTAAATCCTTCACAAACTGCACAATAGGCACAGCTGTTTCAGCGTGTACAGTTTGAAAAAAATATGACCTGAACTGCAAAGACTGGATTGATGCCACAAACACAAACCCCACAAGTAACATTGGTAAAATGAGCTTTTTATAATAGATAGTTTTCATAGTTGGGTATGTATTATAATACAAATATGCGATTAGGTGTAGTTTGAAATTCTTGACACCTAACACTATTGAGGGTAGAGTGTTAGGTATCTACCGTTCTTTTGTTATAACGTAACAGTAAACACGTCCATTACAGGAGGTTGTCCTTATGCAAGTACGAGGTGCTCGTCAAAGAGAACCAAAAGGTGTCCCAAGAGCAAAAGAGGACCGCAAGGCAAGTTCTGGAGGACATGGTGCAGATATTTCTGCAGCAATGAAGCAAGCGGGGGTGGTTACTGGCACTAAACAAACCCCTGCAACAACCCCTTCGTTTCAAGAAGGAACTGGATCTTCACCAAAAGTAATACCTCCTGCCGCTGATCCTGAAGAAAGTAAAAAGGTTGGCAAATGCATGATTTGCGAAAAAGATGTCTTCGGCGGATGGTATGGCAGATGGGATAATGGTGGTGTTTATGGTGGTGTTTGTAGTGGAAAATGCAACACAAAACAACAAGCAAAACCAAAAGTCTATCCGAAGGACTAAACTGGGTCCTCAAAAAATAAAAATCTCTAGTTCAGAGAAAACTGGCCCAATCGCAGACGTGATTGGGCCTTTTAAATTCCATAAACTATCATACTGCTACATATTTATTATATTAATAATAGATACTTTTTGATGGTTTTTACAAGAAGCAGAATTACTCATTGTATGACGATAGGATATCCAGAGTTATACCTTTTAAACATTGCTATACAAGCGTTATACTTGAGTACGTAATGCCCGCTAAAAAAGTTCTTATGTTTGGATGGGAATACCCTCCTCACCACAGCGGTGGCTTAGGTGTAGCCTGCAAAGGCATGGCACATGCACTCATCGAGAACGATGTGCATGTATGTTTTATGCTTCCAAAAACACTCCCTATTCATGAGACAAAGGTAAAGCTTACCTTTGCTGACAAAAATGTAGTTTCAACAAAAACAACACACGCACTTATTCCTCACCTTGAGACACTTGCTCGTGAACTACAAAACCCATACCTCTCATCAGCACAATATGAGATGCGCCTCCAAGCATTTATCAAAGCCGGAGGAAAAGTAGTTCCAAGAACACTCATTGAACAAGTCGATCACTACGCCACACTTGTAAAGACCCTCTCTCAAGAAGAGCTCTCCGTCTACGATGTTATTCATGCACACGACTGGCTATGTTTCCCTGCGGGAATAGCTGCAAAAGAAATTACTGGAAAACCTCTCATTGTACATATTCACGCAACAGAGTTTGATCGTTGCGGAGGCAATCATGTTAATCAACAAGTATACGAACGTGAGCGACATGGAATGCATGTTGCTGATCATGTTATTACCGTAAGCGAACTAACCAAAAAAACTGTTGTTGAAAAGTATGGAATCCATCCAGATAAAATAACTGTTGTTCATAATGGCAACACTCCATCTTCACCAGAAAAATCTAATCGATTCACTGGACTACAGCAACTTAAAAAAGATGGTAAAAAAGTTGTCCTCTTTGCAGGTCGTATCACTATCCAAAAAGGAGTTGATTACTTTGTCCACGCCGCAAAGAAGGTGCTTGAGTACAATAAGGGTGTATACTTTGTAGTAGCTGGATCAGGTGATATGGAGCAGCAGATTATTGCCCTCACAGCACAACTAGGTATCAGTGCGCACTTTTTGTTCACAGGATATTATACTCTTGATGAACAATCGAGTCTCTTCTCACTTGCAGATGTTGTGGTTATGCCATCTGTGTCTGAACCATTTGGAATCATCCCTCTTGAGTCAATGAGTAACGGAACCCCTGTAATCGTTTCCAAACAATCAGGTGTGTCCGAAATTATTTCTCATGCACTTAAGGTTGATTTCTGGGACACGGACGAAACCGCAAACAAAATACTCGCAGTACTTGCACATCCAGTACTCAAAGAAACACTACAGAAAGAAGGTATGCGACAAGTTGGAGGAATTACGTGGGACAAAGCAGCCAAAAAAATGAAAGCCCTTTATCAAACAGTTTCCTAACAAAACACCATGCCATCAATTGCCCTTTACTTAAAAACCCATCAGCCGTTCCGTATCAAGCACTACCGTGCTTTTGATATTGGATATGATCATGAATATTTTAATGATCAAGGAGAAGGTAATACCAACAATGTAAAAATCTTAAAAAAGATTTGTGAGAAGTCATACAAACCAACTAATAAGATTCTTCTAGATCTGCTCAAGAAACATCCTGAGTTTACGTTTAGTATTTCTCTTTCAGGAACACTCCTTGAACAGCTTGAAAAGTATGCCCCTGCAACTCTTGAAACATTTAAAAAACTTGTTGATACTGGCCGTGTAGAAGTACTTGGAGAAACCTACTATCACTCACTCGCATTTTATTATTCACTCTCAGAATTTGAAGCTCAGGTAAAATTACAGAACAAGTTACTTAAGCGTCTTTTTGGTGTTACTCCAAAAGTATTTTCTAATACTGAACTTGCATATCGTAATGACCTTGCGAAATGGGCAGAAGATGCTGGATACAAAGGAATTATTGCTGAAGGATGGGATCCAATTTTAGGCTGGAGATCTTCTAACTTTGTCTATCAACCAGAAGGAACAAAAAAAATAAAATTACTCCTTAAAAATTATCGCATGTCAGATGACATCGCCTTTCGTTTTAGTAACAAAGGCTGGACTGAGTGGCCACTTACTGCGGATAAGTTCGCATCATGGGTAAATGCAGTGAATGGCAATGGGGAAACAGTTAATCTCTTCATGGACTACGAGACCTTTGGTGAACATCAGTGGGAAAGTACCGGTATTTTTGAATTCTTGAAACACATGCCAAAAGAGATTCTTAAGAATAAAGATAATGGCTTCAAGACGCTTTCTGAAACCTGTAAAGCATATGCTGTAAAAGATACAATTGATATGCCTCATATTGTTACTTGGGCAGATACTGAGCGCGACCTCTCCGCATGGACAGGAAACAGTATGCAACAATCATCCCTCTCAGAACTCTATCGTATTGAGGAGAAAATTCTTGCTACAAAAGATGCTGTACTTATTGACGACTGGAGAAAACTACAAACATCAGACCATGTGTACTATATGTGTACAAAATGGTTTGAAGATGGTGATGTACACAAATACTTCTCCCCGTACGAATCACCGTATGAGGCATTCACCGCCTTTACCAATGCGCTTACCGATCTTAAACAGCGAGCGCATATCAACTAACTACTTATGGCAAAAGCTCTTATCTTAGCAAATGGAAATATCATGGTCGGACTTAATAGTCACGGCTTTGTAAATGATTTTTTCTTCCCATTTGTTGGAGTAGAGAACCATGTTCGTGGAGAATCTCATCGTATAGGTGTGTGGCAACATGGGAGACTTTCATGGCTTGATAATGGAGAATGGAATATAGAAATTGACCTTGATCAAGATACTTTTATTGGCACTGTGAAGTGTTTCAACAAAAATACTAATCTTGAGCTTCTTTTTACCAATGCTGTATACAATGAAAAAAATATTTTTCTCCGAGAAGTACAAGTGACTAACCACGGTGATCACGCAGAAGATATCAAAGTTTTTTTTCATCAGGTATTTTCTATCTACGGAACATCCCAAGAAGATACTGCATACTATGATCCTGTAAAAAATGCACTTATTCATTATGAAGGCCGCCGCATGTTTCTGATTTATGGTGAGACAAGTGATATCCCTTTTAATGACTACTCAGTTGGTCTCTATGGTATCGAAGGAAAAGAAGGAACATGGAAAGATGCTGAGGACGGCATGCTTTCAAAAAATCCAATTGAACACGGTCATGTCGACTCTACATTTTCTATTCCCCTTACTGTTCACAAGAATGAAACAAAAAAAATCTATTATTGGATCACTGTTGGTGAAACAAAAGCAGAAGTATATGAACTTCATGATTTTATTAAATACAAAAACCCAAGCCAGCTGATTGAAAGCACTGCTAAGTTTTGGAAAGCATGGCTTAATCGTCAGGATTATCTTGATTGTGATATCGCAGACAAACGATACCTTGAACTTTTTAAAAAATCACTTTTTTATATTCGTGGCAATATCGATAATCGTGGAGCAATTTTAGCCTCCGGTGATTCAGACATGCTACAACATGGACGTGATACCTATAGTTATATGTGGCCACGAGATGGAGCAATGACAGTTATGGCACTTCTGCTTGTTGGTGAATATAACATCTCTAAACATTTCTTTAAATTCTGTAATGACGTCATAGAACCAGATGGATACCTCATGCATAAATATCGCGCAGACAGATCACTTGGAAGTTCATGGCACCCATTTATTAAAAATGATGAGGCAATACTCCCTATTCAAGAAGATGAGACTGCACTTGTCTTGGTTGCACTCTGGGAGTACTACAATAAAACAAAAGACATTGAATTCATCGAAGGCCATTACAATGAGGTGGTGAGGCGTATGGCTGTGTTCCTTACAGAATTCACAGATCCTCACACAGGACTACCAAAACCAAGTTATGATCTTTGGGAGGAAAAGCACGGTGTATCAACATTTACTTCATCAGCAGTCTATGCGGGCCTTATTGCTGGAGCAAAGTTTGCAAAACTCTTTGAGCGAGAAAGTGACGAAAAGATGTTTAGTGAAAAAGCGGCAACAATGCGTGAAGCGATTCTTGAACATCTCTATGATAAAGATCTTAAGATGTTTATCAAGCTTCTCAACACAAAAAATGGAGAAACAACATATGATAAGACAATTGACATGTCGAGTATTCATGCGATTTATACCTATGGGATCTTAGATATTACCAACCCTCTTGTTACAGAATCAATCAAAACAATCGAAGAAAAACTACGTATTCATACAGGAATTGACGGTGTCCCACGTTATCAAGGAGACAGATACTTCATGCAAGTTGAAGGAGTTCCTAATCCTTGGTATATCACTACGCTTTGGCTCGCACAGTATTATGCACGTACAGCAAAATCAGAAGCTGATCTAATGAAGGTAACGCACTGGATCGACTGGACCATTACCCACTCCCCTTTATCTGGGGTCCTTTCAGAACAATTGCACCCTTTTACAGGGGAACAACTTTCTGCAACTCCACTCACATGGAGCCATGCTGAGTACGTGCGTACTATTATTGATTATCATGATGCACTTGAAAGACTTGGGATTTGTAAAGTTGCTGAAGTAGCATAATACAATAAATTTCTATGTATATTCTTATTGATATTGGAGGGACAAAAACACGCGTCACAATCACTGAACACAGAGAGGCTTTTCTTCCTCCGCTTGTGTTTAATACTCCGCAAAATTTTGAAGAATGGTTCAAGGAATTTGATGAAGTGGCAACTACCATGCTGCATGGTAAAAAAGTTCACGGCATTGTTATAGGGGTACCTGCAACACTTGATGAACATAAAGAAGTTGTTAAACGTGCTCCTCATCTTCCTTTGTGGCAAGGAATTAACTTAAAAGCTCGTATTGAGGAACGTTTTTCTGGGCAGTGTATTCTACAAAATGACACAGCACTTGTTGGTCTTGGGGAAGCAATTTTTGGTGCAGGAAAGGGTTATCCGATAGTTGCATATATTACAATAAGCACAGGTGTAAACGGTGTACGAATCACTGATGGAAAGATAGACAAAACTATATCTGGGTTTGAAATAGGACACACAATTATTGATGAACATAAACCTGTTGAATATTTTATATCTGGAAGCGCTCTTGAGGAGAGGTATGGTAAACCTTCTCATGAAGTACATGACACGGCTCTATGGCAGAAGGTAAATCACTACGCAGGAATCCTTGGAGCAAACACCACTATGTACTGGTCCCCTTCTGTGATTGTCTATGGAGGACCTGTGATGAATGATCTTCACATTGAAATTATAGAAAAAGAAGCTCGTCAAATAACGACAGTGTATGAAAAAATGCCAGTATTTATACGAGGCACTCTTAAAGATTTTGGCGGACTTTATGGGGCCCTCGCGCTATCGAAGGAGATAGAAGGGTAGCTTGTAACGGAATAATACTGAATACAATACAAATGCGTGACGCCTACGGCGTCACGCATTTGTATTGTATTCAGCTACATTCTAATTGCCACAAGCTACAAGCTGTTACTTGCTATCTATATGACTCCATGCAAATTCTTTGTCTCCATGAACTTTTTTCCCCGGATTAAGAATTCCATCTGGGTCAAAAATTGCTTTTGTTTTTTCAAACAAAGAAATAATCTCTGGTGAAAACATTTTTGGTAAATATGCTGTACGAAGAAGTCCGTCATTATGCTCTCCTGACATAGAACCTTTATATGCAAATACAAGCTCAAACACTTCATCCATAAGTTGATGCAGTACATCAGTAATCCCAAACTTATGAATATCAATAAGTGGAATAATATGGAAGTTAGCATCTCCCATGTGTCCTGCAACTGTATAAATAAGATCTTTATAGATATCTTTTTTAAAGATCGCATCAAGCTTAGGTAAAAATTCTGGAAGATCAGCTGGGTGCACTACAATGTCATCAATAGTAGGGGCTGTTCTGTATCCTTCCATACGAGAACGAAGGAGACTGAAGCTTTCTCGTCTAAAGGTCCAGTACTTCTTTGCTTCTCGTTCACTATGTGTACGTTTGATAGGAAGATTGAATAACTTCATATCTTCATATGCTGCACTCACCTGATTCTCAACTTCATCTTTACTGCTACCTGTAAATTCTGCCATTAAAATAATTTTTGGGACACCTCCAGTGAGTGCCATCCAAAATTCTGGTAAGAACTGAAATCCGAGTGTGAGCATATTTCCCCCCATACGAAGAGCGATATCCTTAAAGAATCTCATTGCAATCTTAAATGTATGGTCATCGTATGATTCAAGTGTTTCTGGTTTATGTGCAAGCATCTTCACAATAATCTCACCTAAGTGAACTGTTGATGGCACAAACATGATAATCATTTGAGAATGCATCTTTGGTGTCACTCCAGTAAGTGTTGCGGACGTAACTGCAGCAAGCGTCCCCTGACTTCCAACAATCAACTTAGATAGATCAAGTGTCCCTGTTTGCCTATCATAAATATTCCAAAGATAATACCCAGAGGAATTCTTAGATACTGTTGGTTTGGCAGCCATAATCGTATCATAATTATCATTAACGAGTGCAAGCATCTCTCTATGGATTCTCCCGCCTTCAGATTGTTCACTAAGTTTTACTGTAAGCTCATCTCCAGAGAAAGCATGGAGCATGTCACGCTTACCATTTGCATAAACAACATCGAGCGACTCTACATACTTTTCTGTTTTACCATAAGTTAATGTCTTCTCCCCTCCTGAGTTATTGGAAACAATACCACCTATTGCAGCAAGTTCACGAGATGCTGGATAACTTGGCATAATCCACCCCGCAGTAAGCGTTTGTTTTTCAAAGTCACGATAAAATACCCCAGGTTCAGCTGTAGCATGATGTTCTGTAACACCAGAGACATGATTCATATATCTCGTTGTATCAAGAACAATTGAGTAACAGAGCGAGCCCCCTGTCATACAGGTTCCTGCTGCACGCATTGAAACTGCAATATCAATACCTTCTTTTTTCTTAGCTGTTGCGTACTCAAAAACCGTACTAATATCAAGAGCATTTTTTGGGTATATAACAATTTCTGGTTTTACATAAAATAAACTAGTATCACGTGCAGCGTGCTCTCTGTCTGCCTCAAGTAAAGAAATATCTCCTTTCACATGAACACGTAGATCGTTTGCAATATCTAGGTAATTTGGTGTTGTCATATGTGAAAAGTATAGCATGGGGCAGCCTTTAGCTTGTAACCCTTAGCTGTTAGCAAGAATATGTAAACGACGACCTTTCGGTCGTCGTTTACATATTCTATTTTTACATTACTCTTGTAATATTTAGCATTTTACACCATTTGCTCCAACTTCTTTTCTATCTCTTTTTCGGTAATTTCAAGGCGTTTTTTGAATTTTTTAAGAATTGCTTGTTCCTCTTTAGTGAGCTCACGTTTTCGTTCAGCTTTTACAAGAATATCATGGAATTCTTCGGTATCTCTACGGAGAGCTTGAACATTGACCCGTAATGTGTTTTCAACTTCTGAAAGATTACGCTTTATTCTTCTTCTAAATCGCGCAAACTGAAGGAATGAATACCAGAGTGTTGCAGAAATAGCAAGCGTTGCAACAATAACAATGAGAATTACTGAGAGCCAGTTCATCACAAAGATTCCAAAACGTACAAGCACCATTCGTTCAACAATAATCACACGCGTCTCTGTATAATCGCTCACAGAACCCCTTCCATCAAGTACTCGTACTCGCATTTCATACACACCTGACTCAAGTGTTTTGTCCCAGAGCAATGTAAAAGCTCCTGTATCGTTCGATGTTGTTTGTGCTGTAAACGAAGCTCCGTCAGTGTTAACAAGTACAACCTCTACAGTTGATTGAGGGTATGTTGCTCCTGTTACTTTAAACTTATTATCAAAATCAACTTTTTTTGTGTACTCAGTAATTACAGGAGGAGTAATTGTCTGAATCGTGTAATCGAGAGAAACAGTACTTGTATTCCCCGCATTATCAATAGCACTAATAACTACAGTATGATTACCAGATGACTGCTTAGGGAGATGATAGAGGTTAGACGGATCAATTAGAAACTCAACTGGTTGTCCGTTATCGATACTCATTGTAATCTTCCCAACACCAGAAAGTTTATCTTCTGCAAGTACTGAAATTGCTGGTGTTTGGTTTGTTGTTACGTTACCATCTGGAAAAGAAGCTTTAAGTTCTTCTGGGGCTGATGTATCTATTTGGAACTTATATTTAGCGATTGCTCCCCATCCATTTTTATTTCTAAACTGCACAAGCATATACATAATACCGTCAGCATCGGCGGTAAAAGTTCTGTTGGCAATAGGTGGATCATATACCTTAGAAGGGGTATCTGTTTCTTTTTCAGAATACACTGTACGGACAGCAGTTACTCCATCTGGGAGTTTCCATTCAAACGAAGCATCTCTTCTTCCATACCAAAGATTACTGTCTGGATGTGTCGTTGATGTAATAATTGGAACAAGGGTTTCTTTGACAGGCACAGCTTCTGCCGCTGCTTCATCAACATAAACAAAAGCAGATCCTGTAGTCTTAAGTACATCTGTTGCATTACCATCATTAGCAAGTACTGCTCCTGATTTAACAGAAATACTTACATTTCCAGCCTGTAATGCTTTAAATGTCACCGTAAGTACATTACCTGTTGCTTTATTAAAGCCAGGGTTGAGTGCGACACCCTCAAGAGAAAGGGTACCTTTTTCATTTGAAAAAGTAGGTTCTTCTGCCCAAAGACTGATAAAAGAACTTTTTTTAGAAACAGAGACTATCTGAAGTGCATCTTTAGGAAATACAATATCTGCAGATACAGCATTAATTGCATCGAGATTATTATTAACTACAATGTCTACTGAAAATGTTCTACCGGCTTTTGTGGTAATCGAAGAAGGAGAAATAATAAGATTTGCAGCATACGCATGTGTAAAGCTTACTACTGTAAAGAATACAACAAGAAGAGTACGAATTACGTACTTACTGTTTTTTCTTAAAAAGAATAATGAAAAGTGATTTACCATAAAAGTACAACACAAGGAGTACAAGGACTACACTTACCAGTATACGTGAGAGAAGTGAAATACTTTGAGAGTTTTCAACAGGAGGAATAGTAACTGTTGTGTACGTATTATTTGCATACGTAACCTTTACGTTAATATATTTTGTTCTTGCTTGATACAACAATACATAAGGATTTTTTACTATGCGCCAAGAACTATCACGTACAAGCTCCCCGTTGTAATCATTTGTTTCTGCTATTTGAATTTTTTGTATAGCACTTGTTTCGTTGGTATCATGAACAAGAACATACCATGCATTATTATTCACTAATTCATTACGTGTAATTTGTACAGAAAGTGTTTGATTCTTAATACGAGTAGGTGAAGAGATTTTCACAGGTATAACATCAAGGAGCGTTGGCACGTATATAGTAGCTACTGCACTTTCTACAGGAATACGCTTTGCATCACTCGTAAAAGCATTGAGCATAATATCATCAACAAGAAGTGTTGCCACACCTTTCTCCTTTGGCATAAGTGTTACTGAAAAAATAATTCCTTTTTTCTTCCCTGTATAGTAAGGACTCTGCACACCATCAAACCCCCCTGGGAAAATCCCTTCAAAGGTTACATGTGTTCGATTATCAAAATATTTTTCATTTGAAAGCGCTGGTTGATTAACCCAAAGAGATACCACGCTGCTTTCATTAGAAATACCCTCAAGTGTAAACAGGTCTGTTGGAAAAGAAAAATCTCCAGAGAGACCACTAACTTTCTCTTCTTCAGGATCAAGAAATACTCGTACAACTATTGGCTGCCTATTTGCAAGAGCTTGTGCTGGAGATTCAATAGTAATCTGCGCCGCCAAAGCAGAAAAAGTAGTAAGTGCACAAACTGTGACGAGTAGTAAAGATTTTTTAAAAAGCATATTCATAATGTTATCCTGTCCAACAATAAGCCAAAATACTTAAATCAGTAAGGTTAACACTCTTATCTGCGTTGAGGTCGACTTTTTCTGGAAATCCAAGGCGCTTATACCAAAATGCCATAATACTGAAGTCGAGAAGGTTAACCCTATTGTCATTATTGAGGTCACATCGCTTTCTAAAACCAAGAAGTTCTCCTGGTTTAGTTCTTAGACGCGTCACGTCTCCAACACGAAATGTAATTGGGTCAGAATACAACGAAAGACTTGACGCTGTAATTGTTCTTGCCTTTGCATCATAATCACCAAAATCAAGAAGTGATGAACTCATCGTGTATGTCCATGTGCCGCTTGCATTTGCTCTAATTTTTTTAAGAAGTTCTGAAGTTGCAGTAAGTGACACAAGTACGTCTGCGTTAGCAACTGAAGTTCCTGAGAATGAGATAGGTTCACCTCTTTTGACTTCAACTTTGTCAGAAGTAATTGTAGGAGGAACAAAGATCCCTTCAACAACCGTTGTAACACCGGAGGCAACATACACTGTAAACAAAACTAACTTTGAAACGAGACGATTAGCATCTTCTGCACGTACACCAAAACTATATGTCCCCGGAGGAAGACCATGTACTCGTAAGTCAAAAGAACCGTCTGGGTTAGCAGGAACAGTAGCTATAACTTCCCCATTTTTTAACAGGGTAACAGCACTCCCTTGATAAGCCATTCCTTTAAATATAGCAGAGTCTGTACTTGGAGGGATTGGTCCAGGTGGGGAAGGTGGAGTAGGCGGGGTATCTGGTTTTGTATTTTGATCTACAAGAACAGTTGCGTATATTACTATGTCTTCAGCGAGAGGGTTAGTTGTAGTTGTTTGTGCGGAGACAAAAGAAGTACAACTTAACACACCAAGAATCAAAGGAAGGAGTTTTTTTGATGGTGCAGAACTTATTTCTTTGCTGCTGCTCTTGCTTGCTTGATAATCCATTTATTATAATGCTTAACAAGAACAACAAAGAGAAGAACGATGACTAAGATTATAACGAGCGTAACTGTAAGAAGCTGCCAAGGGAACATAAAGAATGTAACTGATGACTCAGCTTTTCCTGAGTTTCCAAAACTAAGCGCGAGTGTAGCAGTATACATACCAAGTGCAAAGTTATCTTTCTGGAATTTTACATGTTCAAAGAAAGGAGCAGACACAACTGGAGCATCTTTATCTCCAAAACGAAGATCTTCAACGTAACGTCGCACACTTCCAGGAAGTACATTCCCCATTTTAGTGTTTGCATCGATCGTAGACACTTCCATTCCGAATGTATTTTTTACAGTAATTGATCCTTCTGGTTTCACTCTGTCATTACCGTCATTCTTAAAACGGTACACAAAGTTAACAGGAAGACTTGTAAGTACTTTTTTAGCTTCTGAAAGTTCGAAAGAAATAAGTCCGCCTTCTTCTTTTACATCTCCTGTAACCTTAAGGAGAATAAGCATCCCTACTTTTGCACCAACAGAAACTTGTCCATCTTCTGCAGTAGGAGGAACTGTTGAGAGGAAAATTGCAGCAAAGTGCCCCCCAGCATCAGCGCCTTGTGGAATGGCAATACTGTATGGAACCTTGATTCTCTCTCCTTTTTTAAGAGTTACTTTCTCTTCTACTGTTACCCAAGAAGGAAGCCCTTCTTTAGATGCAGTAAAGTTAGGTGTACCAGTTTCTCCTTGAGATTCAAAATTCTCTACAGAAGTATAGTATGTCTGCTCAGTATCTTGTTCATTGATAATGAGGAATGAGTCAGAGATAGTTTCTCCAGGATCTCCTGTTAGCTCAGCACGTGCAGGTGACACAGTAAGTGCTTGTGCTGTAATAACACTCATTGCGAGTACCCCTGCTGCAAGCACGCTACTGAATCGCTTGAAATTTTTTGTGATTGTCATGATTGTTCGTTTAGGTTTAAAAATGCCCTGACTAGAAGTTAGCCGTAGCCACGTAGACGACGTTTGCTGCATATGTACCCGCTTCAGTAACTGCTGCAATGTTTGCAAGGTATCTAACTGAGTATGTAGAAGTTGGAGTTGATCCACTTCCTGTTGCTAAAACAGATGATGTGGTAGCTGTTGAGTTATATCCATATGATGTTGAGAATGAGTATGGTGAACTCACTGCTGTCCCTGCTCCACCAGATTCTGTCGCCCTAATACCAAACTGTTCAGTTCCAGGAGTAGAAGATGCAATACTTGCTCCGATAGCACTAATGGTGTTGAGTGCATTTTGCTGTGATGTAAGGGTTTGTCCACGAACAGTAAGTGTAAATCCAGATGGTGCATTGGTTCCTACTGCAAGCGTATGAGCGACAGTTTCTGTAGTATCTCCAGAAATGTTTGTAGATGAGGCATACTTAGCGGCACCAGAACCAAGAGTTCCAAAGTAAATAGTTGTTGTAGAAATCGTAAATGTAAGAGACTGATTCACGAGCCCAGTCATCGCTACGGTATCGTCGGTAATAATATTGGCTGTAATTGTACCAGTATCTCCAAATGATCCCGCAATAACAATAATAGAACTTGTTGCAGATGACGGGTTAACAATGGTACTACTTCCTGTACCTTGTGATGTAGCATTAGAACCTATTTCAATCTGCACACAACGGTTTGCTGGGATTACTGCTGTACCTGAGGTAATGGTAATCGCACTTGTAGTAGTAGAAAATCCCCATGTAAGTCCAGAAGCACTATTAGCTATAAGCGCATCAGTAAATCCAGAACAAGATGCAGAAGTACTTGTTGCAAAATCAATACTTGTAGAAGCAAGTGCTCCCATTGTCCATCCTACAGGAAACGTGATAGTGATATTTTGTCCAGCTCCGACACCTGTTGGTGTTACGAATTGAATCGTGTGGTCAGAAACAGTACTCACTTTTACAGATGACTGGGTGTCTGAAAGCGTGTTAAGTGCTGCAGCGAATGCGAGTTCAACATGAGTGACGGAGACACCTAGCACGATTGCAATGATAATAATAAAACTTGTAAACGATGTAAGGAAGTTCTTTTTGAACATATGTGTATATTACTAATAACGTAAGATTTCTACATCCTATTATTAGAAGTTTAACACTCTTTAACAACAAAAAGATGTGGATAAGGCATACAAATAGGTAGGTTACTGGAAAAGTAGTGCTTACGATACCGTGCACGAATATACTAGCCATCATAACCAGCACACTCTATACTCTTTTCTTTTTAGAAGTTAGCTGTAGCAACGTAAGTGAGGTTCGCTGCATACGTACCCGCTTCAGTAACTGCTGCGATGTTTGCAAGGTATGAGAGTGAATAAATTGATGTTGGTGTAGAGCCAATTCCAGAAGCAACTATTGTTGAGGTGGTTGCGGTTCCGTCATATCCATATGATGTAGCCTGCGAAAAGGTGGGGTCGATAGTAACTCCTACTCCACCAGATTCTGTTGCTCGAATACCAAATTGCTCTGTTCCTGGAGTAGAAGATGCTGCTGTTCCTCCTGTTACTGAGATGGTGTTGAGTGCATTTTGTTGCGATGTAAGTGTTTGTCCACGAACAGTCAGCGTAAATCCTGATGGTGCATTGGTCCCTACTGAAAGGGTATGTGCTGGATTATCTACTGTAGATCCAGAAGTATCGGTAGATGAAGCGAACTTTGCAAGGCCTGATGACAAAATACCAAAGTATAGCGTTGATGTAGAAATAGAAAATGTAAGAGACTGTGACACTGTTCCTGATAACGCTACGGTATCGTCAGTAACAATATCAGTTGTTATTGAACCAGAATCTCCAAATGTACCAGCAAGCGTGATTGCATAAATATTAGGAGATGCTGGATTTGTAATCTGCGCAACTCCAGTTCCTCCAAAAGAAGCGTTAGAGCCTATTTTTATTTGAACACAACGATTTGCTGGAACGGACGCAGTACCGGACGTAATAGTTATAACCTGTCCTGATTGTGCCACTCCCCATGTAAGCCCAGATGGAGATGATGCTAGAGGCTCATTAGAAAATGAAGTACATGAAGCTGATGTTGATGTTGCGAAGTCTACGTTGGTTACAGCAAAGCTCCCCATTCCAAAACTTCCAGGGAAGGTAATTGTAATATCTTGTCCTGCAGCAATACCTGTTGGTGTTACGAATTGAATTGTATGATCAGAAAGCGTACTTATTTTTACTGATGTCTATGTGTCCGAAAGTGTATTTAGTGCAGCTGCAAATGCTAATTCAATATGCTTATAAGAAAGCATAAAAACAAAAAGAAACACAGACGCAACCCCCAATCGAATATAATGTTTAACCATGATAGATAATGAATGCTAATAAGGTACTAGAACTAAGAACGCTATATTTACAGTATAATTTTAACATTGCATTATAAAGAAACCTTGTGGATAAACATAATTTCTTTTAGAAATTTGCCGTTGCAACATACACCATGTTTGCAACATAAGTACCAGCTTCTGTTGTACCTCCGATGTTTGCAACGTAACGAAGCGAGTATGTTGAGGTATTAGTTGTTCCACTTCCTGTTGCAAACGTAGCCGAAGTGGTTGCTGTTGCATCATATCCATATGAAGTTGCAGCAGAGTATGTCGAATCAATTGTTGCTCCTGTTCCACCAGAAACTGTCGCACGGATACCGTACTGCTCTGTCCCTGCAGTTGAGGATGCAACTGACGAACCTATTGCAGAAATAGTACTTGAAGAAGTCTGTTGTGACGTAAGTGTTTGCCCACGGATAGAAATATTATAACCAGACGGTGCATTTGTAGAGACTGCAAGTGTATGTGCTATTGTTTCGACAGTATCTCCTAATGGGTTAGTGGAGGAAGCAAACTTTGCCGCACCTGACCCAAGTGTTCCAAAGTATATAGTAGTAGTAGAAATAACAAATGTAATTGATTGTTGTACTGTCGCAGAAACAGATACGGTATCATTTGTAATAATATTTGCAGTAATAACTCCATTGTCACCAAATGTACCTCCAATAGAAATAATGGAAGTTGTTGCAGACGAAGGATTAACAATGGTACTACTGCCCGTACCTGAAGAAGTAGCGTTAGCACCTATCTCGATCTGAATACAACGATTTGCTGGAATAACCGCTGTACCTGAGGTAATTGTAATAGCGGTAGTAGTTGTGGAAACCCCCCATGTAAGTCCAGAAGCAGTGTTCGAGATGAGAGCATCAGTAAAACCAGAACAAATAGCTGAGGTGCTCGTTGCAAAGTCGATACTTGTCGTAGCGAGTGCCCCCATTGTCCATCCGACAGGAAATGTGATGGTGATATTTTGTCCTGCAGCAACACCTGTTGGTGTCACAAATTGAATAGTATGGTCAGATACTGTACTTACTTTGACAGATGATTGAGTATCGGAAAGAGAAGTAAGCGCCGCCGCGAACACAAGCTCAACATGAGTTACAGAAACTCCAAAAACAATAGCAACAATGAGTAGAGAGCTCGTGAATCTGGAAAAAATATTCTTTCTAAACATACCCTAAAAGTTAAGTTCTTTAAAAACCTTATAATACATACCGTAATTCTACCACAGTGCTAATTAGCCACATGTGGACAGTGCTTTATTTTTAAAAGGTCATTTTATTACATTACAATCTAGAAATTAGCCGTAGCAATATAAATAACATTTGCGGTGTATTCTGCTGCCTGTGTTATTGGGGCAATGTTAGCAATATATCTGACAGAAAACGTTGTTGTAGCACTATCACCGATAGTAGCACCTGCAACTTGAGATGACGTTGTTGCTGTTGCAGCATACGCAAAAAGAGCACTATTGTATGGTGCGGTTGAAGTACCAGATCCTCCTGCTGCAGTAAGTCGTATACCGAACTGTTCAGTTCCGACCAAGGACGTTGTCGCAGTCGCTCCGATTGCTGCGATAGTTGTAGTCCCTGCAGTAAGGGTTTGACCTCGGGCACTTACCGTATACCCATTTGTTGCATTTGTGTTCACGAGAAATGTATGAGCTTCAACTTCTGTGTTACTTCCTCCGGTATTTGTACTTGAAGCATATCGCGCAAGGGCTGGAGATACTATTCCTAAGTAAATAGTAGACGTTGAAACAGAAAAAGTAATTGTTTGAGGTGGCGCTGCATTACTCTCCTCATCCCATTCAAAAAAGAAATGATGTCTGACGTTTACATCTCCATTTGCCTGTTCTTGATACAGAGCAACACCTTCACCCGGTTTAAGAATAAATTCATCTCCTGGTGTTATAACACTAGAATAATCTCCAAAAACTTGATTCACTAGTCCAGAGATAGTGGCCCCGAGAATTCGTGAAGCTGTAACCCCAACAAAGGTTGCTGTTACACCCGTTGAACGCACTTCTGCGGTAGACGAGGCGCTACTTGTGTTTTTGGCAACACTTGTTGTTGCAGTAAGAGTCCCACCAGATGCTGCACTAATACGTCTGATTGTTATAGGAGTATATGCAGGGGCTGTTGCTGTTCCGCTTCTGTCTGATTGAATTCCAACTTTTCGTACAATATAATTCTTTGCAGATGCTGCCGGATTAAACAACGTTGCATAGACATAGTTGGCAGTGAGTGACTGTGTAATCGGTCCAACAGTCATCATAAACTCATTCTGAGATGTAGGGGCGACTGTTTCTTCGTCCCATTCTACAAGTAATCGCACCCTAAAATCTGCATCCCCCGCTGTTGGATTTTGATACAAAACAATACCTTCTCCAGGCTGAAGCACGAGAGCTTCTCTGTCAGAAAAAACAATTTCTTGATGTCCAGTATTCCCTGTGACAGCAGACGGTACAGCTCCTGGAGTTTGTACCGCAAGCAATCTAGAGGTTGTTGCCCCTGCGTACGTAACTGTAACACCAGTTGTGCGTATTTCCATAGAACTTGTAGCCGTCCCAGTATGTTTCTTTGGGTAACTCGAAGAAGCGACGACGGTTCCTCCAGATCTAACCGTGATACGTCTTAATTGTATTGGTACATACACTGCAGCGTTGATAGTATTCACACGAACACCAACTCTTTTAATCACAGCAGTTTTCCCAGAAGTACTTGGATTAAAGAAAGACATGTAGTTATAGTTTGTAGCCGTACTTCCATTAATTGGACCAATACTCATAAGGTACTGCCCTTCTGATGAAGGAGCTGAAGCTTCTTCATCCCATTCTATGGTTATTTTAACCGTCTCAGCAGCTGATGATGTTAGCACATCATTATAAAGTCCTATACCTTCTCCAGGCTGAAGCACTATTTTTTCATTTGCACCAAAGATTATTTCTGCGTGCCCAACTGTTTGCCCGACAGCCCCTGCTCCTGTTACAGAAAGTAGTCGTGCATCTGCAGTCCCAGCATACGTTGCTGACACTACAGAACTACATGCTTGCAGACACCACCTCATTTCCATAATACTGTTAGCTGTTCCTGTGTGTTTTTTAGGGAGATCAGCTGCTGCGATAAGTGTCCCTCCAGAAGCAGCTGTCGTTCTTCTAAATTGAAAAGATGTATATGCTGCCGTTGTTGTTGCGTTAGCGCGAATTGCTAAACGTTTAATTACGGCATTTTTCCCTGACCCGACAGGATTGAAAAATGAATACAATGTAGTATTTACAACAGTCGTAGATGCAACTTTCCCTGAAGACCAAATATACTCACCTTCAGATGTGGGAGTACTCCCTGAAGAAACTTCATCCCATTCAATAATCATACGAACTAACTGATTAGCATTTCCGGCCGCTTCTGAAATAAGAGCAATTCCCTCACCTGCCTGAAGAATCAACTCCTCATCACTTTCACTAAAATCTAACTGTTTCCAACCATGAGCTTGAGCAGTTGTTCCGCATGGGGTTACATGCCCAATACGAGCTTCAGTTCCTCCAACTTGTGTCACTGTCACATTCGTGTGGCGAAATTCCATAACACTGTTTGAGCTCCCAGTGTGTTTCTTGGGCACGTTCGATGCTGTTACGGAAGTTCCCGCTGATGCGGCTGAAGTGCGCTTAATAATTATATTATTAGTGTATACCGCTGCAGCATCGCACGTCTCTGAACCAAACCAAATACGCCTAACTACTGCAGTTTTACCTGACGCAACAGGATTAAAAAACGAATTATACACGTAGTTAGCAGATGCAGCATTTTCTACTCGAGGAAATGCAAATAAAAAACCGTCTCCTGCCGTGGGGGCATTCGCACTTTCGTCCCATTCTATCAGAACTCTCACTTTAGTAGCCAAAGACCCTGCCGCCTCTTGATAAATAGCAACTCCTTCCCCTGGTTGCAAAATATACTTTTCATCATTTGTGGTAAAAGTAATATCTCGCTGACTATACAATGCCCCTACGGCGCCTGATTGCGGCTGACCAAGAATTCTAGAATCCACTGTACCAGAAAATGTTGGCGACGGTCCCGTTGTACGAACTTCAAGTACTGAATCTGAAGAGCTTGCATTTTTCTTAGGAAAATCACTTGCAGCAACAGCAGTTCCTCCAGTTGAAGCAGTAATTCTTCTCATGGTTAAGTTGACATAGTTAGCAGCAGTAGAAGATGCTGTATTAGAACGAATAGCGATACGCTTAATAGCCGCAGTTCTTCCTGAGCCGGAAGGGTTAAAAAATGACGCATATACATAGTTGGCAGTTGTAGAACCATTAACAGGTCCGATATCAAGCACATACTCTCTTTCGGCAGCATTTATCGCTGCATATGCTGTATTATTTTTTGAAAAAAATGTATCCACAACATTTTTATTTTGTCGTGCTAAATAAATTTTATCAACAACCCCTGCTCCAGAATGAGTAGTTATATTTTTATATACATAGATAAATACAGCAGGATCAAATCCAGAAAAAAACATAGTAACTATAAGTACTACTATTGATATTTTTTTAATGAGCTTCTGTAACATAGCTATATACTTCTTCTCCAATTTGTTTAAAAATTGTATTAACCTCTTCTTGATCAAGATCACCCTTTCCTTTCTTTTGGATCATAATTGTAAGGAGGTATGGTCGCCCAGGCACATACACAATGCCTGAATCCGCTCGAACAGCCTCATCAACACGCACTCCTGTTTTGTGAACAAAAGGAATACCATCTGGAAGACCTGCGCCAGACAAATCTTTCGGTGCTTTTGAAAGAATTTCAAGAAAAAGATTTGAATACTCTTGATCTAAATATGTTGCACTGTAAAGTGATCTAAAAAAAATTGAATATCTCTTAGCAGTAATTCTGTTATCAACTTCCTCTTTTTTAGATGGAGCTTTTTTAAGTGCATCAATCACATCATCCATTCCTAAGTGAACGTATACCTCTTCAAGCTCTGCCCCGTCTAGATTACGAAGGAGCACGAAGTGTGCAGTGTTGTCAGAATTAATAAGAGACTCTTCGAGGAACTTTTTTATTGTAAGTGTGGTCCCTGATGGAGTCTTGTAGAGTTCACCATACTCACTATCTTTGTCATCATCTAAGATAACAAGTTCGTTATCTAACTTCCATTTCTTATCTTGAACTTTTTTCATCATTGCCATTGCAACTGGGATTTTTATGAGACTCGCTGGCCAGACTTTTTCATCTTTATTGATTGCAATATTAGCCCCTGTTGGGAAATATTCAAAATAAATAGAAACCATATAATCATCTCGCACCTCATACTTATTCGTCAGTAATTCTCGCAACCCTTGGAAGTCAACAATGAGATTTTTTTTACTAAGAACACTAAGAGATGGGTTGAGAAATGAATGCTGTCCAACCCTATCATCGTACTGTTTAAGTCTTGGAATATAGACAATGTAAGTAAAAACAAGGACAACACATACAATTCCAAAGAGCACAAGAAAAAGTCTTTCTTTTCGTGAAAGATTTTTGAAAAATGATTCTTTTGTAGTATTGCGATTATATTTCATATGCTACTCGTTGTTACTGGTTAGGATCCATGCCCGTCTCTTCAACTTGAAAATTAAGGTTACTCAACTCTTCTTTATCTAAAACAGAATCTAGTTTTAATTTTTGTCGAAGTATCTCCGCAACTGTTCCATTTTCATCAGAAAAAACTTCTCCTGTTGTATCGCTATAAAATGAAAATCCGTCAGCACCAACTATGACCTTCCAAGGAATTCCGTCAAACATTACCTCACCACGCTCACCGCGTGCTATATCATGTGTTGGTACAGTTTGATTATATATTTCCTTCGTTACTAAATTATATGCGAATACAAGTGACCTGTCTTCGGATAACCAAAATACATACCCATCTTTAACTCCAAGAGGAGAGTTCACCGAAATTGATGTTGATGTACCAGTCCCAATTTTTTCTCCAACATCTTTTTTAGAATCATATAGCCATAACTCATTACTTACAGTCTCACCTGTTACGCGCTCTATCTGTACGATTACTGACTGTAAAAATGTTCCCTTTATTTTCTTAACAGTATCTACAGAAAAATCAGGTATTTCATCTTGTTTCTCCTTTTCTTCTAATAAATCTTTTTCTTTGATGAGCTTTGCTAACGCAGCAGTGCCTAATGTTAAGTCATTTCCTTCATACTTTCTCCACTTATTTTTGAGAAGATCTATGACTGCAACAGTTTCATTTGTTGTACTTGCGGTACTTGTTGCATCACCTGCGAGCACATCTGTTGAAGTCGCATATGTCGACGCTGCATCCAAAGTAGTCGGTGTTGAAGTAGCCTGAGAATCTTCGCCAATACCTGTTGAGGTTGCAGTAGTAGAGGTTGCAATAGGCTCGCTACTTGTAGCAACTTCATCCAAATACATATACCAAATTTCTTGAAGTGAGTTCTCATGATTGATAAGCGTAACAAAACGTATATTATCAACAATCTCATCTTTCAAAATTGTGTCACGAGAAAAGTCAGGATGTTCATGTGTAATCGCAGAATCATAGAGCACTTCCACTTTAATACTATCAAGATACACCGTAGGAGTATCTTGTGTGTGCACAATAGAAACGACTTTAATTTGTAGGTGACTCATATCGCTCCATGACGTTGATGCGGTTACTGGAATTTCAAAGGTACGATACTTCATAGAAATTTCATTGAGCTCACCTAACGAAGTCCATGTCACACCATCAAAGGTGTAGAGCACTTCAAGAAAATTATTTTGAAACTGATTCTCATCTTCTTCTGTAGTTGTAGCTACTTCTGTTGACGATGCTTGGGGTACGGTTGAAGAACTTGTTACATCCCCTATGTAACTTGACGATGCATCAACTGTTGAAAAAGATGTTTCTGGTGTCGATGATGCTTCGATAGTTATCACAAGAGGAGCAACTTCTATGACTGGTGTCGTGTCGGTTGTCGGAGTATCTGTGTTGTTTTCTTCTGTCGGGACATTGACATTTTCAAATGTTTCCTCAGTTTCTATTGGAGCTTCTACAGCAGTGGACTCTGCTGATTGTTTGACCTCTTCTTGTGGGATAGCTTCAACTGGAGGAGGAACTACTTCTGTGGTTACTGTATCTGTTGTGCCAGTCTCTTCCTGAGCGAATGCTCTTTGGAAGAGCATAGTAACTACAGATGCTTTAAAGCTTGGTAAGAGTGATACAGGTTGCTCAGGAGCTGGCGCTTCTTGTGGTGCAGGAACTTCTTGTGGTACTGGAGCCTCTTCTGGCGCAGGTGGCGGAGGTACGACTACCGTGTCAGTATTTCCAGAAGAATTTTCATCAGAAGAAAAAAGTGTATCGATGGTATCTTGGAATGATTCGATAATACCGTTAAGCACAGATGAGGTCGCCTGCACCTCTCTAGTTGTTGAAGGGTTCACAACTTCAGGGCCCGTCTCTGTTGTTGTTGCTTGTGTATTATTTTCCTCTTCAGCAATTGAAGATGTTGCAAGCTCAAGCGAGGATGAAGAAACTGGTGGGATAGAGATATGAATCTCTGTTGAAGTTCCTTCGAGAATTGAAGGTGATGTTGTACCGAATACATCATGTTCCATTCTGTCTTCAAGTGAGAGATCTGGTCCTTTAGTAAGAGCGAGCGAAACAATAATCTTAGTCGGCTTAGTTGCTGTATCAAATGTCCCTTTGAAATTACCACAATACATCTCTGCATTCGTGTTCTTTGGGAGCACTGCAGAATTGTTCTTATTAAACTGCGCAGCATCGCCATTTGAAGTAGTCTCTTCCTCCCCTTGTGCATACTGAGGGTTGATCCATCCTCCAAGACAAGTCTCTGGGTAGAAGACACTACTTTCTGCTTTTCCTTTCGGAGAAATAAAACTACCGAGCACAAGGAGAAGAACCATCGATGATATCGCCATCAAAATTCGTTTCTTGTGGAGACTCTTATCTACCTGTTCTGAGTACGAAAATACAAGGTCATTAAGAGATTTAGTGACCCCGTCAATAGTCGAATCAACTCTTGGAAATTTTTTAGAGATGATTCGTGGCCGTTTGAAAGAAAATTTAGCCATACTACATAACTAGTATATCAACGATATGCCTTATATTTTCGAGTCAATCCACATATACTAGCTCTTAGCTAGTAGCTGTTAGCTTGTAGCAAATACACCAATACCACGTAATCTACTTTTTAAATTACAAACAGTTTCGTAATGGAAAAAAACTCCCACTTATGGTAGTATTCTTCTCACACAGCAGTGTGCTTTTGTTTGGCTAAAAGCCACAAGCTAAGAGCTACCTGCTTGTATTTTTAAATTGGGGTATCGTCTAATGGTAGGACAACGGTTTCTGGCACCGTTAATTGAGGTTCGAGTCCTTATACCCCAGCAGAACATCAATACTAGCGTTTTTAGGGGTTCGTGCTAGTACATCATAAGGGCTTTTAAGCTTATGTGACAATACTTTTTCTTTGTTCATGGAAAGGTTCCAAAGTATGTCTGAAGCAGTTTTATGTTTTTCTTCTGGTTCTGCATCAAGAAATCTTTTTTGCTTGAGAATACAGTCTAAAAAGAACTTTTTGGTTGGTTCCAAAGTAATAAGAAGGTTAGTAGTGTTTGCTTCTAGTTCTGCGATATCTTTTTCGATGTACACAATCTTCTTGTGTAGCTCAGCATTCTTTGCCTCAAAATCAGCTTCAGAGATCTTCAAATCAAGAAGAGCATCCAGAAGTCGTGACTCACGATTCTTAAGAAGTGTGAGCTCATTTTTAAGCGCCTCAAGAGCTTTAGTATTGTAGTTAGTCATGTGGGCGTACTTCTGTTTCGCAGCCTCATACATAATCTCAACTAATTCTTCATCAAAAGGAATTTCTTTCAAGATTTTTGCCACTTCATTGTAAAGGTAATTCTCTCGTACATACTTCTTGTGTCCGACACATATTCCTTTACCGTTAGTACAGTAATAGTAATCATGACCTTTCTTGTTAGTTGCGGTATACATACAGCCACATGAGTGACAGGTGATAAAGCCACGAAGTGGAAAGAATCTATTTTGCTTTCGTGGATGAGTTTTGGCAAGAGCTACTTCTTGTGCATAGTCAAAGATTGCTTTTGTGATAAGTGGTGTGTGGGTTCCTTGATTCACATATTCCTTGTACTTCACAAAACCACAGTATGCGGGGTTAGTAAGTATCTGTTGTATCTTTGACTTGTAGACCCTGTTACCTGCTTGTGACCGAAAGCCATCTTGAAAAAGAATATCAGCAATATCTCTGTAGCTGTACTTGCCAGAATTATGCATTTCAAATATTTTAAGAATGTAGTGTGATCGTTCTGGATCAATAACAATAGTCTTGTTTGATTTATCATTCTTGTAACCAAGTGGAGCCTTGTTACCATAGCCACCCTTCTCTGCTTTTG
>CAZJDZ010000010.1:33166-36466 GCA_964544935.1 uncultured Candidatus Saccharibacteria bacterium | reverse complement strand
TTTATTAACATTAGTCCAAGTGGAAAAGATTTTGCTACAATAGTAGAAACAGATAAACGGATTGATGGTCTTGAGAAGGAAATTAGTGCTTTAAAAAATAAAATAAAAAGTGAAAAGCAGTTCAATAGAAAAGTAGAGTTTAATAAAACTTTGCTCGATAAAAAGAAGTTACTCGAGTCAATTTTACAAAACAATTAACAACAACATTATTATGAAAAAACTAACCATGCAAACACCAGACCTTACAGAAGGTAACGTTACAAAAATAGCACAACTATTTCCAAATGTAATCACTGAAAAGGAAGGTTCTAATGGTGTAGTTGAAAAGGCTGTAGACTTCGAACTTCTCAAGCAGATGCTTTCCAGGGAACTCGTGGAGGATGACAATGAACGCTACCGTCTCGACTGGCCAGGGAAGAAGGATTCATTACTTAAAGCAAATACACCCATCACCAGCACACTACGCCCTGACAGAGATAGCAGTGTTAATTTTGATGCAACAGAGAATGTGTTTATAGAAGGAGATAACTTCGAAGTACTTAAGGTGTTACAGGAATCATATTTAGGTAAAGTAAAAATGATCTATATCGACCCTCCATATAATACAGGGAAGGATTTCGTGTACAAGGATAACTTTACAAAGAATAAAGATGAATATGAGGAAGATCTTGGGGTGGAAGATGAGGAAGGTGGTAAGCTTTTTAGAAACACAGATACTAACGGTCGTTTTCATAGTGACTGGCTAAGTATGATGTATGAAAGACTACTCGTTGCACGTGATTTGCTCACAGAAGACGGCATTATTTTTGTTTCTATTGATGATAATGAAGTTACTAATTTAAAAAAGATTTGTGATGAGGTTTTTGGTGAACAAAATTTTCTAGCACAAATTGTTCGCCGCCGAAGAAATTCACAGGCTAATCTTTCAAAAGACATATCACCGATTCATGAGTATGTTGTAACTTATAAAAAAAGTGATAAAGCTGGATTAAATAAAGTGACACCAGTTATAAATACTGATGATTTTAAGAATCCAGATGGAGATTTTCGTGGTAGTTATGTAACAATGCCTTGCACAAATAAAGGCGGCAGTAGATATGAGATAACGACACCAACAGGGGTTAAACATTCGGATGAGTGGAGATTCAAAATAGAAACTTATGAAAATCTTTTAAAGGATAACAGATTGGTATTTCCTAGTTCTGGCAACGGAAAGCCAAGATATAAATTATTTTTGAGCGAAAAGATGGAGAATGGTGTATTGGCAAATACCTGGTTCGATGAAGTTGCTTCAAATCAAGAAGGCACTATTGAAGTAAAAGATATTTTTGAAACTGAAGAGAATTTTTTTGACAACCCAAAACCTATTGGATTACTAAAGAAATTAATGGAACTCTCAACAAAAACAGATGAAAAAAGTATCATATTAGATTTCTTTGCTGGTTCAGGTACAACAGCTCATGCTGTTATGGACATGAATGCTAAAGATGGTGGCAATCGTCAATTTGTGATGGTCCAAATTTCTGAGGAGATAGACAAAGATTCAGATGTTTATGCTGCTGGCTATAAATATATTTCAGATATTTCAAAAGAACGAATTCGCCGTGCTGGTAAAAAGATTCTTGAAGAAAATGCTGAGGCAATTGCTTTTCGAGAGAAACCATTAGATATAGGATTCCGTGCATATAAAGCAGATACAACAAATATGAAGGATGTATATTATCACCCATCTCAAGTGGTACAAGATGACCTATTTAACCTTGTAAGTAACATTAAAGAAGACAGAACTCCTGAGGACCTACTGACACAAGTTATTCTTGACCTCGGACTTACCCTTGACCTTCCTGTAGAGAAGAAAGAATTGCGAGGTAATTCTGTGTATTTTGTTGCTGGTAATGCACTTGTTGCTTGTTTTGATGACAAGATTGATTTCGGTATCGTGGATGATATTGCTACACATGAGCCCCTTAAGGTTGTCTTCAAAGATGCAAGTTTCAAAGAGGAACAGGATAGAACAAATGTTGATACGAGAATGAAGAGACTGTCTCCAGAAACAATAATAACTGTACTGTAATATTGCTATGAAGTTACAATTCAAACAACAACAGTATCAAACAGATGCAACAAATGCTGTAGTGCGTATATTTTCTGGTCAAGAAAAAGGGTTTCGTAAAGAGACTATTGGTAGAACTGTAGAAAACGACAGTAAACTTTTTGAAACAAAAGTAGAGGAGATTTTCTCTAATAAAAAACTTGATCTTGATGAAACAAAACTTTTGAAGAATGTGCAGGAGCTTCAAAAAGAACAAGGTATCGTTGTTAGTAAGAAGTTAGAGGGTCTTAACTTTACAGTGGAAATGGAAACAGGAACTGGTAAGACATATGTGTATACAAAGGCAATGTTCGAGCTTAATAAAGAATATGGCTGGAACAAGTTTATTATTATGGTGCCTTCTATTGCTATACGTGAAGGAGTGCATAAGTCATTGGAAATTACAGCAGAACACTTTCAAGAAATCTATGGTAAGAAAATCCGTTTCTTTATCTATGATACAAAGAATAAGACAAATCTCACTAATATAAAATCATTTGCAAACACATCGAACATCGAAGTGATTGTGATGAATTATCAAGCGTTTGCGACTAAGAGTAAAGATTCTCGAAAGATGTACCAGAAGCTCGATGAAATGCAGTCTGAGAAGCCTATTAATGTTATTAAGCGTGCAAGACCAATTCTTATCATTGATGAACCACAACGCTTTGGTGCTACAGCAGAAGATATGCTTCACGAGTTTAATCCACTCTTCATTACACGCTATTCTGCTACTCATAAGAAGGACTACAACAAGATATATAGGCTCGATGCTATTGATGCGTATAATCAAAAACTGGTAAAGAAAATAAAAGTAAAAGGCATCGAGGTAAAAGGGAATGCAGGAACAAATAGTTACCTCTTCTTGGACCGTATACATGTGAGTCATAATACATATCCAACAGCAACAGTTCAGATGGAACTAGAAATGAAACAAGTAGGTGGCATTAAGAAGGTGCTTAAGAGAATCAAGGAAGGAGATAATCTTTTTACTCTCTCAGGTGAAATGGCTCAGTATGAAGGGTACATAGTAAAGGAAATTAACGCATTAACAAACACCGTTTCTTTTATTAATGGTATCTCGATATCAGTTGGTCAGGTACATGGTGATGTTGATGAACTCCATGTTCGTCAGATACAAATACGAGAAGCGATTGCTTCACATCTTGAGAAAGAAAGAGAATTATTTACACGAGGAATAAAAGTAC
>CAZJDZ010000010.1:0-33066 GCA_964544935.1 uncultured Candidatus Saccharibacteria bacterium | reverse complement strand
ATTGCTTCACATCTTGAGAAAGAAAGAGAATTATTTACACGAGGAATAAAAGTACTTACATTATTCTTTATTGACGAAGTGGCTAAGTATCGAGCGTATGATGAAAAAGGTAATCAGGTACGGTCCGAATACGAAGAGATATTTGAAGATGAATACAATAGAGCCATTTCAGAATTACAACTTTTTGATGATGAATACAACAACTACATAAAATCTTTTGAAACACCAAAGGTCCACAATGGATATTTTTCTGTTGATAAAAAAGGAAAGGCTGTTAACTCTACAGAAGCACGAGGACAAGATGGTAGTGACGATGTTACTGCATACGATCTTATTATGAAGAACAAGGAACAACTTCTAAGTTTTAAGGAGCCTACACGCTTCATCTTTTCACACTCTGCACTTCGTGAAGGATGGGATAATCCAAACATATTTCAGATATGTACACTCAAACACAGTGAATCAACAATGAGTAAGAGGCAGGAGATTGGTCGCGGTCTTCGTATTGCTGTTAATAAACAAGGAGAAAGAATGGATGCAAGTGTTCTTGAGAATGAATTCTTTGATGTTAATACGCTCACTGTTATTGCAAGTGAGTCATATGATTCTTTTTCTAAGCAGTTACAGAAAGAAATATTAGATACACTTTCTGAGCGTCCTACAACAATAGAAGTAGGCGTATTTAAAGACAGAGTGTTAAAAAATAAGGATGGAGAAACATTTGTTTTTGATGAGAAGTCTGCTATGGACCTTGTATTTATGTTTAGAGAAAAAGGGTATATCGATAGTAACTATAAGATTACAGATAAGCTAGTTGATGCTATGGAAACTGGAACAGTAGAATTTCCTCCTGCACTTGCAAAATTCACAACTGAGCTTATGGAATTGTTTGGTGCTATACATTCTACAAATACATATCAAGCAACTGAGGACGATAGAGTTACCAACATACGAGAGTTGGAACTTAAGCCTAATGAGAATTTCAAGAAGAAAGAATTTCAAGAACTCTGGAGTAAGATTAAAGTTAAAACGGTATATGAGGTTGCTTTTGACTCTGATGAATTGGTAAAAAAGAGTGTAGGAATGATTAATGAAAAACTCGATGTAAGTAGAGCTACAGTAAGAATTACAACTGGAGGACAGAATGAACAAATTAGTGAAGATGATTTACGTTCAGGAACTTCTCTTTCAAAAACAAGTAGTCAGATTGAAAAAACAGAAAGTATTCTGGGAAGTATTAAATATGATCTTATTGCAGAAGTAGCGAAAGGTTCTAATATTACTCGTAGAACAGCAGGTGAAATTCTTATGAAGATGAATCCTGCAAAGTTTAGTTTGTTCAAAGTAAATCCTGAGCATTTTATTCGTGAAGTTGTTCGCCATATTAATGAGCAGAAAGCCGCAACACTCATTGATAATATTACCTATAGTAAAACAGATGGTGTATATGAGGATGATATCTTTACAGTGAATAATTTTCATGGATCACTTAGTGAAAATGTGCTTGAGGTTAAAAAGCATATTTATAAATATGTGAAGACTGATTCAAAGGTAGAGCGTGCTTTTGCTGGTAATCTTGATCTTGATAATAACAAGGTTCTTGTGTATGCAAAGTTGCCTCACGGCTTCAAGATTCCTACACCAGTTGGTAATTACAATCCTGACTGGGCTATTGTATTTGATAACAAAGATGTAAAACATATTTACTTTATTGCAGAGACAAAAGGAAGTATGAGTTCTTTGCAATTAAAGGGTATTGAAAAGCAAAAGATTGATTATGCTAAAAAGCATTTTGAATCGTTATCCTGCTCAGATATTTTCTATGATGTGGTGGATAGTTACGAAAGCTTAATGGAGAAGGTAATGAAATAATAAATAATATATATGAAAATAAATCAAATCCTAGATAAAATTGACGACAATCAACTGTTCATACCATCTTTTCAGAGAGAGTATGTTTGGAAAAGAGCTGATGCGAAAAATCTCATTTCTTCCCTTATTAAGAAATATCCAACGGGGACGATGTTAACATGGGAAACAAATAGTCCTCCTGAACTTAAAGGTGATTGGGTATATGATTCAATGCAAGGAGCTGTAAAAATTATTCTTGATGGTCAGCAACGTATAACTACTTTGTATATGCTAATTAAGGGAACTATCCCTCCTTATTATATTGAGAGCGAAATATTGAATGATCCTCGAGGTTTGTACGTTAATATAAAGACACTGGAGTTGGAATATTTTATTAAAAATAAAATGGAGAATAATCCTTACTGGATAAATGTAACAGATATTTTTCAAAAGAACGTTAGGGAGCGGGATGTTATCAGGAAGCTGGAAGAGGGCGGAGCTACAGTGACAAGAGAAGAAGAGGATGTTATATCAGATAATTTTCAGTCTATAAGTAGTATTCCTGATTTTGAATTTGTTGAGCAAATAATTCCAGTTAAAGCGAGTCTAAAAGAGGCAATAGATATTTTTTATATTGTTAACGCAAGTGGTATCAATTTAACAGATGCAGAGTTAGCTTTGGCACAAATTTCTGGCTATTGGCCTCAAGCAAGAGAAGAGTTTAAAAAGAAGCTCGCAGAGTTAGAAGAAAATGGTTTTGTTTTTAATCTTGATTTCATTATTTATTGTTTGCTTGGAATATTGCACAGTAAAGGTTCTGAGATGGTAAAGCTACATAGTGAAAATAATAATGATAATCTTAGAGCTGCGTGGAAAAAGTTGAATGAAAATGTGCTTGATTATGTAGTGAACATACTAAGAACTCACGCATATGTAGACCACACTAAAGAGATTAATTCCAGATACGCAATAGTACCTATAGTTGTTTATGTTTTTAATAAGGAAAGATCAGTTCTTTCTGAAGAAGAGATTAAAAAGGTTGTGAAGTGGTTTTACTATTCTCAGATAAGACAACGATACATAAGTCAGCTTCCTCAAAAACTAGATAAAGATATCAGTGTAGTTGTAAAGTCTGCAAAACCATTTGATGAATTATTAAATATAATAGCATCAGAAAGATCACTTGAGATTTCACCAGATGAATTCATAGGTGTAGATGTTAGAAACGCACTATTTAGCTTAATGAGATGGTATTTCAAAAGTAGAGAAGCTGTCTGTTTCACTACTGGTATGGGCATAAGGCAAAACATGGGAAAGAAATATTCTTTAGAGTGGGACCATATTTTTCCATATTCATTACTTAAAGAAGATGGCTATGATATGAATAATAGACACAAATATTCACTTGCTCAAGAAATAACAAATAGAGCAATTTTGACTCAACTTGGAAATCGAAGGAAAGGGAATGAGAAGGCAGATGAATATTTAAAAAATGTAAGAAATGAATTTCCGAAAGCATTAAAGTTACAGTCTATTCCAGAAGATAATAATTTATGGAAGCAGGAAAATTTTGAAAGCTTTATTGCTAAAAGAAGAGAAATGCTTGCTGGTGAGCTAAATTCCTTTTTAAATAATATTACAGCAACAGAGGAAGCGGTTAGTGAAGTTCCTCTTGATGAAATTATTAAAGAAGGAGAGAGTAATGAGCTGGAATTCAAGTCTTCTTTGCGTTGGAGTTATAAAACAGGAAATGTAGATAAGAAATTAGAAGGAGTAATTTCAAAGACAGTGGCTGCCTTTGGTAATAGTGAAGGAGGTATTTTAGTGATTGGAGTAAATGATGACGGTGAAGCACTTGGTCTTGATCGAGATTATGGGTCTCTTAATGGGAATAAAGATGAATTTGAGATTCATTTAAGAAATGTTTTGAATGAGGCTTTTGGTAAATCCTTTATAGCTTCAAATGTAAAAATGACTTTCCATGAAATTAATGAATTTGAAGTTTGTAAAATAGAGATACAGAAAAGTAAAAAACCGTTATATCTTAGTCTGACTGATGACAGAGGTCAGAAACAAGAAAAATTCTATGTAAGAAGCGGTAACACCTCTCAAGAGTTATTAACCAGTGAAATTAATGATTATATTTCAAATAGATAACAAAATAATGCAAGATGGTGTTTTAATCATATGTCTCAAAAAATAGACCCTCAAGAACGAGATCCAATACTTGGTAAGATAATACGACAAGCTCATAAAGAGGCAGTTGTACAACTTTTAGAAGAAAAATTTCCAGAAGGATTAGGATATTGTCATGTATTATGGGGAAGGCAACAACAAATACTTAAAGAGAAATATGGGGTAGATTGGAAGAGTCCGTCTGATATGAATCCAGATATCATGTACGACTAATTATGGGGCAATTATCTAAAGAAGCAATAGAAGATCTTAAGCTTACTCTAAGGAATAAGTATGGTCCAGATTTTTGCAGTACATTAACGGATGAAGAATTTGAAGAACTCGGAATGTTGTTCCTGACTATTTTAGCTGAAGGCTTGAAGTTGAAAGTCGAGCAAGAACAGAAACGTAAAGGTTAAACGTATATTGTTTGTTTAAATGTAAGAGAAGGGGTAGAATCAAGGTACATGAATAAGAAAATTCTCTACACGATATTAGTTATTATTGTTATTGTCGGATTATATTTTACTCTTCCTTTTTTCTATCCAAATACTAACAAGTGTCCAAATGATTACAGTAATAATGATGCAGGATATGATCAACAGGTGGCAGATATAGATAAATGGACTAATAGTTTCTATGACAAGAATCCTGGTGCGACACTTACAGATTGGTCAAAAGCTAGATATCAGTATTGGGTAGACAACGGCTGTACAGAAGCAATAGAAAGATATAATCAAGCCAAAGAAGGAAAAGCGGCCACATCATCAATGCAACAAATTCGTAAAGGCATACAAGATGCTATAAATGAGAGTTCTTAGTAATTAGTATTAGCCGTCTGCAAGACTACGCATTAAGAATCTAAAATATGGTACTATAAATGTACATATGTCACTACCAATAGATATCATACTCGTACGTCACGGACAATCAGAAGGAAACGCTGCTAAACGCCTCTCAGAAAAAGGAGACCACACAGCCTACACAAATATAAACACAGGAAGACACTCAAGGAGCTATAGATTATCAAAGAAAGGTAGAGAGCAAGCATTAAAAGCTGGTGAATGGCTACAAAAGGAATTCTACAAGGATGGTAAGAGCTTTGATAGATTCATTGTATCTGAATATACACGAGCTATGGAAACAGCATCATTGCTAGGACTACCAGATGCAGAATGGTATAGGAACTTCTATCTTACTGAGCGTGATTGGGGAGATATAGAAAGTTCTCCAGAAAATGAACGTGCTGAGAAGTTTAAAGATGCACTTGAAATGCGTATCATTGAACCCTTCTTTTGGAGACCTCCAAATGGTGAATCATTCGCAGACCTCTGTCTTCGCTTGGACCGTGTCTTACATACGCTTCATAGGGAGTGTAGTGAGAAGCGTGTAATCATAGTTTGTCATGGCGAAGTAATGCGAGCCTTCCGTGTACTCATTGAAAGAATGTCTCAGCAACGCTTTAAAGAATTGTATCTATCAAAATCAAAAGAAGATGGAGTTTTCAATTGTGAAATAATGCACTATACAAGAAGAAATCCAGATACGGGTATAGTAGAAGATCATGCAAACTGGCTTCGTAGAATACGACCAAATGAAGATCCTGTTTGGAATACAGGATGGGAAAGCATTAAACGTCCACGATACAGTAATGAAGAATTACTTGAGATTGTAGAACAGACTCCGTCAGTGCTTGAACAGTATGAATAGGACTTGCTAAGTCTAGTGTTTTTTGGCTTCTTTTGTATGGTCCAAATATTTGGTACTATGTATAAGTGCGACAACTAAATAGTAGTAGCCTAAACCATTAAGTAATTAGTGGCATGGTGAAAAAGTCCGATAAGAGTCAAAAACCCCATCAGGTGGTATTTGCTCTTATCGGCCATGTCTGGAAACGGATATGGAGGACGTAAGTCCTCAACCACGTGGTGGGATTTTTGCGTTTAAACTTTTCCATCATGTTTATTTTTATAAAAAAACTATTCTGATGAAAAACATAGATAAACTGGCAAAGTACATCAAAGAAAATGGAAAGAATGGAATTCTTGTTCATTCAATCTATGGCACAAATCAGTGGATTGTGGCACAACGAATGGAGAAAGATCAGTGGACATTAATGTTGATGAAGCCAATGGAAAGTGTTACCTACAATTTAGGTACATTATCTCATAAACAGCATTTAGATTTATGGGAGGAATTAATGGAAAGAGAAGTGAAAGAAAGGGTGACGATTTTACAAAGATCAAAAGAATTAAACAAAATTGTTTCAGGGAGTATGAACTAATATTAAATTATATATGACAATGTATTCAAAAATAAACTTTCTAAGTGAGATGGACTCTTATGAAGAAAATGAACTTGTAGAGAAAATATTAAATACATCTCAAGAAACAGTTACTGAAATGATTAAGAATGTATTATGTCGAGTCGATGATTCTTACGGTATTGAAGATTTTCCTTCAACAAAAATTGTTTCTGATGTCCATTTCAGATCAGTTATTAGAAATGCAACCATATATAATATTATATTTGACGATTACGAATCGAGTACTGAATTAATATTTGAAATTAAAACAGATTCAGATTATTCTACAGACTTAATTCGAAATCGTTGGAAAGCATTAACTGACTATAATTCCTACTCCCTTGGCTCAGCTCTAGAAGAAAATGATCCTAACGATACAATTAATGATATTACTGAACAATTACGTATGTATGTTTACTGTAAAATTCTTAATAATTTACAATCAGAGAAAGAATTTGAGCACGAGAAATACATGAAAGAAATTGAGAGTATGTACTAATTTTATAAATACATTGAAAAAAATATATACAAAAATAAATAACCTTTGGAACAGATTTAATGCATGGGGAAAAGAAAGCATCGTTGGTGATTTTCTTGTTAGCTTCCTGAGAACTTCTTTTTTTATTACAACAGCGTCTTTAATTTTTTTTGGTTTGTTTCTTATAAGTCCATTCGCAGAATCTTTTTTAGAAAAAAATCGTTCTTGTAATGTGAAAGGCATAAAGCTACATGGAGAAATAACTGAGTATCTAACCACAACAACAGAAGGTGAATCAGATGATATGGTAGCAAGTGAAGATGTTATCGCTTCCATAGATAAAGCAAATAAAGACAATGATATAAAAGCAATCCTTATAGAGGTTTCTTCACATGGTGGCATTGTTTCAGCTGGAGCTGAAATGTCTACTGCTGTAAAGAGCAGTAAAAAACCTGTAATTGCCTATATACGAGCAGGTGGAATTTCGGCAGCTTATTGGACCATAAGTGGAGCAGAAAGAATATTTGCCTCAGAAAACTCTGAAGTAGGAGGAATGGGTGTAACAGGTTCGTATAATAGTAACGTTGGAAAGAATAAGAAGGATGGTTATGAGTACCAGCAACTTATAGTTGGAAAGTATAAAGATACCGGTACACCAGATAGACTACTCACACCAGAAGAGAAAACAATAATTTTAAGAGATCTTACTATCATGTATGAGAACTTCATAAAGACAGTTTCAAGAAATCGTTCACTGCCACTCGAGAAAGTCAGGAGTATTGCTGATGGAACTACTGTGCTTGGTATGAAGGCTAAGGAGCTAGGATTGATTGATGAAATTGGTGGAGCAACTGAGGCAAAGAAGTACATTGAAAGTAAAATAGGGGAAAGTCCTGAGGTTTGTTGGTAACTTGTATTGTGTCTTAGCCGTCGGCAGACTGTATTAAAAACTTGTAGCAGAAGAATATACTATATGAAAATAGGACCAGAAAGAATAGAGGAATATAAGAAAATCTACAGAGAGATATACAATAAGGAGATAAGTGACACTAAAGCCTACGAGGAATTACACGCACTTGTTAGTCTCATTGATGCGGTACACAAATCACAACAAAAAAAGGCATACAGTTAAGTACGCCTTTTAATGTAATCTATTAATTTTTGAATGACTGTATAGCCTCAGAAGCTTCATCTTTAGTTAGGTCGTCTATTGTCGATGACCAGTGATTCTTCTCTTCGTCGCTTATTACACTACTGGTATTTACCAGCTCAAGTAAGTAGCTACGTTGCTTCTCTGTTATCATCTCTGAGTCATAAGAGTCTTTAATCTCGTATGAAGGTAGAGGAGCAACTTCAGGCATCTTGAAGTCTGTGGTTGAATGGAATGAATCCAGAATACGTGTAGTTTTGCTAATTGCGTCTATAAGAGCGTAATTCCATACTGTCTGAACTGTCTTTTCAACGTATTTATTAGCCTGATTTAACACGCTCATTCCTTTTCCTTGTCCTATGGCTACGCCATCTCGTTTGATTGTGCAAACAAATGCTATCAGATTCGGAATATTCTTAAACATCTCTTTTGCATGAGTGTCTTTCTCGAATACTGCTGTGAAGTCATAAGCTCCCATACACTTAGCTATCTCAGCTTCTGCTGGATGTTGCTTAGTAACTACAGGAGTAGTCTTTCTTGTTGGTTGATAAGGTGAAGCCACTTTTGTTTTGTAAATTGTGTTCATACTTGTTATTTGTTATTAGTTGTAAGTGAGTAATAGTATTCAGCGATCTTTCGGTCCATTTCTTTGATAAATTTCTTAGTCTTTCGGTATTCACTTCTGATAATGGTTAATTGCTCAGGTGTAATCTTTTTGTCCATATGATTAAGATATTCTGTTAATAATTTCTAGCATCTCAAGTTTCTTTGCTTTAGAAGTGTCATCATCAAACTGTGATGGTGCATAGAGTGGAGTTACTTTTTCTTTCCACGTAGCGATATCGTCTTCTGTAAACCATGCCATATTCTTACATTGTGGACATTGGAATACTGTACGAGTCCTACCCATTCGGACCGCTTGCATAAGTACATCGATGTACTGTGTGCCAACACTAGAAGATGATATTTTTCTATCTGCTACCAAGTCTTTAAATTGCTGTGAGTAAACACAAGGAATAAAGACATTAATGTTATTAGTATTACCAGTAGAAACACACATGTTTCCATGGTCCAGATTCAAGTTAAAGGCCTGAAAACGAACTGTAGGAGCGTGATTCGAGATGGTGAGTAATTCCTTGCCATCTTCACTTGGAAATGGAAAACGAAACTTAGTTACATCATCTGTAACATAGTCACGAAATGGTATTCCATCGTCGTCTTTCTCATTTTGCTGTGCTAATTTCTTAGCAGTGTTTAAGCGTAGATAATACATCATCTCGCAGGTGCCAATTTTGTTATTTTTATAGTACTGTCCCATATAGTTATTGTTAGTGAATAGCTGTGGTATATTTGCCGTTAGCTTTTTCACGTTTTATTTTATTAATGATAATAGTTGAAACACTCTTGTTAGAGCTGGTTATAATTTCTTTAATTGATTGCACGTTATTTACTATTGGTTTGCTCGGCTTGTACCGCTATACGAAGCCAAAGAAGGTGTGAGCATTTACTAGTTAATACTTCTTAACCATCCAAGCAGTAGGAGAAAAATGTAGTGAACAGATAGATGTAAGAACCATATAGTCATTAACAAAAATCACCAGTGCATCTTGTGAAGGCAATAAAGACGATTGTAAGGGTTATTAGGGTATTGGGGGTAGTTCGACAGGCTGAGGTATGGTATTAAAGGGGAGGTATAAGGGGTACTGCTCGCTTGCTGGGACCGAAGAGGACTTTTGCTTTCATTCCCAAAATCCATTTCAAAGGACCAAATTTTTTTTCTGTAAAATTTTAAAAGTCGACCTATAGGCCTCTGTTATTATTATTTTATGAACAATATATATTATGTAGAAGATAGTCTAACGATCACACCGAAAGAATTATTTGATATTGCCAACAATACAGGTAAAAAAAAGATGAGAGCAGATATCGATTGTTGGTATGAGAATGAGTCGGATGTCGTCTCAGTTAGTCTTAATGGTAAAGAACCACAAGGTATCAATATAGAATGGATAGATATAACATATGGAAGAATGGCTTACTTTCAGTGTAATTGTGGCAGTAGAGTATTGAAGTTGTATAAGCCCTCGCATAAGGCAGAATTTCGCTGCAAGGAGTGTCATAATCTTAGATATAGGGTTTGCAGTTTCAACACGTCTTCTCTTGCTGGTAGACAGATACATCGAATGAACAGAATTACTAAGCTAGTAGAAGTGAGGGGGAAAATTGGCCACATATTTTTTAAAGGGGAGTTTACATCTCGTTACCGTTCTTTTTTGGTCCAATGTCAGAAAGTTGGTCTACACGAAGTAGTGGAGAACTCGAGAGTGCTACAAGAACTTGTTAATCAGGAGCTTTAAATAAGTGCAGGAGATTATTGTCTGTATATTAGTAACAGTTTCTCTGCTTCCAGAGGCAAAATACTCAATTCAGCTAGAGGTTTTTTAATTCTGTAGATATTTCATTACTACAGGCAGTAGTGTTGGACCATTATCGTGTGTTCTTTTTATGTTTCAGAATATTATTTCAGTAGACGAAGGAAATGTAGGGACTTTGTTAGATTGTATATATGAGTTTTATGCTCAGTATTCATTAACAAATATTTTTACATTTTATGAGAAACATTGAATCACGATGCTTAGCAGTATCAGAGAAGATGCCAGCACTAGGAGCTGTTTGCTGTCTTGCTACAGCAGTAAAAGGACAAGGGTTTAGTAGGTACGCAATAAGTGACAATATGAACACATTATTGGTAGAAGGAGATGACTACGAGAAAGAAGACAGAAAGGAACTGTTAGAGTATCTCTACCAGCTCTCAAAAAGTGCTGAGGAGACTAAAATTTGATAGTAATTTCGATTCAGATGATGGTCAAATAGAGAAGACGTAGTTTCTGTCATCTCACTTTAAAACACCTCTGTATTTCCATAGTAGAGACACGTAAAATATTAAGACACTTTCAAAAGTGTTTAACAATTAAAAATATTATATATGAATGAGGAGCCAGATATTTTATCTGAGGAAACAATAGAAGCAACAGCTAAGTTGCTTCTAGTCTTAAGGGGTGTTCATTTACGTCTTGTTGCTGAAGGTTATGTTTTTGGAGAGTACGAGCTTCGGAATAAGGAAGGTGAGCTTCTGTATACAAGAGTGAAAGACGGCAAGTGGATAAGCATTAAATAACAAGCTTTTTCTTGTTATCTTCTTGTTATTTTTTCCATCTTTTCTTGCATGATTCCCGTTCTCACTTCATCCAGTAACTCGCGCAAAAAGTAAAATGCATCCATTTATCAAAATGGATGCATTTTACTTTTCTTGCAAAGACAGAAGTCCATGACCTGCGTCATGGACGTTGGGATTTGAATACGAGGTTACGAAACTACTTCGAGCAAGGCGAGGAGGTTTGTAACCAAATCCCATCGACCGTATTGTGGTATTTTACTTTAAGTGGTAGTATTTTAGTTGTAAGCGCTCTGTTGTGTTGTTAATACGAAGTCACTACGTGACACTGCTTGCGGGGTGAGGTAGCGAACACCATGCGAAAGCATCAAGGTTGCCAAGAGCAGAAAAGCGATTCTACACAACTAGGGAAATGAAGTTCGATGAAGGACGTGGTACTCTGCGATAAGCTTCGGGGAATCGAGAAACAGATGTTGATCCGAAGATGTCCGAATGGGGAAAGCCGACCGAAAGGTCAGTTGAAAGTAGTGGCGAGCGAAATCGACGGAACTCAATGTGCTTACATGGGGCCAGCAGCGATGCTGGCCTTTTTCTATACTCGAAGTAGATTATTGATCAAATCTCACCCATATTAATTTAGTATAGACATTATTTAATTTTTATCGTAGTATTTTATTATTGAAGTATAAGGAGAGCTTCATGGCAGCTGTACTTGTTTACCGTAGTGATAAAAGCGATAAAGATAAAACAGTCGTTATTCCCAATGCTGAGTTTGCGATAATTAAGCTTCTTGGTGAGGATGAGATGATTGCTCCAGAAATTAGTCGCAAATCAAATAATAAGTATTCACCAGCTACAGTCGCTAGCTTGCTTGCCAGATTGTTGGAAAAGGGGTTGGTGAGTCGTACCGTTAAGCTTATTGAGCTTAACGGTTGTAAGTTTAAACGTGTTGTGTTCAAAAAAATATATGTAGCAGTGTCTGTTACAGAGGTTTAATTTAAAGTCTACAATTGTAGACTTTTCTATTTTTTGAACAGAACTCTAGTTCTCACTTCATTCACTAAATCACATGTATGTAAAATTCCCAAGCTGAACGCTTGGGAATTTTACATACTATAGAACTATCTATTTTAAAAAGATATTAATATGTAGTTCCTTTTGATATACTTAACCTATCAAAAAACAATCTATACCTACAATGATAATCATAGAAGAAGAAAATACTAAAAAGAAAGGTGTAGAAGAAAAAACTACTCAAAGTAAAATCTCAGTACTGATGATTTTGGTTTTTATTGCCGGGCTGCTTTGGTTAAAAATAATATATGACGGCCAAAAACCAGAAAGGGTGTATGTTGCTTTAGAAGTAAAAAAGGAGGAAGAGAAGAAAGCTCCTACTCCACCACCTGTACTTCTTCTTGATAAAGAAGCATATGACAAAAAAATGCTTGCACTTGCACACAGAACAATAGCTACTACTACACAATCAACATCTACAAACGCAACTTCAACAAAAGTAGTTACCTACCTTTGGCCACCAAAGGCTCCGTATCCAAAGTACGGCGCTCTACTTCCGTTTAATCGTATTATCGCGTACTACGGTAATTTTTATTCTACAAGAATGGGTGTTTTAGGAGAATATGCGCCTGATGTGATGCTTGCAAAATTAGAGGCTGAGGTGGAGAGTTGGAGACAAGCAGACCCTTCTACTCCAGTTATCCCTGCTATTCATTACATCGCTGCAGTTGCTCAAGCAAGCGCTGGAGAAGATGGTGATTATTTGAATCGCATGCCATATGCAGAAATTGATAAAGCGATTGTTCTTGCAGAAAAAGCTCATGGAGTTGTTTTTCTTGATATTCAAATAGGACAAAGCACTGTTGCAAGTGAGGTTGCTGCACTTACGAAGTACCTAGCACTCCCACAGGTTCACTTGGGTATTGACCCAGAGTTTGCGATGAAGAATGGTAAGAAACCAGGAACAGTGATTGGTACGTTAGATGCAGTTGAGATCAATCAAGCAGCACAGATTCTCGCAAAAATTGTACGAGATAATAACCTTCCTCCAAAAGTACTTATTGTTCATCGTTTTACAGAAAAAATGGTAACTAATTATCAAAACATACAACCTCTTCCTGAGGTGCAGATCATTATGACTATGGATGGATGGGGGTCTCCTGAACTTAAAACAGGGACATACAAGCATGTGATTTATCCTGAACCGGTCCAGTTTACTGGGTTCAAATTGTTCTACAAAAATGATCTTCGTAGCCCAAGTACACGCATGCTTACTCCAAAAGAGATATTACAACTAACTCCAGCACCAAGTTATATACAGTATCAGTAATAATCGACATGAGTTATGTCTTAACAAAAGATGATATACTTTTATTGTTATGAAATGGAATCCATTTAGTCGAGAAAAACCAACCCCAGAAATAACAGAAACCCCAGTTCTTTCAGAAGAGAGACAGAAAGAGCTCGACTCAAAATACGCTATTGATTTCGAGATTGCTCACCCTGATCAAAAAGAAAATAATATACCAAAAAAAGCTTATGAATGGCTTGAAGAAAAAGTGCGTACTGGTACAGGGGAAGTTATTAAGGTAGACACACGTTCTCAATCTATTTTAGAGCTAATAGATAAAAAATTATATGTCTATGCTGAAGCTCACGATAAAGATGCTCAAGTGTATTCTATTGTTCGTATAAAAAATCCAACAGATATTTCTGAGTATAAAAAACAACTCGAGAAAAGAAGGCTTGAGAATTTTGTACAGGTCTATGCTTCTACAGTAAATATTGAAACTCTTAAGGGGTATACTTTTTCTGTCGGTGGAATTTAATTTTTACCCGTACATGCTTGATGCTTTTTTATGAGTATTGTGTAGGAGGTCTCTTTTTGGTAGAGTTGCGTCTGATATGGAACACCAAGCGCTCACGCATATAGATAAAAGTCACCACAAGGGTGCTAGTTTTTGGCTGCGCTTTAGAAAGAATCTTATTATAGAGACTAAAAAATCTATGAGAGTTTTTTCTTTTTTCTCCGTTATTAACGCAGTAGTATCAACTCTATTCTATGGGTTTATTAGTTTTCTTTTTAGTTTTTCAGTAACAAAAGAAATAGCTAAGGTTATTTTTCCTCCTTTGTTTGTCTTTTTTGTTGGTCAATATCTAACAATTATTCCAACATTTTTTGTCATAATTCTCATGTTTTTACCTATTATGTATACAAGAGCGGTTCTTCCACTTGCGGTTGTTTATAGCTTCTTCTATGTTTTTTTGATGTAAATGGCGTACTAGATTTTTATTGATGAATATAAACAGCAGGGTATCTATTTAGTGCTATACTTGTACATCAAGAGAGACAGTACGTTCTTTTCGAAGTTCTTTTCAGTCTCTTTGTGTCTCTAATTATTTTTTATATACACTCATGAAAAAAATACTCTTTGGTTTTTTAACAACAGCATCTCTTGTATCTTTTGCATCTGCAGGAACAACAACCCCCCCTACTATGCCTTCTGGTGTCGGTCTGTATGCTATCAACGCAAATACACAAGCAACAGGAACAGTTGCTCAGATGTATGCTGGATGGAAAGACAATTCATACGATGAAACTGTCTTTTTTGTAACAATATTTCGTCTTGCATATGGCAGTTCAACAGTTGTTGCTTCAACAACAATGAATATGAATGCTACTGGCACCTATATTTCTGTACCATTAGGTTATAGTAATCAAGCAGATTTTACCTACTATGCAGGTGTTCAGGCTTACAATCAGTATGGAACATCTAGAATGGCAACATCTACACAAGTATATGCAGTGAAGAAACCGGCTGCGCCTACAAAGTTTGCTCTAGTGCCATCGAAGAAAAATACTGGAGTTAGTCTCAAGTGGAATGACAAGGCAACTAACGAAGGATTCTACTCATTAACTCGTTCTCGTCTTTTAGGGGGAAATTATGTTTTTGACACTTCATTTTTCCTTCCTGCAAATTCAAAATCATATACAGATATGGTTACAGCAACGAGTACAAAATATCGTTATATGTTAAGTGCTGATAACGCATATGGTATTGGAAAAGCTACAAACTATGTAGATGTTACTCGATAAAGTAATTTCTAAGGTTACCCTCCAACATTAGTAAAAAACCTCTCTAAAATAGAGAGGTTTTTTATTTTTAAATTTTTGATAGAATGGTACGTATGCAATACCAGGTACTTCTCTTCTATAAATACGTTACCATCGAAAACCCAAAGGAGCTAGTTGCTTCATATAAAGCACTTTGTGCAAAGTATAATCTTAAAGGACGCACAATTATTGCCGAAGAGGGGATCAATTCTACACTTGAAGGATTAGTGGAAGATACTGAGAATTTTTTGAAAGAGTTTCTTCTTGATGCTCGTTTTAGTGATATGCAAATTAAGCGAAGTCACGGAGAAGGTGATTCATTTCCGAAGCTTTCAGTTAAGCTCCGTCCAGAGATAGTTGGAACTCGTTTCCCAAAAGAAGTTGATCCTACAAAAAAGACTGGCAAGTATCTTAAACCAGAAGAATTACGAAAGTGGTACGAAGAAGACAAAGATTTTGTTGTGGTTGATATGCGTAATTCATATGAGTTCGAATCAGGGCATTTTAAGAAGTCGATAGATCCAGGAATGGATGCTTCTCGTGAACTTCCAGAAAAAATTGCAAAAATTAAGGAAGCCGTGAAGGACAAAACAGTGCTTACTGTCTGTACAGGAGGTGTTCGTTGTGAAAAAATGTCAGCATATCTTCTCCATGAAGGGTTTGATGAAAATAAAGTGTATCAATTAGACGGAGGCATGCATTCATACATGGAGAAGTTTCCAGGGAAAGATTTTTTGGGAACACTTTTTACCTTTGACGATCGTCTTGTTATGGACTTTGGTGGTGAGCGTGAGGTGATTGGTATGTGCAAACGCTGTGGGGTAAAAAATGAGCAGTATCAAAACTGTGCAAATGCAGAATGTAATATGCTTTTCCTAATTTGTAATGACTGTATGTCATCTGAAGGACCTGGATTTTGTAGTGAGAAGTGCGAAAAGTCTACCGTCCGTGTAGTGCAAAGAATGAGAGGGTAGTTCATGAAAGAAAAGTCTCTTCTTGGAATTTTTGATTCAGGAGTTGGTGGTTTCTCTGTGCTCAAGGAGATACGAAAAGTAACTACAGTAGATAGTATCTATTTTGGTGATTGTTTACATGCTCCCTATGGCAATAAACAAGAGGATGAAATAGTCGGGTATATAAAAAATATCCTTACCATACTCAAAGAGCGTGGAGTAACACATTTTGTAAGTGCTTGTAATAGTATGTCAGTACTCACCACAGAAAAACTTTTGAAGGAGATGGGTATCAGAGAAGATAGATATATTGATATGGTTGATGCTGTACAAGAGATTATTTTTGAACATAATGCTCATATTCTTGTTATTGGAACTCAAGCAACAATAGCTTCTGGGGTATATCAAGATATTCTAGAACAGAAACATATTGCTTTCAGTGTCTTTTGTCCAACACTTCTTGCAGGAAACATTGAATTTGGGGATATTCAGGCAATAAGAACCGACATTATTCAAATTCTTATGTATGCAAACCAGATGAAAGTAACAAGCATTCTTTATGCGTGTACACACTACCCACTTGTAGACGATATTTTTAAAGAAGAAGTGATAAAACATGAATTATCAATTAGATTCATAGATCCAGCAAAGTATGTTGCAACACAAGTAGAGAAATGGAACCTGCAAGGAAGCAAGCAGATCACATATAAAGCAAGTAAAGAAACAGATATTTTTAAAAGATATACAACGCTCACACCGTAGACCTAAAATGTTTTTTATTTAAAGAACAATAAATAGTAATATTTTTTGTATGGTTTGTGTGGATAACTTTTTTTATATAAAACTAATAAAATTAAGGATTTTACCATCTCTTGCTATGGATATATATATTCTCTTTATTTAAAAGTTGTGAGCTATTGTTATACTTATATGCGAATGTCCTTATGTATTAGTAGTATTTTATTAAGTGTGTAGTATGTGCAGTAATTTAAAAATATAAACAAGTGAAAAAACTCGAACAAAAACATATAAAGGTCCTCTTTGGTATGGGCGTCCTTCTCGTACCAGCAGCGATCTGGTTTACCCTTAGTGTTGTACCTGAATTTACCTTTGCTGGTGTAGCGAAGAAGATAGGAATATCATCAAGTGCAAAACCAAAAGCGGTAACAGATAAAAAGACAGACCAAAATGTAGACGGTGCGATGAAAGTGCCACGATCGGCATCTGCTGTCGGTATCAATTTAGGAGGTATCGCGTTTTGGGATCCTTCTATTTTAACTGTTGACCTTTTTAAGATGGCAGGTGGAGCAGATGGAGAGAAGGCTGCCTCATCGTCATGGCTTACACAGTGTAGCTGGGCAGATACATGTGGCAAGATTCCACAAGGGGGAGGAACATGGAATACATTAGAGCAAGATAAGCTTATTCTTGATGAATTCGGTTGGATTAAACAGCTTCCTGCACAAAATGATCCGAATGTTGGATATAGAAGAGTATCTGCACTTATTCCTAATGGTGTTAACCAAGGAATGCCTGCTGGTAAGTATATTGTGACATATGATGGGGATGGAGTAATCGAGTATGGTCTTGGTTGTACAAAGAATGTTACAGAGTCACGACCAGGAAGAGATGTTGTTGATGCTCCTGATACAAAGGATAGACATGAACTCTTGATTACTATTGCAAAGACAAATCCTGCAAACTACATAAGAAATATCAAAGTTTTCCAACCAGGAGGATTTTGTAACTCTTCAGCAACTAAGACGGTGGTAAAAGCAACAGATTGTACAGACGGTAGTTATATTCCTTTTGAACAATATAATGCTTCAACATCACCATTTAATCCTGCGTATGTTGATAAGCTTAAAGGACTTCGTGTACTTCGATTTATGGATCTAGGAAAAACAAATGACAACCCAGTAAGTCAGTGGACAGAGCGAGACAAAGTGAAAGATGCCTTTTGGACATCACCAGTGGGAATACCTTACAGAGCAATGGTACTTCTTGCAAAGGAAACAAATAGTGATCCATGGATTAATGTCCCTACACGTGCGTCAGATGAGTATATTCAAAAAATGGCTGCCGTGGTGAAACAAACACTTGGAAAGAATCAAGTTGTATACTTCGAATACACTAATGAAGCATGGAATGGAGCATTTTGGATTACTGGTCAATATCTTGAATCAAAAGGTAAAGCAAAATGGAATCCAAACGCAAAGACAGGAGCTGAACTCTACGATCTTCGTATGAACTACTATGCATATCGCTCCTCACAAATGTGTACAATGATTAAAACAGTATTCGGTGCAGATGCAAATAAAGTTAAATGTGTTTATGCTGGCCAAGCAGCAGTGGCATGGTGGCTCGATAATGGTCTTAAATGTCCATTTGCAGCAGCAGAACTCGGCAAAGAGTGTGGTCGTTTCCATGACGTTATCGCAATCGCACCATACTTTGGTGGAGAGATTGGAGGAGATGCTTATAAGACAAAAGTAGCAACATGGCTCACTCAGCCAGACGGAGGACTTGCGTCACTCTTTAACGAGCTTAACACTACATCACTTGCTGAATCTGTTAAATGGATTCAAGAAGATAAGAAGGTTGCAGATGCATGGGGGCTTCCTCTTGTGGCATATGAAGGAGGGCAACACCTTGTTGATTATTCACAGTCAAACACTGCTTTACAGGACTTGTTTACTAAAGCAAACCACGACCCTCGTATGGGAGAATTGTATACAAAGTATCTCAATGCATGGAAAGACAACGGTGGGCAGACTTTTGTCACCTATAGTTATGTAGCTGGTGATAGTAAGTGGGGTTATTGGGGAGCTCTTCAGACGATTTTTGAAACATCATCAGCAAAATGGGATGCCGTTAAAAATTTCTCAAAGATTCCTTGTTGGTGGACTAACTGTCAGCAATAACATATAGCTTGTACCTATACACGTTATCAACAAAATGCTACACAATCTGTGTAGTATTTTGTTTTTTATGGCAAAAGACTTGTTATACTTATGTGCAAGTATTTCGTTAGATATATTATTAACTATGTGTAATGTGCTTTGTAATGTAACAATATAAACAAGTGAAAAAACTCGAACAAAAACATATAAAGGTCCTCTTTGGTATGGGCGTCCTTCTCGTACCAGCAGCGATCTGGTTTACCCTTAGTGTTGTACCTGAATTTACCTTTGCCGGTGTAGCAAAGAAGATAGGTATATCATCAAGTGCAAAACCGGTAGTAGATAAGAAAACAGATGAGTTTTCTAATGAAATGCTAAAACAGCAGCCAGCTATCACTCTACCAAACGGTGTCGTAGTAGAAAGTTCCTGTACTGCAGGAGTCTCTACAACAACTGCAATTGCTGTAGCATTTCCTGTGAAGAATCCTGTGAATACATATGGTGCAGGGGTTAACCTTGCATATCCAGGAGATGTAAGTTTTTTTTCAAATCTTGATACTGTAAAGACTGCTGATGATGGAAATTTTCCTACAGCAATTGTCAGGTCTGCAATTAACTTACCATTTAACAAAACACAGTCTTACACAAAGTCTTGTACCCGCTACAAAGCAGACAAGGTTACGTGTGATATGTATACATATAATACATTCTCGCTCTCATCATACATAACGAGTTCTTCTCCTACTAAAGCACTTGATTTTCTTTCACAAAACGATACACAACAGTACTTCACTAGTACTAACGGCGTCTATCGATCGACAGGATCTATACAAGATAAATACCTTTCGGGGTCAATGGCAGCAAAAGATTTTTATGCACAACTTGTTGCAAAGAAGATTGACTGGCTTGAGGTTATGTTTGAAGTGCCTTATGATTTTGTGACTGCATGTAATAAACAGGCACTAGCTGATTGTGCCTATTTAACGCCAGGGAAAGGAAATGATTTTGCATTGTTTAAGGCTGCAAAGGTTGTATATCAGGCGCGATATGGAATAGTTCCAAAGTATATTGAACTATTTAATGAACCAGAGGGTGGTTGGGGGATACGAATTAGTTCAGCAGAGTACCCAGTTATAGAAACAGCCTTTAAAACATACCTCAATCAGTTAATTGAGTATCGACTCACTCAAACAAAGGACGCAGCTGAAATTGCAGCACTCAATCAGTTACGTTCTCTTACAGTCGTAGCTCCTGGACTTGGTTCTGCATTTAAGTTTTCTGTCGGAACTGATCATAGTCAATATTTTCCAGATGAGGTGACTATTCGCAACTTTTTTGCAACTGTATCAAAAGACAAAGCGATACTTTCGTCTCATATGTATGACGAAAAATTTGCTCTTCAGCCGATAGATTCACTACGAAATTTCCTTATTACTCGTGACAGGTATGCAACTGGAACAAAACCAGATGTCATTCTTACAGAAAGTGCAGCATCGGTTGAAGAGTCTCCACAAGCACAGAGTTATACAAATTTCTGTGACTCATATTGTAAGGTTGATCGAAACAATCGTTCTGGAACATATCCGACATCATCCTGTGCAAAGAATACGACAGCAAATTTCTGTAAAGTTGCAAAGAGTGATGATGTAAAATTTAACTTTTATTCATATCCGAGTTGCGTAACAGATACAAACTATGCAAGCTCAACGTTTGCTCCAGTTGTTAATTTCTGCCACTATCAGAATGCTGTCTTATACAGGAACCTTACTTCGTACCTAGGGGAAGGGGTGCAATCAGTGCTTGCGTGGACTTTTACACAGAATGATCAAAGCTCACGTCATGGACTGGTAATAAAAAATGCAAGTACTACAGTAAAGACAGATATGTATAACACGTTACGAAATTTCTACAAAGCAGCATTTCTTAAACGTGCAACCTATAAACCACTCTATACAAATATTTCACCTGATATTGTAACCAAGCAATCTGTGAGCCTCTTGTCAGCAACTGATATGAACGCCGCATCGCTTACATTTGCTAACACAAGTGAAGGGACAAATAAATATGTGGTGACACTTCCTGCTGATATGCCAACATTTTGGAGAGTAACAGCGACTGAATCCGCAGGTGGGGATGCAACAAAAAATACAAGTATGGATACACTTACAAGTACAAGTCTACTTAAAGTTACACAATTTTGCCCTCTTGTGGTAACGGTCCCAAAATCTTCAACACTCCTTCTTTCTCTTACAAAAAAAGAAGCTAACTAATTTCTTACATATCTTTTAGGCATACATATGTGGTAGTATCTACGTACTATGCGTTTTGAAGATAAAGTAGCTGAGCTTCGTATCAAGAAGTACAAAGGGAGAGAAACTCCCGAGTTCTTGGAAGATGTGAAAAAAATTACAGATGGGGAAGCATATGAATATCTTCTTGGAGAAGTGCCTTTTTGTGGTGCAAAGGTAGACCTGTCACTTCGACCTATGATTCCGCGTCCTGAGACTGAATTTTGGATGAAGCAGGCGATTGCTGAGATGAACAGTGCTAAGAGTAAGTATGTACTTAGATGTCTTGATCTTTTTTCGGGATCTGGAAATATCGGTCTTGCACTTCTAAAAAACTTTCAAGAAACAACTGTTGATATGATTGAGTTTGATCCTAAGCTCAAAGAACAAATTGAGATATCGGTCGTTAAAAATAATATTAAGAAGACTCGTACTAGAATCTTAACAGGGGACACATGGGGTAATGGACCAGAAGGTGCTGTGAGCACCTATGACTATATCTTCGCTGTGCCACCATACGTACCACCACAGATGAAAGATGAGGTGATGCGAGAGCTTTCTGCAGAAGAATCACTTTCTTTTTTTGATAAAGAAGATGGGTACTATTACCACAAGCAGGTACTTAGTCGAGCAAAAGAATTTCTCAAAGATGATGGGGTACTATATCTTGAATTTGATATTACTCAGCGCGAAACAATCGAGAAGCTTGCATTAGAGAACGGCTTCACCAACTACCATTTCCTCAAAGATCCCTACAACCACGACTGTGCGATAGTGCTTAGGAAGTAAGGGTAAGCATGATATTATAGTTATATTTAGCGTCTCCAATAACACATGACTCTCTATCAAAAACTACAACAAGCAACAAGTGAGGAAGATATAAAGGATGCGTACATACAAGCTCTCGGTTTAAAAAGCTACCAAAAGAATCTCATAGACATTCAAACAGAAGAAATTTGGTTCGAAGCAAAGGACAAGACCAACACTACTACCTATCAAATGTTTACCCAGTTGTTGCACTATGTGCAGATGGCGCTTGATAGAGGTGAACATATCCCTCCATTTCTTTGTGTTATTGATAAAGAAAAAGCAGCAGTCATGAAGACATCCGACGTTCTTCCTCTCCTTGAAAAGAAGATTATTAAATGGGGTAAGTCAGCGAGTAACTATACCGAAGAGGCTTTGGCGGTGGTGTCTGCACATATCGGTGTATATTTCGTTTCTTTTAAAATCGCTACACATGAAGAAGAATTCATAGAAACAATAAAGAACGCGATAAAGAAAGGCGACATTATTCGTACACAGATAACTCCAGATAATCTAAAACAAGTTTTTGACAAATGGGTACAGATGATAGGTAAAGAGGTACGAGACGTAGCCGAAGAAAAGTATGCTCTTCTTTTTTTCGCAGATATCATGAATGATGGCACAGTGTCTACTCATGTTAACCTTCCGGCCCAGTTACTCTACAAGAACAATGAGCCAGTCTTTAGTCTTGAAGGCAAACTTTATGAGCTTGGGAATAAAGAAGGATACAGACAGTTCTGGGCAATATATCATAAGCCACCAAAAGCAGAGTATCGTGACTATCTTCTTGAACGACGAGATAGTCTCATCCCTGTCGATGAGCGTTCATTTAAAGGGGCATACTATACACCGCTTCATGTGGTGGATAAGGCATATGACAAGTTAACCGAGACGCTAGGGAATAATTGGCAGAAGGACTACATTGTCTGGGACATGTGTTGTGGTGTTGGTAACCTAGAAGTTAAGCACAGTAACCCACGTAATATCTACATGAGTACTCTCGATCAAGCAGATGTTGATGTGATGAAGGCAACCAAGACATGTGTCTCAGCAACACGTTTCCAGTACGACTATCTTAATGATGATATAACTGATGAAGGGAAGATTGATTATTCTCTTACAAATAAGATTCCAGAGGGGTTACGAAAAGCAATAGCTGATGGTAAAAAGATTTTAGTATTGATAAACCCACCGTACGCGGAAGCTGGTAGCACATTAGGTAAAGTCGGAAAAGGTGATGTGGCAAAAACAAAAGTTGCAGATAATATGATGGAAGGTTATGGAAAAGCAACGAATGAACTATTTACACAGTTTGTAGCTCGTATTGCACAGGAGATGCCTACAGCAGTACTTGCTATGTTTAGCAAACTTAAATATGTTAACGCCCCTAATTTTGAAAAGTTTCGTGAAGTATGGAATGCAGAGTACAAAGATGGCTTTATTGTGCACAGTAAAGCTTTTGACGGTTTAAATGGCAGCTTCCCAATAGGGTTCCTTATTTGGAAACTTGATCAATATGCAAAGAGTAAAACTTTAATCACACAAGTGAAAACAGAAGTATTAGATAAAGATGCCCATCCAATAGGAGAAAAGGTGTTTTATAATCTACCAAATGATTGTTTTTTAAATATTTGGTTAGATAGACAGAAATCAAATAAAGACAAAGTCATTCCTCTGAAAGGGGCAGTAACAGTAGCAACAAATAAAACAATTTTATCAAATTGGTCCGAAGATACAATTGCTTATATGTGGTGTAAAGCAAATGATATGCAAAATGTTCTTCAAACGGTTATTGTTTCTTCAACATGGGGAGATGGACATGGGTTTTATGTTAGTAAAAATAATCTCTTGGAAATTGCAACTATATTTTCTGTCCGTCGCCTAATTAAGCCAACCTGGATAAATGATCGTGATCAGTTCCTGCAACCAACTGCACCACTTACTAATGAATTCAAAAATGATTGTCTCGTATGGATGTTATTTAATGGCAGCAACCTTACTGCAAGTGCTAATGATCTAGAGTGGAACAATAAGAAGTGGTCAATTGTGAATCATTTTATACCATTTACCGAAGAAGAAGTTGGGGCACCTGAACGTTTTGAGTCAGATTTCATGGTGAAGTATATGAGTGATAAAGTATTTTCAGATGAAGCAAAAAAAGTTCTTGAAGAAGGGAAAAGTTTGTGGCAAGCGTACTATAAAGAAGTAGATACTCGAGATGTTCGTGATGAGCTTAAGCTTAACCGAGCAGATGTTGGCTGGTATCAGATACGTAATGCACTTAAGAAACGAAATGAAAGTGGGGATTTTTATCATATTAATTTTAAGCCTTTTGAGGAAGCTTATAAGGCATTAACAGATAAACTTCAGCCTCAGGTATACGAACTTGGGTTCTTAAAAAATTAATTTGCACCAAATACATTCAAAAACTTTTTCTTCTAAAAGCGTGTCGGAGCCGTGTAGGCGAGACAGAGTGCATTTCTTAGCAAAGAAATGACACAACTTTTAGAAGGAAAAGTTTAAAAAAGAAGCTTTTGAAAGGTCTTTTACGAAATATTTGTCGTATCGAATCACTCTATTTTCTTATCAAACCTTGACTTTTAGCACCAAGTCTGCTAGAATAGATATATTATTTCCTTATGGATATCCATGTGTAGTCAGGCAAAGGTTTAGGTTTAACTGATTTGACGCGTTGTGGCTAACCATATTTCTGTACCCCTAGTACAGACGAGTATTCTTACCAAAGAATCGGCAGCGCAAATAATCAATATTAACCTAAATAGAACTCTTCCTGTCTTATTGATTGTGTGAGTTCTCCAAATACAACATATGTATACCATTACAACTGGTGGGTCTACGGACTCACGTTCTGATTCTCGTTCTCGATCGTCTTCACCACGTTCTGGATCTCGTTCTTACTCATCAACACCTCGTGAAGGAGGCTATTCATCACGCGACGGAGGTTCACGTGGAGGCTATTCATCACGTAGTGGTTCTCGCGGTGGATTTTCTCGCGGAGGATCATCTGCTCCTCGTCCTTTTAATGCAAAGCGTAGTTTCAAGAAGGACTATATTGATGAAAAACTTTTTATTAACAAAGAAGCTGGTGTTACAGAAGTAGACCACTACGAAGCAAAGCATGTCTTTACCGACTTCGGTATCGCACCGCAGCTTTCTGCTAACCTAACTGCAAAAGGGCTCGTTACTCCATCTCCTATTCAGGATCAGTCAATTCCAGTTACTCTTTCTGGTAAAGATGTTATCGGTATCGCTTCAACGGGAACTGGTAAAACAGCTGCGTTTCTTATTCCACTTATCAACAAACTTGTTGCCGACAAAGATCATAAAATGATGGTTCTCTGTCCAACACGTGAACTTGCACAGCAAGTAGAAGCAGAGTTTATCGCGTTTACTCGTGGTATGAAGCTCTTCTCGGTATCATGTGTAGGTGGAGCACCTATTATGCGTCAGATTAAGGAACTTGAACTTGGTGTGAATGCTGTTATCGGTACACCAGGACGTGTGAAGGATCTTATTGAGCGTGGCAAGATTAAGATGGCGTACTTTGACAGTATTGTCCTCGATGAAGCTGACCGTATGCTTGATATGGGATTCATTGATGATATGCGTTCTATCTTGGGGGCTATGCCAGAATCAAAGCAAGGACTTTTCTTCTCTGCGACATTTTCTCCAGAGATTAAGAGACTCTGTACTGACTTCCTCGTTGACCCAGTAACTGTTTCTGTAAAGACTCGCGACACAGCATCATCTGTTATGCAGGATGTTATTCGTGTAAATACTGATGCAGAAAAAGTAGAAGCTCTTCATGAGATTCTCTTAAAACCTGAGTACAACAAAGTTCTTATTTTCCGTGAGATGAAGCGTCATGTGGACGGTCTTGCAGAAGAACTTAATAAGCGTGGATTTAAAGCACTTGCACTTCATGGTGATATGCATAACCGTGAACGTGAGCGCGCCGTGAAGGCACTTGAGAGTGGCAAGGTACAAGTTGTGATTGCAACTGATGTTGCGGCACGTGGACTTGATATCTCTGATATCTCTCTTGTGATTAACTATGATATTCCGAATAACTACGAGACATATATTCACCGTATTGGTCGTACTGGCCGTGCTAAGAAGCTAGGACATGCTCTTACGTTCGTGCCAAAGGCTCGTGAATCACGAGGACGATACTAAGGGACAGTTGTTAGCTTGCAGCCTTTAGCTGTTAGCTTAATGCAAAAAAGCGCGACTTTCAGTCGCGCTTTTTTGCATCTTCACTTCTGATACGTTATAGTAAAAGTAATACAGAGATTCAGTTGCGACAGTATTCTGTGTTTTGTATTTCAGCAGTTAACTACTAGCGAATTATTAAATAAATCAATATACATTTATGACAGAAGGAAACAATGTGCCACAGGTTACGTTTAAGACTCGTGTTCGCGATGAGACAATCGGAGGAGAAAATCCATTCCGTTGGCAGGACCTTACTACTGATGATATTTTTAAAGGAAAGAGTGTCGTTGTGTTCTCACTCCCTGGAGCGTTCACTCCTACATGTTCATCAACTCATGCTCCTGGATATGAGAAGCATTATGATGCAATGAAAGCACTCGGAGTAGACGAAGTAATCTGTCTTTCAGTGAACGATGCATTTGTTATGTACCAATGGAAGAAGAATCTTGGTCTTGAAAAAGTATTCATGCTACCAGATGGAAATGGAGACTTTACTCGTGAGATGGGTATGCTTGTTAAGAAGAATAACCTTGGTTTCGGTGATCGTTCATGGCGATACTCTATGCATGTCGTTGATGGAGTTATCAAGAAAATGTTCATTGAAGAAGGAAAATCAGACAACTTCGGAGCAGATCCTTTCCTTGTTTCAGATGCAGATACAATGCTTACATACCTTAAAGGGTAGATTGTAGGAAGAAAAAGCGGCGCCGTAGGCGCCGCTTTTGCATGCTATACTGATAGTATTATGAAAAAACAAATTATTGACACAGTTAAGAATATGCAAGGCATGAGTCTTGTAATTGGACTTGTAGCAGGTATTATTCTTGGTTATATTTCTTTTTCACTTATTGCAACACCTGGGACCATTACTACAATAAGTGATAATCATGAAATGAATATGATATCTTCTGGAACTCCTGTAGTATCAAATACTCAGACAGTGAGAACTGTAACAGTTAATCCGTACATGATGGGTAGAATTACTTCAGAAAAACAGTTTCTCTATAACATGAAAGCTCACCATGAAGCGGCTGTGATTATGGCACAACAAGTACTCCTTGTCCCTTCAATTCATCCAGAAATAAAAACATTGGCAAAAAATATCATTGATACTCAGTCAACAGAGATTAAAGCAATACGAGATTATATAGCAGCGTGGAAGTATTAGTTTCCTTATAAAAAATAAAATAAATATAATTATAGTATGTATATAACAACAATTGCCTCTTACAGTAAGCATCTTACTAGTCTTCGAGCAATCCTAGAAAAAGCAAAAGCATATCAAGCTGAACACAAGATTAGTGATGAAACAATGCTTAATGCGCGACTTAGTCTCGATCAATTCCCACTTGCAGGGCAGGTGCGTTCTGCTTGTAACTATGCTCGCAATTCATCTGCAGTTATTCGCGGAGTTGATCAGCCAGTGTACGAAGATAACGAAAAAACTATTGATGATTTACAAGCAAGAATTGATAAAGTTCTTGCGTACTTAGGAGAAGTAACTCTGGAATCAGTACAAGACGATCTTGAGACTCGTCTTGTTCCACTTGCTTGGATGCCAGGCAAAGGTTTGACTGCAAAGTATTTTTTGGAAGAATATGCACAAGCTAATTTTTATTTTCATTATGTAACTGCATATTCGATTCTTCGTCATTATGGATTATCAATTGGAAAAGCTGACTATATGGGAGGAAGTATAGAGTTAAGAGATTTAGCATAATTTTGTATGAAGCATGCGCTTGCTATTAAAGGATTGAAAAAAATATATGATGGAGGCAAAGTTGCTCTTGAGCATGTTGATCTTACAATTGATGAAGGTGATTTCTTTGCACTCCTAGGCCCAAATGGAGCAGGGAAGTCGACACTCATTGGGATAACTTGCGGGCTTGTTACAAAAACAGAAGGTGAAGTGACTGTGCTTGGGTACAGTATTGATACTGATGGAGACACAGCAAAACTTCATGTGGGGCTTGTTCCGCAAGAGTTTAACTTCAGTATTTTTGAAACTGTAGAAGATATTTTGTTTACTCAAGCAGGATATTATGGAATTTCTCGAAAAGAAGTAGCTCCAACAATTGATTCTCTTCTCAAAAAACTTGGTCTTTTAGAAAAGCGAAAAGTAAAATCAATGACTCTTTCTGGTGGTATGAAGAGGCGTCTTATGATTGCACGAGCGCTCGTTCATAAACCAAAACTTCTTTTTTTGGATGAGCCAACTGCAGGAGTTGATCTTGAGCTCCGTCTTGAGATGTATACTTTTTTGCGTGAATTAAATGAAAGTGGGGTGACGATTATTCTTACAACACACTATTTAGAGGAAGCAGAAAAGCTTTCTAAACATATTTCTATTATTCACGGAGGTCAGATTAAAGTGAGAGGTACTAAAGAAGAAGTGATAGGTGCGCGTACTCTTGAAGAAGTATATTTAGAAGCAACAAAAACAGCATAATCCCATGAACTCACAACAACTCTTCATTGCATATATGACTATTGTCAGAAAAGAAGTCACCAGATTTTTACGTATCTGGCCACAAACATTTCTGCCATCAGTTATTACAACCGTGCTCTACTTTCTTATCTTTGGAACTTTTATTGGTTCTCAGATAGAGTCAATTGGTGATGTTTCGTACATGGCATTTATTGTGCCAGGGCTTGTAATGATGGCTATTTTGAATGGATCATTTCAAAATATAGCTTTTTCATTTTTCCAGCTTAAGTTTATGAAGACAATTGAAGAGATTCTGGTCTCTCCGATGCCTGCATGGACTGTTGTGCTTGGGTATGTTACGGGAGCGCTCTTGCGGGGTCTTGTTATTGGGGGGCTTGTGTTTGCTTCAGCGTACATGTTTGAATTCATTCCTGTGAAGCATCCTTTTCTGGCACTCATCATAGCTTCTACTACTGCGGTACTCTTTGCGCTTGCTGGGCTTGTGAATGCAATTTATGCAAAAGGGTTTGATGGAATCAACATTATCCCTACATTTGTGATCACGCCACTCACATATCTAGGAGGAGTGTTTTACTCACTTAGCCTGCTTCCACATGTGTGGCAAGTGATATCACACTTTAATCCTGTGCTTTATATGGTGAGTGCATTTAGATACAGTATTCTTGGTTTTTCTGATATTGCTTTTTCGACTTCTATTCTAGTGCTTCTCGGGTGTATTACGTTTATGTTTTCATGGGTGCTCTATCTTTTTAAGACAGGAAGGGGGTTGAAAGCATAATACAGCCTTTAGCTGTTAGCCTGTAGCTGGTAGCTTAAAATACAAAAGCATGACGCCTACGGCGTCATGCTTTTGTATTTGCGTGTAAGTTCTAAATATGGTTGTATTGTGGTGGAATGTTCCAGCTAGTTTTTAAGGAGAAATCCATGGCTAATGTGAAGGTCAGAAGATATGTCCCAGTAAAAGGAACTATGATTTTTTCAACGAAGAGGCTTCCTTGTGGCGCAATTGTTTCACAAGATGACCCTCGAGACGGTTTCTTTCATGTCATATGGGAACTCAAACCAAAGAAGCTTTCAAGAGAAGTAACTGGCTTGTTTCGGTCAAAGAGTCAGGCAGACAAGCTTGCATTCCTCCTTAACGCAATGACAAGAAGGCAAGCAATTGCTCTTGTGAAAGAACTTCATAAAAAAGGTGGAAATGATCGCTCCGGTGCGATTTCCAAAAAGTCTACCTATACAGGAAGGTCTTTTGCATGGCCAAGATAACACCTCGTGAAATCTGGGAAAATAGAATTCTTCATCAAGAAGCGAGGATGAGACTGTTCTTGCAAATGCATCAAGATGATGATCCGGAGTGCAGGCGATCATCAGGTGGGGTCATTTGTTCTTTTTGTGGGTGTGAGTATCATTATCATCCATACTTTGATGAACAAACATTTCTTGGGTACCCAATTGATCACAGGCTCTGCGATGGAACTGTGGTGCACTTGTGAAAACGCGATGACCTTCGGTCATCGCGTTTCTTGTATTTTATATTGTCTATTATCTGTCAGCGGACGGTCTGATATTTTTTACCCTTTCTTAATTTTCTTCAAAAACTTTTCAATATGCTTTGTACGCTTTTCATCCATGAGAATATTTAAATTTCCACATATCTTCATATCAACGACATCTACTCCACAGAAACCAAAAAGATTATAGTTCCAGAAAGACTTAAGTGGCATAAAAGGGAAGAAATATACCCATGATGGACCACCAGCTGTTGCAAACACTTTGGCACTTTTCCCTTCAAGTAATTTAATCCATTTACCTGGGCCAGTATATTTGTACGTAACACCAGGCCAGAAAGCGAGTTCTGTCCAACTTTTCATAATAGAAGGTGGAGTTCCCCACCAGATAGGGTGTACGACAACTATCTCATGAGCATTTACTAGTTGTGCTTGGAATTTTTTCTGAACAGTACTTGGTTTAAATTCTCTAATATTTTCATACTTAAGTAGTTCAACGGCATATTCTTTTGCATAGAGGTCGACAATCTCAACAACGTGCCCTTGTGCTCGCTTGGTCTCCGCATAGGTTTCTGCAATTGCATGAGTGAGACCTGTAGATGAGGGGTGGGCAGTGACAATGAGGATATTCATATAGCTAAGTATATAGTGGTCAGTTGCTTGGGGCTAGGGGATAGTGAGTAAGTGTTATGTGATAGAAACGTATGAGTATAAAAACAAAGACCGCCAAGCGAGGGCGGCCTTGCTTGGCAGAAGATATTTATTTAGTGTAGATCTGGTTTGATTCCCTGAATGTAGCAAACACGTCTTCGTAACCAAGAGGTAAGATTAGCATTAGTAAATCCTACAGCGTATTCGATATCTCTTAGTCGAGGGTTCGGCCCTGCATTCAAAATACGTTCAGGGAATGGATTATTGGGGTGTTGTCCAAACAGTCTTGTATAGCCCCAGAAATTATGGTGTAAAGGATGGGCCTGCGGGTTCTCCTTATGCAGCTTAACTTTCTGGTAAATTATTGGCCACCAGTCGTGCCAGTCTCCTTGTTTGAGCACGGTAACCTCCTGTGGGTACTCCTCCATGAGAAGCTCTCTTGTATACTAGCAAAAGCAAAAAGATTTGTTAATGCCTTTTGGCTGACTATTTCCATGTTATAAAGTCTTATTGTCTTTATGTTCTAAAATTTCTAAACTACTCATTTCAAGGTCTTTTTTAACCTATCCACACTACTTATTATTGGCTATAGACTATTAACAGTGTTTGTGATATAATCCATCCACTATTGACCACTGATTGAGTACTGAGCGAGGCAATAAAGAGAGCATTTAGAACAGTTTCTGCATCCTTTATTAAGGTTTAAATTTAATAAGAAAAGCCAAAATAGGTAAGAGGCCTGTTTTGGCGACATTTGTCATTATGCCAAAAACAAATTCAAATGTGCGTCCGCAAAAAACTTTTGCGAAGTATCGTAAACCACTTACTAAACTCCCTAACCTCGTCGAAAACCAGATCCTTTCATACAAAGACCTTACCGAAAAAGGTATCGTTGAAATCTTCCGCGAGTTCTCACCACTTCGTGACTACTCTGAGAAGAAGTTTGACCTTGAATTCATTTCATTTGAACTTTCACCAGCAAAGTATGATGAAGTGTATGCAAAAGAAAACAAGCTTACCTACGAAGCTCCACTTCGCGCTCGTGTAAAGCTCAGTAATAAAATTTTGAATACTGTTAAAGAGCAGGAAATCTTCATGGCAGATTTTCCTCTCATGACCGTGCACGGAACATTCATCATCAACGGTGTTGAGCGTGTAGTTGTTCCTCAGCTTGCCCGATCATTCGGTGTTTTCTTCGATTCTGAAGAAACAAAAGGAAAGCGCTACTTCGGTGCAAAAATCATTCCTTCACGTGGTGTTTGGATTGAGCTTGGCACAGAACCAGACGGCGGTGTATATGTTCGTGTGGATAAGAAGCGTAAGTTCTCAGCTATTGCACTTCTTAGAATCTTTGGATTCTCAAGTGATGATCAGATCAAAAAAGCATTTGCTCATCATGAAATTGCCGGACCTCTTATGGCAACTCTCGTAGAACGTGACGAAGTTAAGACGCTTCATGATGCATATATTGAAGTGTACAAGCGTCTCCGTGATGGTGATCTCGCTACTCCTGAGAACGCAAAGGAATATATTGACTCAATCATCTCTCCTGAGCGCTATGACCTTTCTCCTGTTGGGCGTTTTCGATTCAACAAGCGCTTTGGTAAGTCTATTGATCCAAAAGATAAAGAATCTCAAGTTCGCACACTAACAAAGGAAGACCTTGTTGAAATCGTGATTCATATCATCGAACTCAACAACAATCCTAACGCGGTAGAAGACGATATCGACCACCTCGGATCACGTCGTGTACGTTACGTGGGTGAAATGATGGCACAGAAGATTCGTACAGGTATGATGCAGATGAAGCGTAACATTCAGGATAAAATGTCTGTTATCGATACTGATACAACACTTCCAATTGCTATCATCAACCAGCGTCCACTTCAGGCTCGTATCAAAGAATTCTTCACCACAAACCAGCTTTCACAGTTCATGAACCAAGAAAACTTGCTTGCGGAAGTTGAGCACCTTCGTACTCTTTCTGCCCTTGGTCCCGGAGGTCTTA
>CAZJDZ010000009.1:0-43084 GCA_964544935.1 uncultured Candidatus Saccharibacteria bacterium | reverse complement strand
CGTAACAAGGCACGGCTAGCGGAAGCTGGTCGTGGATTAATTCAATGTGAAATCGATCAACATACCTATTTAATAGGGTGTATGATTCTTGTCGGTTATTTAAGTTTTAGATAAGGACTTAACAGTGATCCTTTAACACTGTTCGCGCTACAGCGAAACGTATGCAAAAGTCTCGCAAGAGCTAGAGTGTGACAAAAGAAAGATTATAAAATCACAGTTTGTGTAATGTAATAGTCCTGAATACAGGATTCGCAGAATGTTGCTAAGTATATGCAGATCAAGCGAAAATACAAAAGCCCTCAATGGGTATTTTTTGTATTGTGTATGCAAATAAAAAAAGCCAGACACATAATGCGTCCGACTTTTGCTGTCCTCAGAAATGACCTAGATTGCTCCTTTGGTTATTATTCCCTTTCGGAGGATTGCTTTGATGTGCTCTCCTCCAGTCTTTTGATGTTCTCGCCAAATTGCCCAAGTCTTTGTGCCTTTTGGTCTATGGTAGGCGGTGAACTTGAAGACTCCGTTTGGACGATTTCGTACAAGGAAGAGAACTTGATCAAAGGAAACCTGAAATCCATGGTGGGTATTTCCGTCGTAGAATATTTCTTCACCGGCACTATCTACAAGTCCTAGACCTTGAGCAATCGCATTTCTTGTGTCTGTATTGTGGTATTCGACGAACCATTCTTCCTGCCTTAGGACCATTTTACGAGCAGGTGAAAGGGTGGTGGTTTTTTTTGGTTTTTGTGCCATGAGCGCATCCTTTTTAGAACAGATTTTTTAACAAATGAACCAAGATCTTATTTCTACAGTAAAATAAGGGACTTTGCAATCATTGACTTTTAATATTATTATGATATAATAATATAGTTCCAACTACGCGCATTTTGCGCTCAAGACAATGGCAACTCAATCCGAGCCCAATCGTTTGCGTGAATACGTTTTGCGCCAGACCGAAGAAGCAACCGGAGAGAACATTTCGGTCGAACAGAAGTTCGATCCGAGTTGGAAGGAGGACAAATTACTCCTTGCGATCATTGCGATGCTCGTCTTTGCTGCACTGACCTCGCCATGGTGGGGTCCGCATTTCATGCCCAAGATTCCCTGAAGGGGGTGTGGGTACCAGGCTAGGGGCTGACGCTCCTAGCTTTTCTTATTGTTGATTTTATGGTAGTATTCTAGCTACGTGTTTAGTAAATACGTACGTTAAAAGTTTTCGACCATAAAATATATTTACGTCGAAATGTGCTCGTTTTGACGCGATTTTAACGGATTAAAATCGAATGCGTGAATAGCTTGAGTGGCTCGGCCACGAAGATGTCCGGAGCTAGTAAGCAAAGGATGCAAGCTGGTAGATTGTTCAAACGTGCGCACGGTTAGTAGGTTAAAAATATAACAAATGCGCGAATAGCTCAGCTGGTAGAGCACTCGACTGATACTCGAGCGGTCCCAAGTTCGAATCTTGGTTCGCGCACAGGAATACAAAAGCACCTCAATTGAGGTGCTTTTGTATTGCTGTGCGCGAACAGAAAGCCAACTGCTTGGCTTTTGACAAGGTTCGAATAGGGGTCGAGGAGTCTCCTGTTGTATGTATTCATACAACGAGACGAGGTGACCAAATCTTGGTTCGCGAACAGAAATGTGCCTGTGCGTGATCAAGAATATATATTATGTTCCTGTTAAAACTGAAGCATCTCTTACAGAGTATCCCCAAGAGTCCCCACAAGAAATGTATTAAGTAATGACCAAGCAGATGAAGAATGTTTACCTGTTCCACCACGAGAAGTAAATGCATTAGTCGCGTCTTTTCCACATTGACTTGTAATAGCTGTACGTCCCCCAGGATGCATAGAAATATATCCAGCAACCGAATATACTTTATCAGCAACAATAATCCAACAATCAGATGGTGAGGAGTGCTGTGCTACTAGTGTTTTTGTAAGAGTTGTTTTTGAAGGAGTAGGAGTTTTTGGTATGGGTGGAGATGTAGGTGTCTTAGAAGTATTTTCTTCCTCAGAATCTTCTTCGGCAGTATTTCCTTTCAAACTTTCATTTTCTTGTTGTAATTGTTCTATTTGAGTATGTGCAGCATCTAGAGTCATCTTCATTGCGATAAGCTGTTCTTCTTTTTGCCGTACTTCTTTTGAGAGTCTATTGTGCTTGCTTATAGACCCTGTAATAAAAATAAAAGTAAGTAAAAGTGTAAAGATAGAAACACTTATGGTAAAAAAAATTTTCATTGTCATATTATTTTAATAACGCAAAACGCTCCATACGGATAGATTTTTTAAGCACATTAATTTCTAGTAGTTGACTGTTGAGTGCGGCCATAAGCGGAGGAGGTCCACATACAAAAATATCACTTAGGTGTAAATCTCTGGTTTCATGAAGAAGTAATTCTCCCGTAATGTAACCCTTTGTATCGCTAGGCATGAAGTGAAAAACAAATGAAGGGTGTTTTGCTGCAAGTGCTGCAAAGAGTTCTTTGTATGTTCCGTCAGCTTCTGTGCGCACAGAATAGAAAAGATCAATTGTGTAAGGGAGTGTGTCGAGTGTAAGCATGTGTTCTGCCATACTCACAAAAGGGGTTATGCCAATACCACCAGCAACCCATGTCTGCTTTTCTTTTCCGTAGACATAAGAAAATTCTCCAAAAGGACCTTCAACTAAAGCTGTGTCTCCAAGAAGTAAGTTGGGAAGTAGTTTTGTATAGTCGCCAAGACCTTTTATAGAAAAACGTAGCTCGTCTGTATTTCCAGGTGAACTGATAGTGAAAGGATGTTCTTCATTGGGAACGGTCGGGGAGTGAGTAAAGGCAAGCATCCCAAACTGTCCAGGAAGATGCTGCATCTTTGTACTACTTGCAGTAAGTGTAATTTCAGTAACACCGCCAGCAAGATTATTAATCTTAGAAATTGTATATCTAAGACGAGGAACAAGCCATGACCCAAGGAGTGTTCTGTAGCAAAAAATAGTAAGGCCTAATGCTGATGTTGTAACAAGAAATGTTTTGAGTATGATATCGCTATTGAGTGAGCTTGGAATAAACAAAACATGAAGAAAGCCAAGGAAAAATGCGCCACCTAAAAATCGATGAGCAAGTTTAAGTTTTGGGTAGTTAAACATAACACCATAAAAAGTAAGCCCGATAAGAATAAGCATAAGGAGAATTGAAGCCATTCCAAAAAGCACAGGACCAGTTGCACTAAAAGGCGAAAGGAAGTTAGCTACATCTTCAATTGAACTTGAAATGTATTGAAATGCAAGTATGATTGGATGTGCGGCTAAGAACGAAAAAGCAATAACTCCAACACGGTGGTGTATTACATAGAGTTTGTCGAGTCCTCCAAAGAGTTTTTCTATACTATGTAAACGACCAGAGAGAATAAGTGAAAATGCAAATAGCTGTACCCCAACAATGCCAGTCAATTGCCCTAACAGCTTAAAAGCAAAAAAGCTTGAAGAAAAGGCTTCTTTAAAAGGAGCATGATAACTCCAAGAAAGAAGAGGTGCTCCTATAATAAACGCAAGAAGAACAATCCATCCTTTTCTTATATATGTATGATACTTTTCGGGCATATTGTTATTGCACTATTTAATTTAATATATCTTGAGTATAAACTATATATAAAGTATTACGTAGTCGCAGACAAGGTATATTGTACGCAACTGGTTGTTGACTATCCTTGATGTACTTCACTTCTTCATTTTGCTATTCTTAGGTAATATGGAAATTCGTACTGTTTCGCTTAAAAATTATTCTGCAATTCGTATAGGAGGGGAAGGGAAGATGGTAAGTGTTAGCACTCTTAAAGAGCTTATAGAAGTTTTGATGTATGCAAAACAAGAAAAACTACGAGTACATGTTGTGGGTCTTGGGACAAACACTTTTTTTGGAGAACGTATGGAAAATATTCTTTGTATACAAATGGGGATACGAGGTGTTTCATATGAAGAAAAAGAAGAAACAGTTCTGCTAACTGCCTATGCAGGAGAAGTGTGGGATGATATTGTGCAACTCTCCGTTAAGAAACAGTTGTGGGGCATAGAGAACCTTTCTTATATTCCAGGAACAGTTGGCGCTGCACCTATCCAAAATATTGGAGCATATGGCGCAGAACTTGCCGATACACTTGTTTCTCTACAAGCTGTCGACACGACAACTTTTAATGTTGTAGAAATATCAAAAGATGCTTGTAACTTTGGGTATAGAGATTCATTGTTTAAACAAGAAAAAGGGCGCTACATTATTGTTTCGGTAACACTTGCGCTTGCATATATTCCAAAACCAGTACTCGAATATAAACCACTCGATACACTTAAAGAAAAAGAAAATCTTTCCGTAGAAGATATTCGTGAGCTTGTTATTGCCACCAGAAAAAGCAAATTACCAGATTATCGCACATACCCAAATACAGGGTCGTTTTTTAAGAATCCTGTGGTCACAGGTGCGCAAGGCGAAGCCTTGCGCACTACCCATCCAGAAACCCCGCTTATTGAGGTGCAGGGGGGCTTTAAAATCCCTGCAGCGTGGCTTATAGAGCATGTGGCAGAAGCTAAAGGTAAAAGAGTGGGGGATATAGGTACATGGCCAAATCAGCCTCTTGTACTCGTAAATTATGGCAATGCACAAGCAGAGGAACTACTCGCATTTTCAGATGAAATTACTCGAATAATTAGAGAAAAAACAGGGCAGATTCTAGAACGGGAAGTGAACTATGTTGAGGGGTAACTATATTGCATAATACAAGCTTTCGTGTTATTATAAAAAAGTCACGCAGCAGGTCGCTGCGCGGTTTTATTTTCTAGTCATTGCGTCATGGAGACATGGTACAAGACAAACTATAAGAGGAGTTCTTTAATCACATGGGGATCAAAATACTTACCATAATCGCTGGGCATGTCTCAGGGAGTTCTGTGCGTGTGGACCCAAAGTCACATTGTGCAGTTTCTTCCGATGGCAAAAAAGTCCAGGCTGAAGGGATTACCGAAACGCTTACAGGCAAGATTGTCCTACTCTCCTCTCAAGGAGGGGGACGGTACGGTCTTGTCTATGAGAATGATGAAACCAGAACAGTGCACTCTATCGTCTATTTCCATGGCGAAGGGTATGTTCTTGATCAACATCAAGAAGCGATCTCTGCAGCGTGAAGCTGTAGGATTATTGCCATGAAGGCCGACGCGTACGCGCCGGCCTTTTGTTTTTGTACGTAGTATCTGCTAGTATCAATTCTATGAACGAACAAAATGGAATTCTGTATATTGTCCCAACCCCAATCGGTAACCTCGAAGATATTACACTTCGAGCTATTCGTATTCTTAAAGAAGTAGATGTTGTTTTATGTGAAGATACTTCGGTGACACAGAGATTGTTTAAAGCATATAACATCAGCACGCCAACAACTGTTTTTTATGCTAATACCGGTATCAAAAATATTGAGAAGATTATGACACTTCTTTCAGAAGGTAGGTCACTTGCGCTTGTTTCAGACGCTGGGACACCAACTATTTCTGACCCTGGAGTTTTACTTGTACAAAAAATTTATGAGGAATTACCTAACGTACAGGTTGTATCACTTCCTGGAGCGTCTGCTCTCACTACTGCGCTTTCTCTTTCTGGAATTTCATCCGCACATTTTATATTTTATGGGTTTTTACCACACAAGAAGGGGAGAGAAACAATTTTTAAAAAGATCCAAGAATCCGATAGGACTTCGGTTTTTTATGAGTCAGTACACAGAATTGAAAAGACGCTCGAGTCTCTTGCTTCATTACTTGAGTCAAACCGAACCGTTTGTATTACTCGCGAACTTACTAAGATGCATGAGGAGTGTGTACGAGGAAGCGCAGAAGAAGTTCTTGCTTATTTTAAAGCGAACAAAGATAAGGTGAGGGGGGAATTTGTAGTGATTATAGAAGAGAAAAAGTAAGGTTGTAGCCTTAACTTGAAAGTCTTTTCCAAAACCTGTAAACTGGCCTTATATGTCACCACTTGGAATCAAACGATCTGTTGCAGTGCTTCTTATTCTTTCGCCATGGATTTTTATCCCTGGGCTTTTTAAAGACGTTATTTTTATCCTTGCAGGAATTCTTCTTTTCATTAGTACGCTTGATCTTCGTAAGCGAGTGGTTCACAATGAGCAACATCAAGAGACTGAAAGTAAGCCTCTTAGTACTCACGTAGTGAATGCATGAGACCTATTATTCTAGCACTGGCAATTTCTTACTATATTGTATATTGGATCAATGATGGGGGATTTGCAGATTTTATGCCGCCAGAACCGCTCGTAGTTAATGTCAAAGGTGCAGCAACTACTACTCATGAAAATAGTAATGCTACAGCAACGATTCAAATCTCTTCTACTACACTACAAGGTATTCAAGCATCTACTTCGGAATATATAAAAAGTATCGTACGTTAGGTGCCGCACATCTTCGCATAATCCCTAACAGGTACTTCTTCTATTTGATATACTTTACGCTATGTCAGATCCTCAGAAAGTAACGTATCTCGGAAAAGTTGATTTTCGTAACAAAGAACTTCCTTTTGGTATTAAAGCAAAAGACCGAACCCGTCACACCTATGTGATCGGGAAAACTGGTATGGGGAAGTCTACGCTTCTCGAAAACCTAGCAATTCAAGATATCAATAATGGTGAAGGTGTATGTGTTATTGACCCTCACGGTTCAATGGCAGAAAAGCTTCTTCATTATATTCCTGAATCACGAGTAAAAGACGTTGTCTATTTTGCACCATTTGATGGTGAGCATCCTATTGGTCTAAATATGCTTGAGAAAGTGTCACCAGATAAGCGGTATCTGGTTGCAAACGGTCTCATGTCTGCATTTAAAAAAATCTTTACTGACGGTGATGGTAAAGGAACGTTTTCTGCACGTATGGAATACGTACTTAACAATATTATTCTTGCACTTCTTGAAAATGAAAATCAAACACTTCTTGGTGTGAACAGAATGCTTTTTGATAAAGAGTTTAGAAAGTTTATTGTTTCAAATGTTACTGACCCTACGGTGAAAGATTTCTGGGTCAATGAGTATGCGAACTATACTGAAAAGACTGCGCAAGATTTGGCGCCAGCTATTCAAAACAAGATCGGGCAATTTGTTTCTAATCCTCTTATCAGAAATATTATTGGCCAGCAAAAGACCTCATTTGATATTCGTAAACTGATGGATGAGAAAAAAATTCTCATCGTAAACCTTTCAAAAGGAAAAGTTGGAGAGGGGAATGCAAATCTTCTTGGGTCACTGTTGATTACCAAAATATATCTTGCAGCAATGTCACGAGCTGATGTTGGGGCGTACGAACTTGAAAAACTTCCACCTTTTTATTTTTATGTGGATGAGTTTCAGAACTTTGCCAATGAATCATTTGCTTCAATTCTTTCAGAAGCTCGTAAGTATAATTTAGCACTTACTGTTGCACATCAGTACATTGAGCAGATGCAAGATGAAGTGAAGGCTGCTGTTTTTGGGAACATAGGAACGATGGTTGTATTTAGAGTCGGTGCAACGGACGCAGAAATTTTTGAAAAAGAGTTTGCACCATACTTTACAATGGATGATATTGTAAATCTTTCTGCATATCAGGTGTATCTTCGTCTTATGATTGACGGGGTTGGGTCTAATCCATTTTCGGCACACATGCTTCCGCCGATTCAAAAGCCCTCCATTTCTCATGAGCAAGCAGTTATTGCATATACACGCACAACATATGCAAAACCAAGATTCGTTGCGGAAGAAGAAATTGCTGAATTTTATAAACCTATCCATAAAGAAGTTGCACCTAAAACTGAGACTAAAAAAGCGTACACCGAAACTCCACCAGCAAAAAGTTTCCAAACAGATCAAAAACGTACAACACATACTAGTTCTGCTGGTGTGGGAGTTGCTCAAAAACAAGAGCGCACACTCAATATTCGAAAGATAACCGATGAGACACCTCTTCCTCCAAAACGTTTTGAACCAAAAAAAGAAGAGATCAAAAATGAGGACGCTCAGGAAGAAGATGTGTATTTTAAAAATCGTCAAATAGAAGAAGCTTTTCATAAACCTCCTCAAACAAAAAATCAAAATCAATTTCCAGAAAGAAAACAAAAACAAGAAACTCCACTTAAAAAAATGGCAGTACCAACATTTGATGAAAAGCCAGCAATGTCGCTGAAGGATGCACTTGCAAAAGCAATGAGTGAACAGAGCCAACAAACAAATACCGTAAAAGAAGATATTCTGAAAAAAACAGAAGCAGTAACCGATCGTGATATCATGCAAAAAGAAGTTTCCGAAGAGATACTTCGGAAATTACTAGAAGAAGATTAAAATTTACTTTTGTATGAAAGTCATCACTACTATTTTACTTTCCATAAGCGCTATAACATGTGCTCAGGCGCTCGTTATTAATGAAATAATGTCCAACCCAGCAGGGGATGATTATGGAAGGGAATGGATAGAGGTGTACAACAATTCAGATGAAAGTATTGATCTTTCAAGTCTTGCCATATCTATCAAAGGAGGAACATTTCTTCCTGTATCGTTAGTATCTGGTGGAGTTACTGTTGCTCCGCGCGAGTATGCCATTATTGGTTCTACCGTAGGTGGAATTACAAAATTTACACAAGATTACCCAAATTACACGAAGCCTCTTTTTAAAAGTTCTATTAGCCTTGTTAATACCGGAGTTACCTCTCTTGAAATCAAGCTTGGAGGACAAACCACAGATACACTTGCTTCATATACAGCCGCAAAAGAAGGAAGCTCTTATGCGCTTGTTGACGGATCTTTTGCAACAAGTGTACCAACTCCTGGGGAAGAAAATGAAAAAGATTCTTCCTCAGATGATGAAGCAACATCTACCCCGCCAGGAGATCAAGGTGGACTTTTACAAATGGTGCCACCAGGGTCGGATGTAGTACTCTATCTTCCTCTTGAAAAAATAGTTGCCGCTGGTGCCCCATCATCATTTTCAGTATTTAGTCTTACCCATGGAGGTGGTCCAATTAGTAACATGTCGTATCTTTGGTCATTTGGTGATGGAGGCTCACAAACAGGAAGTTCTACGGTGTATAGATATTTTTATCCAGGAAGGTATATCGCTCAAGTAGAAGGGAGTAATGGTCTAGTTAGAGGAGTGGCAAGAATGATTGTGAGAGTGGTTTCTCCAGAGGTAAGTCTCTCACCTCTAGAAATTGGCAAGTATGGTTCGTACATAGATATTACAAATCCAAATGCGTATGATCTCGATATATCTGATTGGAAACTTTCATTTGACGGAGTACCATTCTCCTTTCCAAAAAATACACTACTTGCTGCAGGGAAAACTCGTTTCTCAGGACTTGCAATGGGTTTTGCAAGCACAACAGTTTCCTCAAGTACAATCATTAAATTATTATTTCCAAATATGGATGAAGTTGTAAGAATGTATCAAGGAAAAGAACCGATCAGTACTTCTCTTAAAACAGTACAATCTGCACCAGTCTTACCTTCTGCGCCATCTTCAGTTGTACGTAAACCAGTTGTTGTGCGTAGTGTTGCTAGTGCCACTATATCGTATGCAACATCGTCAGAACCAAAGCATATCGTGATCAGTGGGTCACAAAAGGATACCCGTATCGCATCATTCTTCAAGTCACTTTTTTTCAAGTAAACACTCGCTATTGTGCAGATGATACAAAAGAAAAAGAGTGCCAACAAAAGTTGGCACCCCTTGAATTTAGAACAGGGTTCAGTTGAAACCTGCCATCATCAGAATGTTCTTTACAGGTTCAGGAAATTCCTGTTGGATATTTTCAAACCATTGCATTTCCTTAGCTGTGTGATCAATAACAACACCAGCCGCCACTTCTTCAGAAATGGTAACTGTGAAGATTGTCATCTGTGTGAAATATGACTCACCGCCATGCTGATCTTCAGGATTGAGCAAGGGGTACCAGTCAATGAATCGAATCACTTCGGAATCAGGAACAAAACCAAGCTCGCGCTTGCAGTTCTGCTGACATCCAATAATCGGATGAATTCCTGGAGCGATTTTTCCACCAGGGATAAACCACTCACCTTCCCAAGGCTTTTCTGCTCGCCTTGTGAGAAGAAACTTCCTGACCCCATTTTCTATGCGAACACAGACGAAGTCTGCAGTCGGAGTGTTCGACCATTTCCGAACAAGGGGGAAGACATCATTTGGCGTAAAACGCCGTTCCTGACGAATGGCAGCAAGCGCATCCTGGGACAGGTTGTAAATCGGATTATCACGCGACTTCATGACAAGTTGCTTTCTCGGGTGTTTTTTGTATGATCACCCGTAAGCAGAGGCTTCACTCTTGGTTGAGAACGGTTTAGTGGAGGCTTCACTCCTCCTCAAAACTAACATATTTTATTTTATTGTCAAATATTTAAGTTTGACAATAAAAATTTATATGTTAAAATATTAAATGGAGTGAAGTGAAGTCTTCACAAAAGTAATCATTTTTTTCTAGGTGAAGCCCTAGACGAACTCGGAGAATTTCATGAATACTGCAAGTTTGCCTGAGAAGAGAATATCGTTCCTGAACGCAGCACACACTGATTCACGTCGTGCTATTTTGGAACACAATGGAGGAGATCATTCTATTCAACATTTTACAATCGGAGAACAACGTTCTGCGCTCGGAAACCATTACCACACAGGAAAGAGAGAAATATTCACGATCCTGAAGGGTGGGGGGTACGTTGTTACTCAGCGTGTTGACGAAGATGGAACCCCGTTCGGCTCACTTTTCAAAACGTTTCTGAAAGCAGGAAGTGTCATCGTTGTTGATCCTCTCACCGCACATACCTTTGTGCTTGAGCCGGGAACAGAGATGATCAACTTTTCGTCGGCGCCGTTTGACTCAAAAAACATGGATCTCAATAAGCACGTCCTTGTCGACGAAGCATCTCTTGAGATTCGGACGACTGAGAAGGCTTAAAATCTCTTCTGTCCAGAAATACACAAGCCCGCATGTTGCGGGCTTGTCTTTTTATTATTTTCCAGTATTAAAAATACTAGTACCCTCTAATCTTTTTAGTTTTTACCTCTTCTAGGAATGATTTGTATGTCTTTTTAATACCAGAATCAAGATCGATTTTGTGTTTCCATCCAAGTGAATGAAGTTTCTTAACATTTAAAAGTTTTCGTGGTGTTCCATCTGGTTTTGTTGTATCAAATATAAGTTTTCCTTCATATCCACTAACTTTCTTTACTTCAAGTGCAAGCTGTTTAATGCTTACATCTACTCCGGTTCCAATATTTACAAATTCACGATTATTATATTCTTTCATAAGAAATACGCATGCTTCTGCAAGATCATCAACATGAAGAAACTCTCTTTTTGGTTTTCCTGTTCCCCATATTGTCACGTTTGGTGCCTTGTTTTGTTTTGCTTCATAAAACTTTCGCATCATCGCAGGAAGTACATGAGAATTTTTTAGATCATAATTATCATTTGGTCCGTAGAGATTCGTCGGCATTACTGAAATAAAGTTATCTCCGTACTGGTCTCTGTATGCTTCGCACATTTTTATTCCAGCAATTTTTGCGATTGCGTAGTATTCATTTGTAGGTTCTAATGATCCAGTAAGGAGAGAGCTTTCAACGATTGGTTGTTCTGCAAATTTAGGATAAATACATGATGAACCAAGGAAGAGCAGTTTGGTAACCTTGTTTCTATGTGCAGCTTCAATGATATTTGTTTCTATAACAAGATTTTGGTAGATAAAGTCAGCACGAGCTGTATTATTTGCAACAATTCCTCCAACTTTTGCTGCAGATAGAAACACATATTCAGGTTTATTTTTTTCAAAATATTTGAAAACAGCTTTTTGATCAAGGAGGTCAAGCTCTTTTCGTGTGGCAAGAAGTAGATTCGTGTATTTCTTTTTCTTAAGATTTTGTACTATTGCATTTCCTACCATTCCAGTATGTCCTGCAATAAAAATAGGTGCATTTTTTTTCATACGTTTAATTATACCTTATAACCACCCTTAAGAATATGCTTTTCTCGTTCCGCTTGTTTAAGGTCATGTTCCATCATTTCTTTAATAAGGCCCTCAATTGATATTTTTGGTTCCCAATTAAGTTCTTTTCTTGCTTTTTCAGCATGCCCAAGAAGTGTTTCTACTTCTGCTGGTCTATGATAACGTGGGTCTATTTTAACACGTACAATTCCTGAAGTAATTTCTATTCCAACTTCCTCCATCCCTGCTCCTTCCCAACGTAGAGGTCTTTCAACATGTTTAAACGCCCAGGTTACAAAGTCTCGAACACTATACTGTTCTCCCGTTGCGATAACAAAATCATCTGGTTTATCATGTTGTAAAATTTTCCACATTGCTTCAACGTAGTCTTCAGCATGTCCCCAGTCGCGTCTCGCATCAAGGTTTCCGAGATGCAGTACTGTTTCTAATTCATGATGAATACGTGCAACAGCTCTGGTTATTTTTCTTGTTACAAAAGTTTCTCCACGATGAAGACTTTCATGATTAAAGAGTATCCCATTCGCAGCGAACATTCCATAGCTCTCTCTGTAATTTTTTGTTATCCAGTAACCAAAGAGTTTTGCTACTCCGTACGGACTTCTTGGGTGGAATGGAGTGATTTCTTTTTGAGGAACTTCAAGAACTTTTCCAAACATTTCAGAAGAAGAAGCTTGATAAAATTTTGTTGTTTTTTCTAGCCCACAGATACGAATTGCCTCAAGAAGACGGAGAACTCCCATTGCATCAACGTCAGCAGTGTATTCAGGATTTTCAAAAGATACTTTTACATGCGATTGTGCCCCAAGATTATAGATTTCATCAGGTTCAACTTCTTTAACGATACGAATAAGACTAGAGGTATCAGTTAGGTCTCCAAAATGAAGGAAGAAGTGTTTAGCATTTTGAGGGTGTTCATAAATATCATCAACACGTGAAGTGTTAAAAAGAGAAGTACGTCGCTTGATACCATGTACTTCATAGCCTTTTTTAAGAAGAAATCGTGCAAGGTAAGCACCGTCCTGTCCCGTTATTCCTGTGATAAGTGCTTTTTTCATATCTTTCTATACTACCATTATTTAATAAGTTCTTCAAAAATTACAAGTTGACCAGAGTATTTAGAGTGCTACAATGAATTTCAATGTATTTCACACTCCTCGACATTATTAGATTTCTCTCTTCTCTTGCGGTGATGTTTCACCACACGTTTTCTTTTTATTATGGCAAGTTAGGGGTTTATCTTTTCTTTATAATTAGCGGATTTGTTATTTATTATAGTTTAGGAAAGGGGACAAAAGAATATGTTATAGGTAGATTTTTACGCTTGTACCCATTATTTTGGGTGTGTTGCACACTTACATATTTAGTTACACTTTGGCACGGGAATAGTGTTCCTTTTGGGAGATATCTTTCAGATATGCTTATGTTTAATGATGGGAAAATTGCCAGTATGGTTGATGGCTCGTATTGGACTCTTACATTTGAACTACTATTTTATTTGTATATAGGAATTTTTGTAAGAATATTCTCGACAAAGCGTTTGGAATGGTTTTATAGCATATGGCTGCTTATAACATTTTTGGCATTCTTTTTTAAGTTTGATCAAAATATTGTTATGAAACTTTTAAGTATTCGTTTTGCTCCGTATTTTATTTTTGGAGGGATGCTGGCACTTTTTATTGATAGATTTAGAGTAAGTGCTTTATCAGGTAAATTTATGCATGTGAGTATAATGCTGGCAGCTATAGTCATGCCATTTTATATTAGTAACTCTCTTCGTGCTCAGACTGGGCTTATTTCAAATATGACAGGAAGTTTTGAAGGTAACGAAATATTTATTATTGAGTCCTTCTTTTTTATTATTCTTGCAGCAGTATACTTCTCATATTTTCCATTCGCACAAAAGAAACGATTTAAAAAAATCTGCCATATTTTAGGAGGCATTACATACCCACTCTACTTACTGCACTGGAAGATAGGGGAAACGCTCATTAGTACATATGGTCATGACTATGGAACAGTTACAGGTTGGTCCGTTATGTTTGCTATCTTTTTGATTGCATTTTCATGGATGCTTTCCTCTTATGATTTAGATTTTAGAAAATTTTTGAAGAAGAAATATTTTGAAGTAAATTAAGAAGAAGTTTTTTTCTTTTGTGAAAAATATGCAAGTTTTAGTTTTTCGAAAAACTTAATTTTTTTAAATGGTTTATAAAGTGTTGCTAGTATTTTCAATCTTTGAGAGCTTTTTTTAACATAACTAGCAACAACACGCTCATTACGTACCGCCGCAAGCGCTTGAACAGGGTTAATTGTCCTCCTTTTTGCTTTTTCAAGTGGTTGATCTATTATATTTCTAATAAATGTGTCAAAACCATTTTTAACAAAATTAAAGTCATATCCTGCAGCAGTAAATTGTTCGTTAATCGTTTTCAGGTAAAGTTCATCGTTCGTGTCTAGCTCTTGCACCCTTGTAAGCACTTCTTCAAATGAGTTATAGTCGTGACAATTAATAAATCTTTTTGTGTTAAATTCTTTTGCAATATTTGGGTTCCCCCAATAAATTGGTATAGTGTTAGCAACAAGAGCACTTGTTATTTTTTCTGTTGTATATCCAGAACGAGAGGAGTTTTCAAAAGCAATTGTGAATTTATGTTTCATGTCATATTCTAGTTTGTTTTTTACTCTTGTTCCTCCATTATTGTTGAGATATGATCCAGCAGCATTCACTTTTTTATAGGTGCTTAACGTTTCAAACATTAGCTTTCTTTCAATATCTGATCGGTAGTTTGAGTAAATAAAACTACAAAACTCACTCTTCTTGGCGAGATCTTCTTGAGAAAACATACGCTCTTTGGTTAAATAATCAGGGCCAGCAAGGGCTAACTCATCAGGGTTATAAAATGTAGCAACTAAGTAAAGTGGCATCCGGTAGTAACGGTCTTCAAACTGCATATAATCAAAGCCGATTGCATAATCACAAAGATTAAAATTAGGAGAAACATTTTCTCCAGTGTAGTATATTTTTATACAATCATAGTTAAGGTGATCATATGAGGCGTCAGTGTAAAAGATATAGTCAGGATTATCAGAAATCTCCACCTCATAATACTTTTTTAGTGTAGTTAGAATAAAATAGCTATACGCATGTACGTCAGTAATTGGGTGCCCATAAATTTTTACTTTAATCTTCTTCATATATATTTAGTGTATTGTTGTTATAATTTGTGAAAGATATATTTCATCTTTGCATTCTTCTGGGTTTCGTTCATTAATTTCATTAAAGTATTTATGCGCAACTTTAACTTGTTTAATTTCTTTACGCAGAAACATTTCATATTCCATATCGATGTGTCCTATATCAATAACACGATACCCTTGTGTGAAGAGTTCATATGCAAGTACTTTTGCAGTAGGTCCAAGAGAAAGGAGAATAAGGGTTTCTTTTGGTAACTTTAAAGTTTCTTGTAGAATTTCATTATATCGACTATATGCATTTTCAGGAGGACAAAGGATTCTTTTGAGAGATTTTGCGTTAATAAACATATCATTACCTACACCTAGTCTACTTTTTGACCCCTCAATTAAAACAGCGTTTTCATTTTCCCATATTGTAAAAATCTTTTTAAAAATTTCACCCGCATTTTTTTTGTCGTTATATGCAAGATAGTGTCGTGTTACGTTAGTGTCACCGTATATCTGCGTGGTCGACAGAAGGTTTTTCCAAGTGTGGTTATATCTATACATATGATGCATAATAAAATGATAGGCATACGGCGCGAAGATATCAAGCTTCCCCCACATACCTGGAATACAGATTAAAAGTTTTGGGTCATTAACACGAATAACCTGCTCTAGTTTCTTAATAAGATCTAAATCTTTTTCTTGGAACGGTAAATCAAGTCCATCAAGTAGAGAGATTTCGCCATCGCCAAAACGAATAACAGAGAGCCTCTTCTTAAGAATCACGTTAATTGTTTCAGGTATTGAGAGTATTTTTGGTTGCTGTGATTTTGGTTGTAGAAAAATTCTGTGTGCATAGTAGAGATAAGCTAAAACAGGTCCAATTTTTTGTCGCAAAAAAAGAGGGGTTAATGTTCTTACATGGTGAATGGATTTTTGAAGAAGTGATTTTTTCATAGACACCATTGATAAAATAGCTATAAGAAAAGAGTATATTTTAGTATAGCAAATATCAAAAGAAGTTACATAAAGTATATATTTACTATATTTTTAATGATTTTTAAAAATCTTCAAGTATTTTTTCTTTAACTTTACTATAATTTTCTTCGACACTAGTAAGTGTAATTTCATTCTCTAATTCGTAGAGTCGAGTATACGTCATCAATCTAAAGACCATATAGTTAAGTACAATCAGTAAACCAAGAGTTCCATTTTTATAGGAGTGTTTCCCATATATATATGCATAACGTATCATCGCTGCAAACATTTTAAGTAAGTTGAACTTTTCTCCTTTTTCAAACTTTTGAAGTGCTTCTGTTTCAGCATATCGCAAATGCCCAGATATAAATTTGGTAAGTGTGTAGGTACTAAAGTGTTTCAATGCGTAGGCCTCCTCATCTTCCAAGAAGATTTGTTGAGCTTTTGTTCCTGTAAACTTACCAAGACCATGGATATGATTATTTTTAAAATCAATATAATCTTTGTGATATAAAAAAGGGGCGTATGATTTATGAGCGTACTCTTTTGTGTTTCCCCATAGGTACGTATAGAGAGGAATATTTACTGATTTAATTATATCTTGCTTAGAAATCTCTACCATCTTCTCAACAAGTGTTTTTGGTGCAATATTATCTGTGTAGCCCCAATATATCCATTCAGTAGTAATAATACTTTTTATAAATGCAAAATTTTCTTCAGTTTCCATAAATGGACTTTTATTTTCTGGTCTTACAAAAAATTTTGCACCAAGACTTTCAGCAATTTCTTGTGTCCTATCTGTACTTCCGCCGTCGAGAATAAATACCTCTCCATAGTTGATAAAGTTCTTAATAACATATGAGATCCTCTTCTCCTCATTGTAAGCAAATAGAATAAAAGTTAGATTATTTTTCATGGATTAGTATAGTATCTCATTTTTCTATAACAGATGATAATCTTTTCAAGTCCAACTTTGGTTAAGTATCGTTTAAGGATTTCTTTTAGTGTGAACCAGTATTCGCGCGTATAAAAATATGTGTAAAGTTGTATATTTGAAATAGGTAGTGCAAAGGTGTCTCTAATCCAAGTAACTATAGATAGTGTAGAAGTTATACGCCCTTGTATAGTCTCAAGTCCAGCAAATACATCCCACCTGATATTAGAAGACCTCGTTTTAATAACAGGTTCTGCTATAATACAGAATTTTTTATTTTTAAAAACACTTAAGTTAACATACATGTGTATTGCAAGTGTGTCAAAATATTTTTCTTTCCCAATAAAAGCTACCCAAGGGTCTCGTAAGAAAAGCTGCGTAGAAAGACCAACAAAAACACCAACAAGATTTGTATATTGTTTAATCGAATGTATATATTTTGAAAGTGTACTATAGTGCAGATCTTCGCTAATTTGAAGATTAGGGTAAGGGAGCACTGAGTTCTTAAGATCTGCATCATATCCCCAACAATTAAGTCCAAAAAATGGAATATCACTATGTTCTATTTTTTTAATAATAAGACTAAGTGTATTTTGAAAAAAAGCATCATCATCCCCAATGCTTAGACAGTATATACCCGCACTTTTTTCAATCAATCTTGAAAAACTTCTATCAAAACCAAGATTTTTTTCATTTCTAAAGTAAGTAATATTTGAGTATTTCTCCAAGTACTTTTTGACCACTTCTTGCGTATTATCGGTGCTTGCATTATCAGCAATTACGACTTCTATATTTTTAAAAACATTTTCATCGGAGTACTGTGATACAATACTATCAAGGCACTCTGGAAGAAATGCGGCTCTATTGTATGTTGGTATACAAATACTAAGCAGTGGGCGATTCATTTTTGTTAGTAATTCTTATGATATCATTTTTTACTTCGATATGAAGTGCATCACCGTAGTTCTTTTTAAGAATTGTTTTAAGTGCAGGAATTGTTGGATAACCAGTCTCTATCTTTCCTGTAAAACAGCGTGCATCATCAATAAGAATACAATGATTAAGACTATGATTTAGTATGAAGTTTAATTCTTTCATAACAGGGGAGTCTTCTGGACCTTTGGCGGTATAACCACCAGAGTAGTGTGCATCAAGCCAAAAAAGCACAGGACTACTTGTAACTACCTGTGGTATAAGGTCCCCACTGTTTCCTTCAAGAATATGGATTTTTGGAATAGACGCAAATCGAGCCTTGCTTTCTAGAAATAATTCATGACTAAGTTCAATTGATGTTATTTCCTCAAAAAAATCTTTACAAGCATCGACAGTATCTCCTTTAAAAGTACCTGTTTCTATAAATTTTTTACACTTGTATTTTTTTGCATAACTAAGAATAAGTTCTGCTTTACTTTGAGCTGAAAGTTCTTGAACTTGCAGTGTTCCTGTAAGTCTAACTTTGTTGATAAACTCAAAGCCTGGTGTTTTAAGTATTAGTTTTTTAAGTATAGTCATAATACATTCAATTTTACTATACTTTTTTAAAATTATATAGAGAATAAGGATTTTTCTAAGTCTCCTCCCTTAAACCCTTTGTTTCTAAGGTGTAAGGGTTTTAAAAAAATTGGCGTATTCTCATAAAAATAGTAATGCTATACTAAAGGGAATTATTTAACTGATGTTATAACATTGTAGTACTATGAACAAAAATGTAGGTATTTTTAAATATAAAGAGATTTCTTATAACGGGTATCAGTTTGATCCAGGAGAATTAATTCAATTAGATGTTGAGAAAAATATTGATCAAATGCTTAATGTTAAAGCTGATGCAATTAAAAATGTAATTGTTGTTGGTGCTTGGAGAGGAAATGAAGTCGCTTCATTTTTAAAATTTCCCAATGCCACTATTTACTGCTTTGAACCAAACAAGACTAATTTTGACCATTTAATTGATAGGTGGGGGAGTAACAAGCGAGTAATTTGTTATGAGGAGGCGTGTGCTTCATTTGATGGTGAATCAAATTTAAACGAAGTTCACTTAACAGGAAATGACTCATTGCTACCTATCAAGAAAGATTCTGCAACAGGAATGAAGGTAATAAAAGTGCACACAATAAAAACAGTAAGACTTGATAGTGTTAAAGAGCTTGCAGGGAAAGAAATCGATTTGCTGTGGGCTGATACTCAGGGGTATGAACTTGAAGTGCTTTCTGGGGCTCCAGATCTTCTTACACGAACTAAGGCATTATTTTTAGAGGTGTATCGAAATAATTTGGATTACGAGAATGCTGCTCAGTATGATATGGTTGCAAGTTTTTTGGATACACAAGGGTTTAACACAACAGCAGAAGGACTTGATTCTCGCGGAGGAGGTAATGCTTTTTTCACTAAAAAAGATTTCCAAACAGATGCTTTTATAGAAAGTGTCTATCAAAAAAGAGTACAAGGAGTTCTTCGTGAGGCGGCAAAAAAAAGAAAGCTTCTTAATTTTAAACTAGTACAATTACTTGCAACATTTACTCCTGTAAAAATAAAAACGTGTATTCGAAAAATTCTCTTTAAACTAAGTTCTTAGAAGTTAGCTTCTAAGAACACCTATAATCATCGACCTTGTGTGTTTAAAAAGGAAAAGTGAAAGAAAAGGAACTCCATATGACACCAGTGTTGCAAAAGCTGCCCCAGAAATCCCGTACAATGGGATAAGAAGTAAGTTTAGAAGTACATTTGTGGACATTCCAAGAAACGCAGCAATAGAAACTTTTTTTGTTGTATTTTCAATAACCAATATTTGTTGCGCAAGAGAGTTAAGGGAGGCTCCTATAGTGCTCCATGCACATATATAGAGAGCAGGAAGAGCACCAATAAAAGCTCCCCCAAAGATAATTAGGAGTAGGTATTTTGCAAAAATTGTTGTGCCTATTGCAACTACAACGGATATTCCAATTATCGTAAGAAGAAGTTTTTTTGTTCTTTTATAATAAAGCTCTAGAGATATTTTTCTTGCATTAACAACTGCGGGTAAGAGAGAGACTAAAATAAGTTGAGGAATAAAATATGAGAGCTCAGAAATTCTTACTGCCGAATCATATAACCCAACAGCTTCTGCTCCTATCATGTTTTTAAGCATCACTTGATCTATTCTTGAATAAATTAAAAAAAATGCTGAAGCAAATATAAGTGGGAAAGAATCTCTAAGGATAGAAAACATACGCTCTTTTCTTACTGAAAGTGAATGGAGATCATTATAGATTGTTTTTTTAAAGTAGAGATACCCTAGTGAATAGAGAATAGGTTCTAATAGTACAATTCCTGCAAGGTATATCACACCTTGATTAAAATAAATTGTTATTATTTTTAAAATATTCAAAATTATAACAACAAGTAACATTAATATTGAAGGGTACTTGGACTCCGCAACTGCTTGAAATTCATAGCTAAGTAACTGAAACGCTCCAACTAAAGATGAAAGACTAATTATAAATATAAGAATCAAAGAAACATCTTTAGATGAAATAAAGATAGCTGAAAGCATGGTCACTCCTACTGTAAAAAAAGATGCTATAACTCGAAGCATTATAGCGCTCCCGAGAATTTCATTTCTTTTTTCAGGATGCTGAATTAAATCACGATGAAGTATTGGATCAATTCCTAAATATGAAATAAAAGAGAAGAGACTTACAAAACTAATTGCATAGCTGAGTTCTCCATAATTGGTTGGTCCAAGGTTTCGTGCAATATATGCAGTTGCAAAAAAAGTGATTGCCATACTGCCAATCTTTGCAAAAAACATCCACCCCATATTTTTTGAATACTTTTGAACACCAGGATGAACAAGTTTACTTTCCGTATAAGATATTATTTTTTTATAGAGACTCATATTCAATATGGTATAGGTGTATTGTATAACGAGAGTCTTAAAAACCTTACAGTAAATAAAATTTTCTTGATTTTAAGTGAGCGTGTTTTTTAGTTATTCGTATTTTGAAAGAAACGTATTGAGTGTATCTTTCAGATATGTAATCTGTTCTTTATTAAGGCCATGATGACAAGCTAACACAAAGGCATTTTTCATAATAAGTTCAGTGTTTGGGAATGTTGTAGAAATTTTTCTACTCTCGATTTTCTTAAATGCTGGCTGTTTAAGGATATTTCCGGTAAATACTGGACGTGTTTGAATGTTATTCTCTTCCAAGAAAGTTACGATTTCTAATCGTGTAAACGGAGATTTAGGTTTAATAATAATAGGAAAAGCAAGCCATGCTGTTTCTGTTTCAGGTGTCTGTGTTGGGAGAATAAAATATTTTTGCTTTTCCCCAATAAACTCCATAAGACTTTTAAAATTTTCTTCTCGCTGCTTAAGAAATCCAGGGAGTCTGTTGAATTGAGTAAGTGCAAATGCTGAAGAGATTTCTAGTGGGAGAAAGTTATATCCAATCTCACTAAAAATAAACTTATTATCATAAGGTATTCCTCCTAGTTTAAAATTGAAGCGATTTTTAAGAAGTTCAGAATTTCCTTTTTCTCCATAAAGAGAAGATTGACGACCCCAGCCTCGCATAACAACTAATTTCTGGGCCCACTTTTCATTGTTCACCATAATCATACCTCCTCCTCCTGCTCCGTTAATTATATGTGAGCCATAGAAACTTGTAACAGAGATATCAGAGTATATCCCAGTAGGTTTTCCTTTATAGGTTCCACCTAATGTGTCACAAGAATCTTCTATAAAATAAATTTTATGTTTCTTGGCAAGTTTAGCAAGTGCCTCCATATTAGGAATATTCCCCATAAGAGAAGGAATCATCATAGCTTTTGTCTTTTTTGTGATAGCTTTTTCAACTTGCTCCAAATTAACTAGATATGTGCTTGGGTCAACATCAACAAAAACAGGAATAAGTCCTTTTTGAACAATAGGAGCAACAACTGTGCCAAAAGAAAGAATTGGGGTAATTACTTCAGATCCTCTAGGTAGATCAAGTACTTCAAATGCAAGAAGGTTTGCAGAAGAACCAGAGTTAACCATTATCCCGTATTTTTTACCAAAAAGCTTAGCAACTTTTGCTTCAAGTGCTGTTGTTTTATCACCTAAAGCGGTGCCAGTTTTTAGGACTTCTACAACAGCGTCAATTTCTTCTTGTCCATGAACAGAGAAACCATAAGGGACTCTTAATTTTTTTTGAGGAGTTTTAGCCATAACATTATCTAGATAACTAATAAATTACTATAAAAAATACCTAATATACTCAATATAGCAGATATATATTTTTTATCAAAGATGACTTAGTAGATATTCAGTGGGTGTATTAAGGTGTGATTATGTAATAAGAAGATAAAAGAAATATCAATACTTTGACTGAGAGGTCTCTTTTGGGTACACTTGTTTTACTTGAATCGTTTTTGTGCGCTCTTTCAAGATGACCTTGTTTGAATCAATTATTAGTATCACCAATTTAGTATGAATTTAGATTATCCAAAACACCACTTCATAAAAACAGGGCACATAGCGACATGTCAGGTATGTAATTCTTCAAAATTACACACCATTTTAGATCTAGGGCATCAGCCTCTTTGTGACACATTGCTCACTAAAGATATGCTTGATAAGCCAGAAAAAAATTATCCCCTTAGAATGATCTGGTGTGAAGATTGTACTGATGTACAAATTGATTACTGTGTTGATGGAAGTGAAGTGTATCATCCAGAGTATCCATATAAGAGTGGTGTTACTAAAGAATTGGTAGAGTATCAAGTAAAGATTGCAGAGTCGCTTATTAAGAAGTACAGTCTTAAACCAAATGATCTCGTGGTCGATATTGGTTCAAATGACGGAACGCTTTTGAGTGGTTTTAAAGGAACAGAAATAAGAACTGTTGGAGTAGAGCCAACTAATATTGCTAAGATTGCTAATGCTAATGGTATCGAGACAGTACAAGCTTTTTTCGATATTAAGACTTCTGATGTTGTAAAGAGTAAACATGGTGAAGCTTCTCTTATTATTACCACCAACACATTTGCTCATATGCAAGGTTTAGGGGAGTTTATTATGGGAGCATATAATCTCCTTAAAGATGGAGGTGTTTTTGTTTCAGAAACACACTACTTGCTCAATGTTGTAGAAGGGGGGCAATTTGATACGGTGTACCATGAGCATCTGAGAACATATTCTCTTAAAGCCTTGGTTACACTTTTTGATCAGTATGACTTTACAGTAACTGATGTTGAGCGTGGTGATCGATACGGAGGAAATATTCGTGTTCATGTTACAAAAGGAAAGGGTCATACGGTTGCTGCTGCAGTAACAGACCTTCTTAAACTTGAAGAATCATCAGGTCTTGGTAGACTTGAAACATATACAAAATTTGCTAAAAGAGTACAAGATGCTCGTCTAAAATTTGTAGACTTTTTAATTACTCAGAAACAAGAAGGTAAACGTGTAGTCGGTAACTCTTGTCCTGGACGATGCGTAACACTTCTTAATTACTACGGAATTGACTCAGAGCTTATTCCATACCTCGCAGAACAGCCTGCTTCACTTAAGCTTGGGATGTATTTACCAGGAAAACATATTCCTGTTGTTAACAACCAGATATTGATCGACGAGCAACCTGAATATGTTGTTTTATTGGCATGGCATTATGCGAAGCCAATTATGCAGCAGTTAAAAGCCAGAGGTCTTACTTCTGATTTCGTGGTTCCTCTTCCTGATTTTCAGATTGTTAAAAATAAGGATGTAGAATAATGAGAATAGGAATTATTGGTTCTGGTTTTGGTTTATACGGACTATTACCAGCATTTAATTCTATTCCAGAGTGTGAGGTTGTGTGTATATGTGGTAAAAAAACAGAACGTTTAACGGGTTACTGCGCAAGCATCGGTCTTACAAATATATATTCTGACTGGCAAGAAATGCTTGAATCTGAAACCATAGACGCACTTGCAATCGCAGTTATTCCAAGCGCTCAGTATGAGATTGCGAAGTTCGCAATGCAAAAAGGAATACATATTTTTGCGGAGAAACCGCTCACTGCCACACTTGCGCAAGCAGTAGAGCTCATGTCCTTGGCAGAAAAGTATAAGATAGTTACCGCTGTCGATTTTATTTTTCCTGAAATACCAGAATGGCAAAAAGTGAAAGAGTTGCTTGATGGAAAAGTATACGGGGAACTTAAGCACATAACAGTACGTTGGGATTTTCTTAGTTACGATATCAAGAACTCTATTGCTTCATGGAAAACAGATAGTAGTCAAGGGGGAGGGGCTCTTGCTTTCTACGGCTCACACACACTCTATTACATAGAATATTTTTGTGGTGCTATTGATACCGTTACAAGTAAGTTCGGATACTCGACCCTTAGTAAGAACGGTGCTGAAGTTGAAGTTACTTTGGATATTACTTTTGCAAATGGTGTAACTGGTGATGTTCATGTTTCTTGTAATACACCGGACACAAATATACACACACTTACATTCGTATGTGAACAAGCAACGCTTGTATTAGAAAGTACTGAAGGAGTTACTGAGCATTTTAGCCTTACAGCAAAAACAGAACAAGGAAACCAATCTATTCTTTGTAAAGATGTGAATAATATCAAAAGTGAAGAAGATGAACGAGTGAAAACTGTCAGAAGATTGGCCTCTAGGTTTATAGATGGATGCCAAACTAAAACACAAGTAACCCCATCATTTAGAGAAGGTGTGCGAGTAGAGGAGCTTATAGAGAAGATTAGGAAAAGTGAAACTGTATAAATTTTTATAGCAAAATATGCTGTATCTTTAATTATATGTCAATTTTGACATATAATTAAAACATGTTATAATAAAATAAGATCTTTGTGCCTGATTGTAAAAACTCCGTTTACAAGGCGCGTAGGTTCTTTGATGAGGAGAATTAAAGATGGCCGCTTATACGATTGATCCTTTGGCCTTGCGTCAAGCAACTCTGCTCACCTTGGTCGACAGGCATCTTTTGACAGATGCAATGTTCATCCACGGTTCCTGCGTCAGAGACGATGGTCTCGACGATTCCATTCTGGCTGTCGGCCACAAGCTTTACGAGAGTGGCCAAGTGGGTTCATTGGTGATCAATGGCCTGACTGACGCGGTGTGTGTCGAGAAGAACCTCGCCTATCCTGGTGGTGATACTTGGGAAAAGAAGCTTCGTGCCAAGGGTATCAAAAATCTCTTAAAGATTAAACCATCACCACACACACCGGCTGAGTGCAGGAACATGATTGCTCTTGCACAGAAAGAAGAGTGGCGGCGGCTCACGGTTGCAGCCTTCCCACACCATATCTTGCGGGTCATGTGCCAGTGGATCTATTTGCTCAAGGAGCTCGGATCGCCAATCAGTGTCTATGCTAGGACGATGGACACAGTCGATTGGACCATGCCGGCAAAGAAACCTGTACTTGGCGGTGGTACGGTCGAAGGAACTCTCTTTGATCACATGGGGCATGAATTGAATCAACTTGCACTCTACTCTGATCTCGATTGTTTCGAGACACCTGAAGGGAAGAGAATTCCCGCTTCGTTAGCTGGCCCAGAAGACAAACAGAAGTACACCCCGAATGCTACTCTCGAAGAGTTGATTGCGTACTACAAGTGGCGAGACCGGTAATCTCTACAGAAGGGTGCCGGCATTCACTTACGAAACACCCGCAGGGTTTCCTGCGAGGTGTTTTCTTTTTTTATAACTCTGATATCTTTCTCTTAATGAGAAGCTTGAGATTATGGGTCGGAACCTATATAATGGCAAGATAGCCTTATGAATATATGCTTTTGCTTATATTTTTAGTCTTTTGTGTTCCTATATATTCATGAAATCATTTTATAAACATAAAAAAGTTCTTATAACTGGGCACACCGGTTTTAAGGGTGCTTGGCTTACCCAAATTTTACTTAATTGGGAAGCTACTGTTATTGGAGTGTCGCTGGCCCCAAATACAAATCCAAGTTTGTTTGATGTGCTTAGTTTAGAAAAAAGAATTAAGAATTATTTTACAGATATTAGAGATAAGGAAGCGCTTGAAAAAATTTTTACTGATGAAAAACCAGATATTGTTTTTCATCTTGCAGCACAGCCAATTGTAAGAACAAGCTATGATGATCCACTAGGAACAATCGATACCAATGTTATGGGTACAGCATATGTGCTTGAAGCTGTTCGAAAAAATCCTTCTATTGCGTCAGTTGTCGTGATTACTACCGATAAAGTATATGAGAATAAAGAATGGCATTACGCATATCGTGAAAATGATGCTCTTGGTGGGTACGATCCATACAGTTCAAGCAAGGCGGCAGCAGATATAGTTGCTAATTCTTACATTCAGTCCTTTTTTAATCCAAAAGACTTTGGTATAAAACATAACACACTCGTTGCAATTGCTCGTGCTGGGAATGTTATAGGGGGAGGTGACTGGGCTGAGTACCGTCTTATTCCTGATGTGATTAAGGCAATCTATCATGATGATACACATGTAGAAATTAGAAATCCTGAATCAGTAAGACCGTGGCAGCATGTACTTGAACCACTCTCCGGATATCTTATGCTCGGCCAAGGATTATATGAGAAGAAAGTGGCGCTTTCTGGTGTTTGGAATTTTGGTCCAAACAATGAAAGTTTTGTGAGTGTGCGTGAGCTCGCAGAAGGTGCTAAGAAAATTTTAGGTAAAGGTGATTATAAAATTAACCCTGATACAACCAAGCATGAAGCGACATTACTCAAGCTCGATATCAATAAAGCAACAGCGTTACTTAAATGGAAACCAGAACTTAATTTTCCAGACACGCTCAGTCTAACATTCCTCTGGTATAAAAATTATTATGAAAAAGAAGAAGATGTTGTAGAATTTACTAATATGCAGATTAATAATTTTTTTAAATAACCATGAAAGTTGTACTACTCGCCGGAGGATTGGGGACACGATTAAATGAAGAAACACATGTAAAACCAAAGCCGATGGTTGAAATAGGAGGTAAGCCAATTTTGTGGCACATTATGAAGATATATGCACATCATGGTTTTACAGAATTTGTAATTTGTCTTGGATATAAGAGTCATTATGTAAAAGAATGGTTTAGTGATTATTTTCTTCACAACAGTGACTTCACGCTTAATCTTACAGATAATACAATTACTTACCATAAAACAGCTGATGAGAAATGGACGATCACATTTGTAGATACGGGGCATAGTACTATGACCGGAGGAAGATTACAAAGAGTGAAAGAGTACATCGGTAACGAAACATTTATGATGACATATGGAGACGGAGTGGCTAATATTAATGTGAAAGAGTTGGTTGATTTTCACAAAAAACATAAGAAGTACGCAACAATCACCTCTGTATACCCTGAAGGAAGATTCGGTACAATTTTCATTGATACTGATTCTTCAGTCACTGCATTTAGTGAAAAGACAGATAATAAGAATCGTGTTAATGGGGGTTTCTTTGTACTTGAGCCTGAGGTTTTCGATTACCTTGATGGGGATGAGACCATTTTTGAAAAAGGTCCGCTTGAGAAACTTGCTAAGGAAGGCCAATTGAAAGCATATCATCATGACGGCTTCTGGAAGCCGATGGATACTCTTAACGATAAAAATAAACTAGAAGAGATGTGGGTAAATGGTGCCCCTTGGAAGATTTGGGAATAATTTTGTCAAATGTATATATGAAGAAAAATGTACCAAAAAAAATATATTCAGAATTGATTGTTGATTTTTTGGTAGAAAAAAAAATTACACGAGTATTTGATTTAAGTGGGGGGATGATTGCATTTCTTGAGGATGCTATTAGTAAGCGTAAAGGCATTGAGTGTGTCCCGATGCATCATGAACAAGCAGCTGGGTTTGCTGCTGAAGGGTATGCTCGTGTTGGGCAGAATTTCGGCGTAGCAATTGCAACAAGTGGGCCAGGGGCAACGAATTTGATTACAGCAATTGGAAGTTGTTACTTTGACTCCACCCCTACAATGTTTATTGTAGGACAAGTTCATACAGAGAATTTAAAAAAGAAAGAAAGTGTTAGACAAGAAGGATTCCAAGAAACTGACATTGTTGGAGTGGTAAAAACAATAACAAAATACGCTGTTTTAGTCCGAGATCCTAACTTGGTTATGTATGAACTGGAAAAAGCATATTACATTATGAAGCGTGGACGAATGGGTTCTGTGGTAGTTGATATTCCAATTAATATTCAACGTACTGCAGCAAACCCAAACACAATGAAGCATTTCTTTGGCTCGAAAGAACATGCAAAGATGCAAAGAGAAGACGAAAAGTTTTTAAACCCTATTTCTTCTAAAAAAATTAACATATTAGAAAATCTTCTTAAAAAATCAAAAGCACCACTTGTTCTTGTGGGAAATGGTATTCGTCTTTCAAATACCCATAAAGAACTTTCACAATTTGTGCTTAACAATAATCTTCCGGTAGTATCTTCACTAATGGGTATTGATTCATATCAGCATCCCAAATTATACGTCGGGTATATCGGCTCAAACGGGAATAGACATGCAAATATTGCTTTTGCTAACTCAGATTTGATTATTGCACTTGGTACAAGGTTAGATATTCGTCAAACAGGTGATGCAAAGTTTTTTAATCCAAGAGCGACTATTGTTCATGTTGATATTGACGAAAGTTCTATTAACTATGCGATTAAGTCAAAACTTTCTTTTGAAACAGATTTAAAAACATTTTTTAAAGCAGTAAAGCATATAAAGACTCCTCCAAATGATCCGTGGTTTAATTTTATTAAAGCTGTTCAAAAGAAATTTGAAAGACCTTTAGTATATGAAAAGAATGTTGACCCAAACACATTTCTGCACGAACTTTCTTTAGCTGCTCCCAAATCTGCCTCAGTGGTTGTTGATGTTGGTCAAAATCAAATGTGGTGTGCCCAGTCGTGGAAATTGAAAATTGGGCAGAGAGTCTTGTTTTCAGGAGGAATGGGAGCAATGGGATTTGCATTACCCGCTGCGGTTGGTGCTTGGTTTGCTAATACAAAAGCGGATTCTATTGTAATTAGTGGTGACGGGGGTATACAAATTAATATTCAAGAATTGGAAACTGCGAGTAGAAATAATATCCCAATGAAATTATTTGTTATGAACAATAAATCTTTGGGTATGGTACGAGAATTTCAAGATTTGTATTTTAATAAGAATCATCAGTCTACTGTTACAGGGTATGGGTACCCAGATTTTAAGAAGTTAGCAGATGCATATAATTTTGATTATGTTTTAATTTCTAGAATACAAGAAAATGATCCTATATTTTCTGAAATTATTTCACGTAAAAAACCTGTTCTTGTTGAGGTTGATATTGATGTTAATGCTCAGCTGCAACCAAAAGTTGTATATGGACATGCACTTGATGATCAGGCTCCGTATTTAGATGAGGAGCAAAAAGCGTATCTGGAAAATCTTAAAGCAACACTCTATAGCTCTTAACCTATGAAAAAAGTTGCCATTTTAGGAGCGACAGGATATATCGGAAAGTCATTAGCATATGAGATGTCACATAGTGAGAAGTATGAACTTTTTTTATTTTCACGATATAAACATAAGGCTCTTGAGTTAGAACATGTAATTCAAGCTCATGGATATAAAAACAACATAACGTATTGTGGTTTAGATGAGTTTACGACATATACGTACGACCTCATTATTAATTCAATAGGAATGAGTAACCTTACATCTCTTAAGGAAAATGGAGAAGTGATACTAACAATAACGAGAACGGTTGATGAAATGATACTTGAATACCTGCAGACACATAAGGACACGTTCTACATTAATATGAGTAGTGGTGCAGTGTATAAAAAAATAGATAAAGCAGTCACTCCATCAGATTATTATGCACTTGCAAAGCAAGAATCTGAGATTCGTCACAGAGAAAGAGCAGACTTGTCTATTGTCGATATTCGTGTATTTTCTTTTTTTAGTAGTTTTGTTAATACAGAAGATCATTTTCTTTTATCCGAAATTGTTAAGTGTTTACAAGAGGGTAAGATCTTGGAAACTAATAATGATGATATTGTTCGAGATTATGTTACTCCACAGGACCTACTCTTACTCATAGAAAATATTATAAAGAAAAAAGGGATCAATGATTTTTTCGATGCATACAGTAAGAATTTTATTACTAAGTTTAGACTTCTTGACCAACTTAAAAAAATGCATGGATTACAGTACGTAATCAAAGATGCTTCAGACAATCAAGTGCAAGGTCTATCAAGTAGTAGGTACTATAGTGAAGACAAAAAAGCAGAACATGTACTTGGGTATGTTCCTAAGTTCTCTTCTTTGACTGGGATAGAGTATGAACTTAAAAAATATTATAAATGTAGAGATGCCAAAAACAATTTATCTTAGAATAGTTTCAAAATCGATAAATTTAAAAGCCAAGACTATTTTTTACGAGCTGCTTCCACTTGCTCATTAACCCACGTGTAGGTTATTGCCATACCATCTTTTAGTCCAAAGTGAGGTTTCCAGCCAAGCTTTTTCTCAATAAGATTGTTATCAGAATTTCTTCCTCGTACACCAAGTGGACCAGGGATATGTTTTAGTGTTAATTTTTTTTCAGCAATTTCCATGGTCATCTCAGCTAACTGATTAATAGTAACCATTTCTTCTGAACCAATATTTACTGGCCCAATAAAATCTGAATCCATAAGACGTCTCATTCCTTCAAGACATTCATCTATATAAAGGAAAGATCGTGTTTGTCTGCCATCTCCCCATATTTCTATTTCACCGCCATCCTTTGCTTCTGCAACTTTTCTACACACTGCAGCAGGTGCCTTATCTCTTCCGCCGGTCCAAGCGCCTTCTGGTCCAAAAATGTTATGAAACCGAGCAATACGAACATCAAGATTATAGTTTCTGTTAAAAGAGAGGTACATACGTTCACTAAAAAGTTTTTCCCACCCATATTCACTGTCTGGGTTAGCTGGGTAAGCTGATTCCTCGGAACATTTTGGATTCTCTGGATCTAGTTGGTTTTCTTGTGGGTAAATACAGGCAGATGATGAATAAAATATTTTTTTAACTTTTATTGTATTTGCGTAGTACGCAATATTAAGATTGATTGTTGCGGAGTTGTGCATCACGTCAGCATCATGTTCACCAGAAAAAATATATCCAGCACCACCCATATCAGCAGCAAGCTGATATACCTCATCAAAAGGTTTATCTAAAACACTCTCACATACACGTGGGTCTCGCAGGTCTCCTATGATAAATTCATCAGCAACTGTTTCGCTGAATTCTGGGTTTTTTATATCAACACCACGCACCCAAAACCCTTCATTTTTCAATCTTCTCACTAAATGATTGCCGATAAAACCTCCCGCTCCACAAACGAGTGCTGTTTTCATAATATATTTTTATATACTTATAGTATAAATCAATGCTTAATATATTTTCTATTATATAGAAAAAAAGAGACTTATCAAGTTATTTTAATGAAAAGTTATTGCAGGGGCGATTGCATTCATATAGAATAGGGTAAGTTTAATTCTAAAATAATTTAATTATGCAACCAAAGTACCGCCTTTCTAATGAAGATTTTGCGTATATTTACAGCAAAGTCCCACGATTTAATGTTGATCTTATTATTCGAAATGAAGAAGGAGGTGTTGTACTCATTAAACGTTCAATTGAACCGCACATCGGTTCATGGCATCTCCCGGGAGGAACTTTGTATAAAGGTGAGACAATACATGATGCTTCTGTGAGAGTTGCAAAAGCAGAGACAGGTTTTGATACTAAGGTTGTACGTCAACATGGTTTTATGGAATTCCCAGAAGAAAAAAGAGGTGACTTGCTTGTTCATACAGTTACTGTTGTCTTGGAGTTACAAATTACTGGAGGAGAATTACGGAAAGATGAAAATGCAAAAGAAATCGGAATATTCACCACACTACCAAACCCAGGAATACTGGAGCATTACACATTTCTTAAAGAGCATAAAATTCTAGAGTAGGTTTTTATTTTGGAATAACAAGACGTAGACAACGTAAGAGCATATAGATTACAAATGACGGGAAAATTATTTTTTTACGTGTGGCTTCATAGCTAAGCTGCAAGAGTATTTCATATCGCTCAGTAAACGTGCGTTTACGAAAATTAAGTCCATGTGCTGTGTCATACCCATCGCTAATTGTACTGTTATGGTCACTGTACAAAATTTTTGTAAGTAGTCCTACTTGATAAAAGAAAAACCATTCTTCAGCTTGTTTAACAAAACGAGAAAATCTAATATTATTGTGAGTTACTAATTTTGTTTCTATACAGTGAGTAGCATCTCCTTTGCATCGTTTAAGAATAAGGTAGTGCCATGTATAGGAGTAGAGGGTTTCGTCATGTGGAAACTTTGTGAGTGATGTTCCATTTGTGAGTGCACGATTAGTAATAAACCATTTTTGGTCTGGGTTAAGCATGATGAGACGAGAAAAATGATTGAGTGTATCAGGGGACAAATAGTCATCATCATCAAGAAAGATGATCCACGTAGAGTCAGCAGAAATTCTTTCTAGGGCAAAGTTTCTGCTGTAGTTAACACCTTTATTGGTATTATTTACAAAATAACGAATACGAGGGTCGTTAATTGAAGAAGCAAAGGTTGTGTAGGTCTCATCATATGGGGAGTCATTCACAATGATCATTTCCCAATCTGTGTAGGTTTGGTTTTGTAGAGATGTAACAGCTCTCACAAGGAGTTCTTTTCTTCTGTAGGTTGGGGTGATGATACTGAATTTCATGGTGGTTATTTATTTTTAATAACACAAAGAAGATTAGTTTGTTTTCTTGTGGTAGAGATGAGATGGTCAAATGCAGTATCATGAATAATTTTTTTCATGTCATCTTCTATATCAAACAAGGTGTATCCACATTCTCGTAAGAGCGCGAGAATTTTTTGCCCATGATTATTATTTTGCTTTGAATAGAATTCACCAGAGAACTCGAGGAACAGTGTTGGTTTGTGAATAAGAAGTGTTTTTCGTATTCCAGAGAGTACTTCATATTCATACCCTTCCACATCAATTTTAATTACATCAATATTTTTTACTAAAGCAAGCTGCTCATCCCCATTACGCACATGTACAGTAAGCACCTCTTTAGTCTCATCATCATTTACTAAGGATGATCCTCCAACATTTTTGGAAACATATAGCTTCTCATCCTTTTCATGTTCTCCGAGTGCAACAGGGTGTATATGAACAATATTTTCAAAATGATTTTCTCGCACACTGTCTTGTATCTGATTGTGAATAGTAGGAATTGGTTCAAACGCATGTACAGCACCTGTTTCTCCAACAATACTTGCTGCGTACATACTGTGCTGCCCAATATTTGCTCCGATATCTACAAATGTTCCGCCTTTTTTGAGATAGACAGAGAATAGGTCAAGCATAAATGGTTCGTAGACACCGTAGAGAAATATATGTTTATCGATGAAGCCATTGTAAGGTGAAATGAAAAGAGAAAATTGCTGTTCTCTGTGAGTAAGAGTTACTGCATGATATGTTGTGAATTTTTTGACACGAATACTATCTATTTTTTCAACAGAACTTAGTAATATTTTTCTCCAAATCAACAGTACTACTGCAAAAAGAGACTTCGGTAGTATTTTTTTAAGTGTGTATTTAAGTGTGCTTCTATTAATCATGTGTGTATTATATAAAACCAAGGAGTTTTTTAAGAACCTTTTTAATCCCAAGAAATTCAACTACTTTTTTTCCAAATGAATATACTCCTATTTTTTTAAAAAATTTATTAAGTGGATGTCCCCAAGAGTAGTTCCATAAGTGAACTCCGTATACATCAGGACCAAGATCTTGCCCTGAGTATTTTCCTATTGTATGAGAGTCGAAAGGGTAGAATGCTCGAGGCTCCATCATTCGAGTATTTTGTGGAGACATTCGCTCATAGAGCTCTGTCATGATAACTGGATTTGGACGAAGCACAGTGAGTGTGTCATATTCTTTTCTCATAGCATCTATAAAAGGATGATGAGGGGTAGCTCCTATCATACCGCAACTAACGAACTTCTCAGATTCTTTTCCGAGAAGTAAAGACGTATCAAGGAGTGAGTCAAGTTGCTGCACAAGAAGCATGTCTGTATCAAGGTATATGCCACCTTGTTCCTTGAGTGCAATAAGTCTGACGTAGTCTGCTACAAAAGCAAACTTCTTTTCTTCGTACATTCGTTTAGTAAAAGGATGACTAGCTACATCAAATACTTCTTCATTCCACTCTATAATAGAGTAATCAGGGCAGTACTTCTTCCAGCTAGCAATACAGCGCTCAATGAGATCTCCTTTTGGCTTTTTTCCAAACCAGCAGTAGTGAATAGTTTTTGGGATCATATGCTTACGTACTATATATTTATGCAGTATATCATCATGATATACTGCATACATTATTTACCAAAACGCACTCCTTTCGTATGTATAATTTTCTTCGTTCTGTAAAGAGGTTAATTTTTAAGATTATTTTCGTGTTACGATTCCCTTTTATCCTAAGAAGTTATATTCGCTTTAGACAGAAAGATACACAGAAGCGATTTCCTATACCATTTGGTTCTATTATGCCTGTGCTATTTGAAAATATACCCTATACCAGATTTGATACGCATTATATTTATCATACAGCGTGGGCTGCACGCAAGGTGAAAGAGATAGGAGCTAATGAGCATGTTGATATCTCTTCAAGCCTCTATTTCTCCTCAATTGTTTCTGCGTTTACTCCGGTGAAGTTTTATGATTTTAGACCTGCTAAGTTAAATCTCTCTAACCTTACTTCTGCAGCTGCTAATCTTTCTCATTTACATATGGACACTGATTCAATTGAGTCACTTTCTTGCATGCACACCGTTGAGCATGTTGGCCTTGGAAGATATGGAGATGCTATTGATCCAGAAGGGGATTTAGGTGCTGCACATGAATTATCAAGGGTTGTAGCAAAAAATGGGAATCTTTTATTTGTTGTTCCGATTGGAAAACCAAGGATTCAATTTAATGCACATAGAATTTATTCTTACAAAATGGTTATTGATATGTTTCCAGAACTTACCTTGAAAGAATTTTCACTTATTCCTGATAATGCTTTAGAGAAAGGCATAATCTATAATGCTACTGAAGCAGAGTCAGATAAGCAAGAGTATGGGTGTGGGTGTTTTTGGTTTATTAAAAAATAAATTTAATTTTAAAATATGATTGTAATCAAAGTTCAGGGAGGTCTAGGAAATCAATTATTACAATATAGTATCGGGTATGTTCTTGCAAAACAATTTGGGAAAGATGTTGCCTACGACCTTTCTTTTTTTGAACAAGATACTAAATATACAAAACGCCCATTCCTTCTTGATAAGTTTAATCTCTCTATACAAGCCGCGACACAAGAAGAAATATATAAAGCAAGATATCCATTAGGAGTTCTTTCAAAAGCTCACAAGTTAGTTGCTAGAATTCTCAATAAATATATCTTTAAAAAATATAATATTGGATATAATAAAAATTTCCTCATAAGTGCATCTCAGCAAAAAAATGCATATTTTGAAGGCTTTTGGCAGAGTTATCTCTATTATCAAAAAATGATACCAGAGCTTTCGAAGGTGATTTCACTTAAAGATGAAACATCGCTTAAAGATTTTAAAGAAAAGCATTCTTTTGATTCTAAAGTCTCTGTTTCTGTACACATACGAAGAGGGGATTTTCTCAACAAAAATGCAGGTACAAAGGTTGTTGAAAAAGACTACTATGAGCGAGCGGTGCCTCTTTTTGAACAAAAAGTTAAGAACCCAACATATTATATTTTTTCAGATGATATCGCTTGGGTTGAAAAAGAAATGGGGCATCTTTTTACAGATGTTGTGTATGTCTCTGCTCTTAATCTTCCGGACTATGTAGAATTTGCTTTACTTAAGGAATGCCATCATGCAATTCTTTCTAATTCAACATTTTGTTGGCTTGCAACACTATTGACTAATCACAAGGATAAGGTTGTTATATACCCAACGGACTGGAAAAATGCATATTTAAATAAAGATAGTAATATTTGCCCTCCAGAATGGATGGGGCTAGAGTAATTTTCTTACTCTGTGCTACACTTCGACTATTATTCCGTATAATATTGTTTTTTCAAGTACCTAAATATATATGCAAAGTTTTATAAAGAAGGCTGTATGGTTGTGTCTCGCCCTAGTTCCTTTTGTTGTTCTTCATGTGGCGGACAGTGGATTATTTGATGTGTTAAGTTGGGGTGGAAATGCTGGACTCTTTTTCCCATTCATTTCCGGTAAAAATCTTATCTTTAGATTTTTAGTAGAAATTGCTTTTGCTGGATGGGCAGTTCTTGCGTTGTATGATTCCTCATACAGAATTAACATTAGAAAATCTCCAATAATGATTGCATACAGTGCTTTTATTATTGTACTTCTTCTTGCTGACATCTTCGGTGTTGATAGAGAAAAAAGTATGTGGAGCAACTTTGAGCGAATGGAAGGATTTGTTGGGCATATTCACTTCTTTGCCTACTTCTTTGTTCTTACGGTAATGATTCGTACGCTTGCTGAGTGGCAAAAGATGTGGAAAGTATTTATTGCTGCGGATATTTTGGTGCTTATCTATGCATACGGGCAACTTCTTGGAGCAAAAGGACTATTTTTTGCAAATCACTTCCCAGTGCTCTCGTCTTGGTTCTCTGCTCGTTTTGCTATTCATATGAGTGAAACCAGACTTGATGCAACAATCGGAAACTCTGCATATTTTGGAGTTTTTTGTCTTATGTATGTTTTTATTCTCGGGTTACTCTGGTCACAGTCTCATAACCCTAGAAAGCAATGGTTTTACCCAGCACTCATAGTGCTTAATGTTATTGGTATCCTCTATTCAGGTACTCGTGGAACTATGATAGGACTTATGATCGGAGGTTTTACGACACTTGGAATTATGGCTTGGAAAAATCATGGCAAAATGAGAAAAGTATTTGTCGTGAGCCTAGCCATCTTTGCTGTATGTATTTCTTCTATTTTTATCTTTAAGAATACTGCACTTGTTAAATCTTCCTCTATCCTTACTCGTATCGCTAGTATTTCACCAAACGACATTACAGGAGCGAGTCGTATCTCAATGTGGAAAATTAGCTATGAGGCATGGAAGGAACGTCCAATTCTAGGGTATGGTCAGGATAACTTCAGTTACATTTTTGCTCGTAAGTTCATGCCTGAAAAAATGTGTAACCTTGAACCATGGTACGACAGATCTCACGATGTATTCTTTGATTGGTTAGTAGCCGCTGGAGCTCTTGGCCTTATCACATACCTCTCACTTTACGGTGTAACACTGTGGTTCATGTGGAAGAAGAAAGATCATACAATGCCTCTTTCTGAAAAAGCTATCCTTACAGGGTTACTTGCTGGCTACTTTGTACATAATATCTTTGTGTTTGATAACCTTACGAGTTATATCCTCTTCTTTGCTCTTCTTGCGTATATCACCGTAAGAACCCGTGAAGAACTGCCAAGTCAGGGGCATCCACTTTTTGATAAGGATCAAATGAACCTTCTCATTGTACCTATTATCGGTATTGCACTCCTTGTGACGCAGTATTATGTGAACTATCGTCCTCTCATGGTTAATCGTCTTGTGATTAGAGCAATGAGTATTGGGCAGTATGCAAAAACAATGCCACTTGCGGATGCAATTAAAATACAACAAAATGCCTTTGTTGAGGCGATTGCAATGAATACACTTGGAAGTATTGAGGCTCGTGAACAGTTCTATCAGATGGCAGTACGTATGGGTCAAGTTAAGATTCCAGACGAGCTTCCACAAGGCGATAGACAAGCAGCGGTACAAGCACTTAATAATCTTATCTTAGCTGCTCGCAAGGATATTGCAGAGTCTCTTCCTAAGTATAAAGACGATGTTCGTATGCTCTCTATCTATGGAATGTTCTTTAATGGAACAGGAGATTCTGTTTCTGCAGAAGAAATGCTTACAAAAGCACACACACTCGCTCCAAATAAGCAACTCCTCTCATTTGACCTCATCCGTTCACAGCTTATTCAAAAGAAGTTCTCTGAAGCATACGCTCTTGGTCGTCAGACATATGATCTTTCAATAGATTGTCGTGATGCGCTTAAATGGTACATGGTTTCGGCAGCATATTCTGGACAGTATGCTCAAGCAAAAGCGTATGCTGTTTCTAAAGGACAGGATCCGGGTATTGACCCAGATGCATTAGCTGGAGTGATTAACTCAGGACAGGTGCAGCTAGCTATTCAGCTTCTACAGGAGATGAAGAAGGCAAATCCTGCTCTTGCTCCACAAATTGATGCATATATAAAAGAAATTACGACTACTGTTGTACCAAAGAAATAATGTAGTATACTAATTCTTGTGAGTGCACCATTGGTGTGCCCTACAAGATAAATAAATGCCTGCGTAAAGGGTCACTGCAAAGTGCCCCTTTGCGTTTTGTTGGGGTATAGATAATGAATTATGTACAGATTCTACTTGAAATGGTTAAGGTAAGCCTGTACACTACTATCTTAGTGGCACCCACTTCGCAAGTAATTGCGGTGGGCGACTGCGCTCACATAAGGCATTTATCTTTGGAGCATGCCACGCTCACCACAATTGAGGGCGAGGCAAAAGAAAACGATTCCCTTCGGGAATCGTTTTCTTTTTTATTGTATCTAACAATCTTCTACTGACCACGAACCATTTGCTTGTAGCTTTACCTTTGGTGATTCATCTTCTGCAATATGAAGTAATCCAGTCGAAGCAATCATAAGACCATTATCAGTGGAAAGGTTTCTGTTTGGTACAAAGAGACTGAACCCTTCAGACTCTGCAAGGTTCTTAAGCGCAAAACGGATATGTGTGTTAGCGCTTACGCCACCACCCACAATAAGAGTATTTGCTCTGGTCTCGTACATTGCTTGTCGAACTTTTGAAACGAGTACATCAGTTACTGCATTTTCAAATTCAAGTGCGAGCATGCGCTTTGTTTTGTCGTCGAGTTCCCCACGTTTTTTTGTTCTGACAAGAACTGCAGTCTTTAATCCGCTAAACGAAAAGTTAAGATCTCCACTGTGAAGCATCGGACGAGGAAGACGAAGATCTTCGTCAACAATTAACCCTTCTTTACGAGCATGCTCTGCTAAACGAGAAATTTCAGGTCCTCCAGGGTATGGTAGCGAAAGCATACGAGCTGCTTTATCAAACGCTTCACCAACGGCATCGTCGCGAGTTTTACCAATTACTTTGTATGAGCGCAGTTTTGGTACATGAACTATTTCTGTGTGTCCTCCGGAAATAAGAAGGGCACATGCTGGAAGTTCCATATCAGACACTTCATAAATATCTTCTGCTACAGAAATAAGTCCAGCTACGATATGTCCTTCCATGTGGTTGATAGGGTAGAGGGGGATATCCCAAAGCAGGTGTAACGCTTGAGCTGCATTGATTCCGACCCATAGAGCTGGTTCAAGTCCTGGCCCTTGAGTAACTGCTATCGCATCAATTGCAGGTTTTTGTATTCCTTCAAAAAGCACTTTCATTGCAGCAAGCATTTCTGGTTCTCTTTCAAGAAGAGTGTCTAACTTTTTTCTTTCAGCATTTGGAATATGATAGGTATTTGTTCTTTCTACAAGGAGATCTGCTTCACCAAGAGCTTCTGCGATAAGTTGAGTAATCGCTTTTGTATGTTCACGTTTTGCGAGAGCAGGAAATACTCCACCATATTCTGCATGGAGATCAATTTGTGAAAGTACTTTATGAGAAAGTACTTCGAAACGCACCTGTTTACCACGCACACGTTTTACGAGAGCGATAGCTGTTTCATCACAACTGGTTTCTATTGCAAGAAGAATCATGGGGTAGGGTGTAGTAGTTAGAGACTAGGGACTACAGGGTCTAGTGTCACAGACTAGTATACTATAGCCTTCTATCCTTTAGCTATAAGCATATAACGAGCTATCTGTTTGCACTCTTTTAGAAAGTATCGTAGAGTGATTAGTATGAAAATAGTAATTCTTAGTGTTGGTAAAGAAAAAGATGAAGTGACACAAGAACTATCCAGACACTTTCAGGTTAGACTTCTTAGATATCTACCGCTTGAATGGATATATATTGAACATGATGTTACAAAAGAAAAAGAAGGACAAAAAATTCTTGAACATCTAAAAAAAGAAGATTATGTAGTGCTTCTTGATGAGAAGGGAAGAGATATTAAGAGTGAAGCTCTTGCCGAAATAATAGAGAATAGAATGGTGGATTCTGTACGTAGGATGATATTTATTATTGGTGGAGCATATGGAGTGTCTGATACTGTGTTTAGTCGTGCCAACTATGTTTGGAAATTGTCATCACTTGTTTTCCCTCATATGCTTGTACGAGTAATTGTACTTGAGCAGCTCTATAGAGCCCTTACTATCATCAAAGGGGAGAAGTATCATCACGAGTAACAATGAAGTTTAAGTTGATAAATGTTAATAAAAAAGCCTCACACAGTAGGTGAGGACTTTCTGAGCGAAGCAGTTAAGGATTTACTTTTGATGGATGAATCTTACCAAGGAGTGCACCCAAGTAAGCGATACAAAGAGTGAAGACATTGCAAGCAATAGTGTCGCAAATAGCACGGTATCAATTGCAATTCTCTGATTGAGTATCAGTTTAGCTATCCATGCTAGAAGTATTGCCGAAGAAAGCATGAACCCTATGGACATAAAAAACAAGAATAGCTTCGGTTTTTTAACGAGACTTACTTCATTGTGGTTACTTATCCGGATAAGCAGAAGAGAAGACAGACACAGGAAGCCGTTGAAGTAGAACAAGTTATCCGAAGTAAGCTTTTTAAGCCACGGTGGATTATACCCAAGAAAATAATAGTTGATTTCTGAATTGAGAAAGATCAGTAAACCAAAAATAAAGAACTGAAGAACACCTACTACAAAAGTAATCTTTTTCATGAGCAGACTCCTTTAAAGCAATAGAAGCACTCTACAGTATTTAAGGGAGAGGTGTCAATAGTCGGAGATAGTGGAGTCGGTCACAGTTTCTATTCCTCGTATCTATTACAAATAAACAGTGTCTTACTCTGTAATCAAAGGGGGAAGTATCACCATGAATGGTTTTTATCTTGACTCCTGTCTGGCGCTCACACTATCAATATAATTTTTAAAACCATAGTAACTTCGCTCAGTTAAAGAAAACAATTCTTCTTTATAAATAGTCTCAGAACAACCTTTTACTATTTCATTTGTTACAGGGTGGTCCGCAATTTTAATGGCAACAACTACATCATTAATGGTGAAGTAATCAATACCTAGATTAGGATAATGCAGTATACGGAAAGATTCTCCACAAGCTCTCTGCACTTTTGAAAAAATATTCGAAACACCTAATCGCCATACCCATTCTTCATTTTCACGAGCGGAATCAACGCCCTCTAACTGAAGTCCTTCTTTGTTTTTTTCAAGGTTATTTTGCATATCTTTTTCAGTTATAAGTTGTTGTATCATTGTCACAGGATCTGGTGTCGTATCACCAGCTTTTTCTAGTATAAGTGATATAGGATTACCTTCTTGTATTGTTCGTAAACTTTCAAATAGTTGTCGAGCAGCGTGTCTCCTTTCTTGCACTTTTTCAACAGCTTCTTCCCTTTGTTTTTTTACTTCCTCACCTTGAAGGTACATTTGATGTGAAAAGAGGTAAAATTTTACCATCGACCCCCCAGTTTCCAGATTCCAAGAAAACGAACTACTTGTTCCTTTTGCATTTTTTTTCTCCATAATTATGGCACTAGATATGAAAGCTATTTGAAGTATCATAAGCAGTAATGTACCTATTGTAACTATATTTAAAAAATAACCTTTACTTAGCTTTACAATAATTTTAGAAAAAATGAACACTAGTATTAAGATGAGCAAGAAGAATGGTGTTCTTAATAAAAATACAACAAAGAAAGGATCTGTAGCTATAAGAATAAATATAATCCAAACTAGGTTTATTGCAATGAATACAGATGTAGACTGTTTAAGCAGCTGCTTGTTTACCCCGCCATGTTGAGGTTCGATAGTGCTATTTTTATAAAATGAAATTAGGTAAATATTAAATATAAAAAATACCGCTGACACTATATAAAACAATAGAGAAACTATGTCCTCGATTATCAACTTAGGATACAAAGAATAGTGCAAAGGATTGTGTATTGTGGGGACAGGAAAATATAATATATGGTATAAAAAGAGGCTGAGTAATAAGTAGCTTATTGCGAGGAGAAGAGTAGGCCGTGTTTTAATTTTATACATATATTTTATAAATAAAGTATATAGTAAGAAAACTTTTTAAAGAAGTTTTGTCACGGATCATATGCAATTATGTTGACAATCGTCATCACAATTTTGATTACAAAAGGGCTTTTCTATTAGCTTTGCTTAGAACTCAGTTCAACTTTTGTTATTCAACTGGAGTCGGTCACAAATCTGCCTCGCTGCGCTCGAAGCAGATTCGCGACCCCGTATTCGACTCCTCACGAAAGCCAAGCAGTTGGCTTTCTTATCGCTCACTAAAATACAAAAAGCAGAATCATATGATTCTGCTTTTTGTATTTTAGTGGGCGATAGAGGAGTCGAACCTCTGACATCCACAACGTCAATGTGGCGCTCTACCAACTGAGCTAACCGCCCGTATGTATATTTTTTCACCTACACACTATGTACACGTTTTAATATATTCTACCGCACCTTTCGCTTGCTAGCTACAGGTGTCTTCGGGGCTAAGCTTCTCGGACTAAGCTAACTGGCCTTGTTTGTACTATTATACAGTATGAACACTGATTTTGAAAAAGTAAAATAATATGGTATTATAGCGCGTACTGGTCTAGTACTTTATAAGTATCTAGTATCAAAAGACGGCCCCATCGTCTATCGGTTAGGACATCGGCTTTTCATGCCGGTAAGCGGAGTTC
>CAZJDZ010000008.1:0-43627 GCA_964544935.1 uncultured Candidatus Saccharibacteria bacterium | reverse complement strand
ACGATTCCGATAGATAGTGACATAATAAATAGTAATTAGTTATTCTTTATCAGTAATTAGTGTAATACAGATACTCACCATACTACCATACAATTATATTTTTGCCTGTACTACACCATGGAATTAAACTATGTAAAAAAGCTACCGCGAGGGTGCGGTAGCTTTTGAGTACTTCAATGGCAATGAATAGACCAGTTGGAGCCTTCTCGGTCTACGACATAAAACTTACCTAGCCACTTATTTTCACTTTCCCATACTTGACCAGAGTCGATGTAGAGACGAAATGGCATAAGTGCGAGAGTGGGGATTACCGCAAGAGTGAGGTCCTGTTGAGATTTTCCAATAGGTCTCAACTGCGAAACTTCCATCATCCCCCAAGGACGTTCATTTGCCGGAAGAAAAAGTAGGAACCTGCCTTCCGCTTTCGTATGCGTTAAAGGTCTATGGCTTTGAATAACTCTCTCTTCTTCGTGTGCCTTCTTCCAACGTGCCGATTCAGTAGGTTGCGCTCCATACAATGTTGTCCTAATCCTCTCGCAGAGTCTTTCGTTAGGGTAATACGAGAGATCCACAAGTGGAAACTCCATGTAGCTTCCGGTGGTTTCGGTAACACCGTGTACCACAAGAGATTGGTTGGATTGGTCAGACATTCCCTTCTCCTTTAAACACATTAAGATTAATACACATCAAAAGTCCAAATAAAGCCTACTCTCCCACATACAATTAGTCAAATTAATATACAGTTGTTAAATTCTCACACTAACTGCACAAGCAGACTACTGTTGTCTTTGGAATGCTTACCTCGCAATGGAAAAGCAAAAAATTAAACCACAAATACAAACCAGACGACAAGGACTCGGAGGAATGTGTTGATGTTCATAGTTTTCATATAAATTTGAAATTAGTTGGATGGACTCTTTATGACACCTTACCAAGATACGGAATAGTGAGACGGACACGCTTCACGAGTCTTGGAGACACTCTCTTTGATGCGTCTACGAATGACTTACCTTTGAAGAGGCTGTTAATCTCTTTGTATGTAGAAATGCTACTTGTCTTCTTGGAACGTTTAGAGACTTCTTCAAACTTTGAAGCAGAAGCAATCTTGACTGAGAAAGTAACACCAATCTCTGCACGAAGATCCTTGATGATTCTCTCTGCCATCTCTGTGTAGCTCATCTTGAAGAATGTACGAAGTCCTGTGAGTTCTGCATAGCACTCATTCTTCTCCCCTTCTATTGCCTCTGGCGTATAGCGACGAATGATTGCATACATGCGACGACTATAGTTGATACGAGGATCAGTCTGCTTTGAAGCATAGATATGGATGATGGCACGTGGAGTAGATGACATAAAGATAAGTAATTGGTAGCTGGTAATTAGGTAAAAGAGGAATGTGTGACTACATGTCAGAAAGCTGTACGAGTCTTGTGACAAAGTCTGAACGTCGACTTAAATAATGAGATTCAATATCTTTTGGAACTTGATTGATGATAATTGAAATGTTGAGAAGTTTCATAGGTGTGAAGTAATATGTGATTAACGATACTTTCTAATGACTGCTTTTAAGACTGCTTCTATCTTGAGAGTGTTTGGGTTCGGATAAATCTTTTTAAACTTTTTGTTTGCTGGGATGAGAACTGGTTTACCATTTTCGGTGTCGAGATATTTGAGTGTGTACTCGTGATCTACGAGAGCGAGAACTATATCTCCACGTTTGGGAGTGCGCCCTCTCTCCACGAGTACAAGGTCACCTTCTAAGATACCGGCTTCCATCATCGACTCCCCCATAACTTCAAGCATGTATGTTGAGCCTTTACGGTCAATCAGGAAGTCATCGAGCGAGAGCAGTTCGGTTGATACATCTTCATCTGCTGCAGTTGGGAATCCTGCTTGCACTGTTCCTAATCTGAGAACCGTACCCATCTCTGCGAGCATGAGTCTGCTACCTTCTTTGAGGAGGAAGCCTTCCTCAAGCAACTTGTTGACTCTATACGCGACGGTATTCTTAGATGCGACACCGAAGATGGATTTCATCTCTTCGTATGTTGGCATACGTCTGTTCTCTGTATAAAATACTGATAATTTTTCTTCGTCTTTCATATTCTAAGCATAGTAGAACAATCGTTCTACTGCAATAGAACAAATAAAAATTCTTGTGGATAAGTGAAAATAGATAGTAGAAGATAGAGTATAGATGCTAGAAAACACTGTAAATACAAAAGTTATTTAGTGGTAGTGAAAGGCCGCGCGGAGCGCGGCCTTTCACTAGCTATATACTTACCTATATTATATTCCTAATATCTATTGCCAACTATTCAACTCTTTACGTAGAGCTTTGTACTCAGGGAATACTCTAGCAACCAAATTCCAAAACTTTTCACTGTGATTAAATTCACCAAGATGACACAGTTCATGGACGACAATATAGTCCGCTAAGTGTTCTGGTAATAGTGCTAACTTGTAACTAAAGTTAAGATTGCCTTGCTTTGAACAACTCCCCCACCTAGTCTTCTGATTTCTGATTGCAATACGTTTCCATGAAAAGTTATAGAAAGAATTGTAGTGCTCAACTTTTGCGTGGACATACTTTCTTGCAGCTTCTTTATGTTTCTCATAGAGATCTTCTATATCAGCTGGAGCAAGTGACTGCTTAGCAAGCGATCGCTCAAGTGCACTCATAATCCATAATTCTTTTCTCTTCATAAAATCTTCTACAAGATACTGCGGAACAAAGCGAGGGGCACTCACTTTCATGACACCGCCTGCACCTACGGTGAGCTTGATTCTCTTTGCTTGAGGTCGTACGGTAAGCATATACTCGACAGTTGCCCCGTTAAGAATAATAGACTTCTTCATATCCTGTGAGTGTAGCATTTGAAAGGTGCTAGATGGTAGATTTTAGAGGTTAGTATATAGTTATAGATCAATACAAAAAGATTCCCGTACGGGAATCTTTTTGTATTATTTTCAAAATATTACTTAGCAAATGTCGCTTGTAACTCTTTCTGATATTTTTTCATCACATCAAGAGCTGCGTACATTTCTGGCTTACCAGCTTTTTTGAGTGCATCAATTTCTTTTGCAATTTTTTCAAAAAGTTCTGGGTTCTTAGTTACCGCTTCCTCAAGCATTTGTGCTTGTTCTTTTGGAAGATTTTTTGTGCCGTGCTTTACAGCTTGTTTAAGAAGGAATTCTTTAATCATAGTAATATAGTGGTTAGTAATTAGGGTTAAGTATCAGTACATTAAATGTCCCCTATTTAATTGCAGCTGCTGCGTCCTTAACAGCTTTGTTAAACGCTTCGAGGCTTCCTACATTCTCAAGCTTCTTTCCATTCAAGAAGAATGTTGGAGTTCCTTGAACACCTAACTTCACACCTTCTTTGTACTCGGCAAGAATTTTTTCTTCGATTGCCTTACTATCTAGATCAGTAAGAAACTTCTTTGTATCAAGTCCAAGTGTTGTTGCATATGTTGAAAAATAACTGCGAGCAGTAAGAGACTCTGACCACTCTTCTTGCTTGTCATAAATAATGTCATGCATTTCCCAGAACTTACCCTGAAGCGCTGCTGCTTCTGACGCCTTAGCTGCTAGAAGTGCATTACGATGAATCTGTGTAAGAGGAAAATGTCTGAAAGAGATTTTGAGTGTGTCTTTGTTATCAGCGAGCACTTGGCGAACAATTGGTTCATATGCTCCACATGCAGGGCATTGAAAATCACCGAATTCTACGAGGGTAAGCTTGCCATCTTTTGCTCCACGAACATGATCAGTCTGACTAATGACAATATCTACAGGAGTGTTATCTGATGCAGTTCCAGAAGCTGGTACAGCATACAAGTAATACCCAAACAAAATAACAATAATAAGTCCCACAGAACCAAGAAACTTTCCTTGTGTTGTTTTTAAGAAATGTGACATTGTTTTCATAATGAAATGTATTATACCACGACAATGCAAGAGATTAAGACTACAAGAAAATATGACTTATTTTATGGCGCCAAAAGTCTTACCATCTTAAATTCCTTCAAAATCTTTTTGTTTCTTATATTTTTTGTGCTTCGATACACATAAAGAGTGGAATCTCTTTTCTTGAAACATCTTCTGCGTGTTTACGTGGTCCTTTTTCACTAGCTCTATGACTTCCCCATTCTTCAAGACGACTAACAAGGAGTCCTTGCTTTGCAAGTGCCTTTATATATACCTGAAGTGGTCGATGGAAAGAGACAGTGAACTTCTTCTTAGTCTTTGAACCTGGTGTCATATCAATTTTGACATGTGATTCTGACATGTACTCATCGATACGTCTGTACTGTACATTTTGAGATTCATCATACCCCCAGTGAGTGTGACGAGGATTTCTAAAGACTGGATGATTGAGTACAAAAATAAATGACCCACCTGACACGAGCACACGTTTTGCTTCTTCGATAGTCTTCTGAAGGTTCTCGATATTCTGAAGTGCGAGCACACACACAACAGTATCAAACGATGCATCTTTGAGCATATAGAGATCATCTGCACTTCCAGTAAAATAGACAGCTTTGTGTGTCCCTGTTTCTTTAATTGATTCGTTATTCGCCTCTGCGATAGCGATGAGTTCTTTGCCAAGATCTATTCCAGTTACATATGCCCCTTGGTCACGCATAAGGCGAGAGAACTGTCCTTGACCACACGCAAGATCTAAAACACGCTTACTCTTGATATCACCCAGAATTCTCATGAGGTTAGGATACACAACCATCTCGTGATAGGTGTCTCCTGTCTTTTCCAAATGTGTGTCGTACCACGAAGCAACACCACCCCATGAGGTATCAGAGGACGCAGCTTGTAGTTTATGGCTGGTAGCTGGTAGCTTTTTTGAAATAGTATCCCTTGATGCTGATTTTTTAGCGGTAGGAAGTACAGAATTTCTTGAACCTGTTCGGGTAGGTGTTCTAAAAGTTCTTTCAGGGCGTTCTCCGCGCTCAGCACGTTCTGGACGAGCGTTTTTTATATACACAGATTTTGGTGAAGATGACGGGACAGATGCGCGAGTTGTTGGATATGCTCGAGACGTCTCTCGTGAAGTATATTCAGGCTTAGCCATTCCTTTCTCTACTGACTCCTCACGAAAATTCTTCCCTCGATATGAAGAAGACTTTTTATTTGAACCGTAGTGTGTATTTGGTTCATATGGGTGAGATGAAGATGAGCCTTTCTTGAAAGGTCTGTCAGATGTTTTTCTTGCAGGACCTTTACCAAAACTAGAGAATGTTTTTTTTGGAAATGAATTTTTCATAAATACTTTAGAGGAGTTATTGATATATGAAAATAATTATACCATATTTTGTAAAAAAGTACAGTACAGATTTTTTTATGTTAAAATAGCTTATTTTCAACCCCTCCCCATTTCGCTATATACTCTTTCACCTTGCCACGCTTAGCAACACCACTCTCTGCCATGTATCTGACTGCACTAAAAATAGGTCTTCCGAACCATGGTCTGTCATGTACTCCACCGATGCTCCATGCACACCCAACGTAGCCATTTGGATCTCGTCCATCTAATTCATATGTGTCATTAAGATACACTGCGATCTTCATCGCTTGCTCAGGAGTCTTCGACCATTCAAGAATTTTCTTTGCCCAGTACATACGCATATACCCGTGCATCTTCCCAGTCTTTGCCATCTGCAGTTGTGCTGCATTCCAGAGCTCATCATGAGTCTGTGCTTTTTCAAACTCCTCCTGTGTGTAGATATATTCACGAGTGTCGGTTGAAGCTTTGTGAAGTGAAGTCTTTGGCCATGATGGAAACCCTTCGAATGAATCATATGCATGGTTGTAATAGCAAAAGTTCTCTGCTGTCTCAGCGCGAACCACACACTCTTCGATGAATGCTGCAACACTTCCCATGGTCCCATTTGAACCATTCTTCTTAGCATCAAAGGCATCCTCTATCTCTATCTTAGTTAGTTTAAGAAGTTCTAAAACAATTCTTCGTCGTGAGATATTGCCATGGGCGATATATGGGGAGAGATTACTTTGTCCATCAAAGTTTATTTTGTTACGAGCTTTATCATAGTCTGTGAGCTTGTGGAGCAAAAAATCCGCAAGGATTTTTTGCGCTGCTTTTTCTCCGGGGACAAAATTTCCTACTCCGGTAACTTGCTCATTACATTTGATTTTGCCACTAATGTCATTCCAGTCAATTGGTGCAAGGGTTTTGAGAAGCTCCTTATTCTCGTGATGTATAGCGAGCTTCCCATAGTCTTCTAGAAAATCAGGGAGTAGCTTATGAACTTTGCCTCGCACTGTGTGAGCTGCAAACTCTTGCTTCTGTGATGTGTACCATACAGGAATACAGTTGTGAGTATCAACTTCATACAGTGGTGTCGTACTATGATGCTTAAGGTAGACTTCTTTCCATCTTCTCATAAAGCGAAGTGGTAACTGATCGATAACAACAGCACCTACGTGTGATGGAATAGGTTCTGTCTGATAATTCTTGAAAAGTTTCTTTTCGTCAAAGGTAATCACAAGTGGAATGTTGTGGGTACGAAGTTCTTGTTCTACTTCTTGTAGTGATGGCAGCACCCAATCATAGAAGCGTCTCGTCACCCCTTCCCACTCATAATTCCAGATAACATAATTAACAATAAGCTGTGCACCGTGTTCCTGTGCTAACTGCTGTGCAAATAATAGTGCCTCGTTATCGTGTGCACGAATATCTCGACACATCTGATAGACAATAGTGCCACCTGTGTATGCGGTCTGTGTGTGTTGTTTGATACGAATAGAGTTAATAGACATGTGAGTAAGTATATCAATTTTGAAAGAGGCCGTCGCGCAAGCGACGGCCCTTTGTATTAAATGTAGCTGACGCATACTGCGCACCTTTTGGATATGTACGAAATAAAAGTACTGTACTAAAAATAAAAAAAAACGCTGCCATAGGCAGACGTTTGTAGCAAAACGCGGGGGATGCGACACGTTGCTGCGGCACCTCAGTGCAGCACCCCCCCTTGTAGTGCGAATTTTTTATGACTTACTAGAGGTCGCAGTGCTCTAGCTCGTTAAAGGCGTGAAGTCATGCCTACAAACCAATAATTAATAGCCTAACGAGAGTTTCGTGAATCGCATCCGACTGCAATGCGTCTGTAGCATCTCCATGGGATTCTTTCCCTTGAGCATAATCGCTTGGCTATCAAAAATCAATCTGCAAAATCATTATACTTAAATAGACCCCCTTGTGCAAATTGACTATACATAAGTATCATTTTCCAATAAAGAGAGCCGTCGAAACCTAAGCTGTCGCGCAAGCGACGGCTTTTGTATTTATATCTATCTAACTTCTACCATCTATAATCTATCCTCTGTCCATCATCTATCTGGCGGAACTTCATAATAACTAATCAAGAACTTCACCAGTTTGAAGAATGGGTCGGTAAGTGTTGCAGACGCATACTGCGCACCTTTTGGATATGTATGGAAAAGGAACACAATATATTTAGGGTCATACGCTGGGAAATATCCAAAGAATGAGTGAAGGTACCTGTCATCGTAGTATCCGCCTCCTGGTTTTACCATCTGAGCAGTACCTGTTTTTGCGGCAATGGTATAGCGATCCATTTTGTATTCACCATTTTTAAGTGCGGTATCTACCACATGCACAAGCATGCGTGAAATAGCTTCACTCGTTTCTGGAGTAATCACTTGCTCATCGGTATTAAAATCAATTTTTTTAACCTCACCATTTTGGTACACAATACTATCTACAACATGTGGGGAAACAAGCTTACCACCATTACCCAAAGCCGCTAGCGCACGTATCGTTTGAATCGGAGTAATAGCAATTCCTTGTCCGAATCCTGCTGTTGCACTATCAACCAGCACGTTACTATCTAAGTTCTTTGTAAGTCCACTCGCCTCTGAGGGAAGATCTATACCCGTTTCTAGTCCAATACCAAATTTCTTAAAATATTCTTGAAAGGGTTTTATACCTAGTTGCTCAACCAAAAAAACAATACCTACGTTAAGTGACTTATCAAGAATCGTCTGCATAGTTGTTCCTGGTCCACGTGGTTTGCCGTCAAAGTTGCGAACCTTATATCCATTAAGATCACGGAACCCTGTATCGTTATAAGTGGTTGTGTCAACATTAACCACTTGTGCATCAATAGCTGCTGCCATAGTAATCGGTTTAATAATACTCCCCATTTCATACACACCAGAAATATTCTGATTAGCAAAATTAAGTGCATCTTTTACTCCCATGAACGCATTCGGGTTATAAGTTGGGAGCCCATCCATTGCAATAATTCTCCCAGTCTTTGGATCCATAATAATTCCTCCAATCGTATCTGACTTCCATGTTTCTTTTGTTTCAATAAGCACCTGGTGAAGTACACGCTCAGCTTCGGCATCAATTGTCAAAATAATATCCCCTTCTTGTTTGTCAGTATTAGAAACAATCGTTGACTGAATGTCAGCAAAGAGTTCTGCAAAAAAATTAATAGAAGTATCGCTACTTTTTCTCCCAAGCACATCATCGTAGTAACGTTCAAGTCCATACTGGCCACGTACATGTACACCATCTGATCCAACAAACCCAACTATCTTTGCCCCGACTTCGTCTTGAGGATATGCTCGCTTATTGTCTTTCACGTAGGTTACACCTTTTAATTTTGAAAGCTTAAGCGTGGCGACATCGTCAGCACTAATGTCTTTTGCAATTTCTTCATAAGGATCATTTTCCTTCGTGGCTTTTGCCATAAATGTGTCTCTATCAAGCGTGATAACCTTTGATAACTGCGCGTAAAGAACATCTGGTTTTGTAACCTGACTAGGGTCAATAGCAATACGGTAATTCGTACGGAGTTGAGCAGCAGGAACAATAGTTCCTTTATAACGAGAGAAATAAATATTACCTCTATCAAAATTAATCGGAGTACTTGAAATATATTGTTTATCTGCAAGATCATCATAATATGTATGCTTCACCACTTGAACATAAAAAGCTCTCCCAATAACAATAAGTGAGATAACAAACCACGCAAGGAGAACAATATCAATTCTGTCTTTTGAACGATTCTCCTGATCAGGAGTTATCATTGGCACTTTTCTAGTGAGCATACAGCACAGTATAACTTGCTATATCATCCTTACGGACAGCAAAGGTTGCGCTATCAACACGAATAAAATCATTTTTTATAAGGTCTGCCTCAGTAATCGATGAAACAACATTTGCATACTTAGTTTCAAGCATACTTAGTTCTGAAGCAAGGTCACGACTTGCAACTGTATTTTGTTTTCGTTCAATTACTGAAAAAACAAGGGAAAGAATAATTGCGCAATAGATGAGCGCAAGAACACAAAGTGTACCAAGCATCGTATGTACTGCTTTTTCATAAAAATTATTTGTGCTGTAGGTAAACTTCATATATTTTAAATTCTTTCTACTATTCTTAATTGTGCACTGCGTGCTCGTGGATTATTATGTAATTCTTCATCAGTTGGAACTATTGCTTTCTTGCTAATCATTCGAAGCGTATCTTCGTGAAAACGCATTTTATGTTTTACAATTCTGTCTTCGGTACTATGGAATGTGATAACACATCCACGTCCTTTTGAAGCCAAAATATTAGGGAAAGATGATATAAGTTCATCTATACTACCCAACTCATCATTTGTTGCCATACGAAGGGCTTGGAAGGTCTTAGTAGCGAAGTGAGTTTTTTTGTGACGATAGAGTGAGGGTACCGCACTTGCAATAATATCAACAAGTTGAAACGTGGTATTGATCGGTGATTCCTCTCTTTTTGTCACAATAGTCTTCGCTATTCGTCTTGAGTATTTTTCGTCAGCAAAGCCGAACAAAATATCGGCTATTGTTGATTCACTCCAGCAATTAACAATATCGTACGCTGTTGTTGCATCTTCATCAGGTTTTGCGTCAAAAGTCATAAGAAGCGGCTCATCATATCTGAATGTGAACCCTCTTCCTGACTCATCTAATTCTTGTGAAGAAAGACCTAGATCTGCTAAGATCCCATCGACGTGCGATATTTTAAGATCTTTCAAAATTGAAGGAAGATTACGAAAATTAGATTGTATAAAGTGAACCTTTGGAAGGTTTTCTACTTTTTCAATAATTTCACGAGCTTCAGCTAAGGCAATTTGGTCGAGGTCGATACAAATAAGTACGCCGTCTTTACCTATAGCTTTTGCCATCTCTACACTATGCCCTCCACGGTTAGTGGTGCAATCAACATAGATACCGCCTTCCTTGATATTGAGACCTTCTATACATTCATGTAAAAGTACTGGGATATGCATATGAAATTCGTGAGGATTAGAGAACTCCTAAATCGTTAAGCTTAGAAGCAAGTGCATCTGCTTCACCATTCACCTTAGCTATATTTGCTTCCCATGCTTTTTCATCCCAGAGTTCAACTCGTGAATACATTCCTGCAAGCACGACTTTTTCTCCAAGATGAGCAAAACTTTTGAGTGTGTCTGGAATCACGATACGCCCTGCAGCATCAACATCTGTTTCAAAGGCATTACCTAAGATGAAGCGATTGAAGCTACGACTATCCTGATTACCGAGACCTGATTGTGCCAACTTAGTTGCTACAACTTCCCACTCTTTGATTGGAAAAACAAACAACGAATTATCCAAACCACTCGTCACAACAACTTTCTTCCCCAAGTCTGTACGCCACTTTGATGGTAGCGTTAGTCTTTTTTTAGGGTCGAGGTCGTGTGTGTATTTTCCTATTAACATATCCGAACAAGTGAGTTACGGGTCTTTGATTTCAATGCAGTAAGTATTGAAATTAAGCACCTTTTTTAGAAAGCTCCCACTTTCCCCCACTGAGACCCATTATACCCCACTTTGATATCAAAAGAGCAAGAAATGTGTGGATATCTGTGGGGCAGCTTGTAGCCTTTAGCAATAACCAAAAATACAAATAGCGGCGCCGTAGGCGCCGCTATTTGTATATATACTGATAGCTACAAGCTAAAAACTACTAGCTATTCTTTGGTTTTGTCAGTGGAAACATTTGAGTCTCACGAATAGGCTTGTCCATCAAAAATGCAAACAATCGTTCACCAAAACCAAAACCACATGTTGGTGGCATACCATGCTCAAGCATCTCAACGAATTCCCAGTCTGCCATCATTGCTTCTTCATCACCACTTGCAAGAAGTTCTTGCTGCTTCTCGAATCGCGCACGCTGATCGAGCGGGTCATTTAACTCACTATATCCGCGACCAAGTTCACTTCCAGCAAGAATCGGCTGGAACTGCTGCACTGTTGTTCCGTTACTATTTTTCTTTGCAAGAGGAGCAACAAGAACTGGGTGATCTATAAGAAATGCAGGTCCTGCAATATTCTTTCGGCAATGTTTCCATAGTGTGTCAGTAAGACGTTCACGATTAGTGCCATCATACTTTACGGAAAGCTCTTCTAGTTTATTCTTGATTTCATCGTCAGTCGCAGTATCAAGATTAATTCCTGTCTGAGCAAGAACCTCATCACGATACTTCACATGCTTCCATTCATCATCAAGATTAAATGTGTGCCCACGAGTTGTGAATGTTGTTGTACCAAATACTTCACGAGCAATTGTTCTGTAGAGTTCCTGAACAAGCTTCATACCATCTTCATAGTTAGCATATGCCATGTAGAATTCACAGTTAGTGAACTCCTGAAGATGGTCCGGTGAAGAACCTTCGTTACGATATGCTCGCCCTATCTCATAGGTACGAGGAAACCCTGCTGCCATAAGACGTTTTTGCCAAAGCTCCCCTACACAAATACGCATATACACATCAAGATCAAAGTCATTGTGATATGTCTTAAATGGCCTCGCTTCTGCTCCTCCTGTTGTTACTTCAATCGTAGGTGTCTCAACCTCAAGAAACTTCTTATCATTTAAGAAAGTTCGCACTACCTGCCAAAACTTTGCCTTCTTTTCAAAAAGGTTTCGAAGATCTTGATTGGTAAGAATATCAAGATAGCGCTCACGCATACGAAGCTCTTCATCTTGAATCCCGTGATACTTATCTGGGAGTGGAAGGAGTGCCTTTGAAAGCATAGACAGATTTGTTACAAGAATACTTTGCTGACCTGACTTTGTCACAAACACAGTGCCAGTAACTTCAATAAAATCTCCAATATCAACGAAGTCACGATAAAAATTCATTACTTCCTCAGATGACTCAGGAAGCTTGATAACCACCTGCATACGAGAAGATCCATCATAGAGATCAATAAAAGAAATAGCACCTTGCCCACGAGAAGTCATGACGCGACCATTCACAATTACTTGTGCAGCTGCACTTTCAAGTGCTGCAAAATTCTCAAGAACATCCTTGAGTTCGTGAGTACGCGATGATGCACTCGGATAACCAGTCTTACCAAGTACTTCTAGTTGTTCTAATTTTTTGATTCGTTCTCCACGAAGTTCTTCAAGTGATGCCATAGGGATAGAAATGAGATACTAGTTATTAGATTATATATACAATAGTAGCAAATTGAAGTGAGTTAGTCGACAATTGCACAGCTTGTAGCTTGTAACGAAAAGTATATCGAACACAATGATACGACAATAAGAAGCGCAGCACCTTCGGTGCCGCGCTTCTATATCTCCTTAACTATATAATCCACTAAGGACTAAGCTTATACCAAAGAAACAATAGTGTATTCAATCTCTCCTTTAGGAGCGTGAACAGTTACTTTGTCACCTTTTTTCTTTCCAAGAAGAGCTTGACCTAGTGGTGATTCATTCGAAATCTTTCCAGACACCGAATCAGCTTCTTCGCTACCAACAAGTGCAAATGTTTTTTCTGCTTTTTCACCCTTCTTAAGAACAGTAACTGTTGCGCCAACAGTTACCACACCTGACGCATGTCCTTCCATAATCACTGCATTCTTAAGAATCTGCTCAATATGAGTGATACGGTCCTCGCAGTTAGCTTGATCTTCACGAGCCTGATGATATTCAGCATTTTCTGAAAGATCCCCAAGGCTTTTAGCATACTCAAGAGCATCCGCAATCTCCTTGCGACGTACTGTTTGGAGGGTTTTAAGCTCATCTTCTAATAATTCTTTCTTTTCAAGTGTTAAATATTCCATAATTTTATTCAAATCATTATACCATAAACAGCTAAAAAAGGTTATATTGACATATAGTTACTTGAGTATTAAAATTTGTTATAGAAGTCTACCATCCAATCTCTTTTATCCTTCATTCTGGAGATCTGTCATGAGTAACCGATCAAACACCCTTGAAGGTGCCCTCGTCCTTCTTGCCCTTTACATTCTCTTGGGGGTAGTGATCCTGAGAAGTCCTGGAGAATTTTTCCGTTGTAAACGGCAATGAGAAGGTTGAGAACTTACTCGCCTCTCATCCAATCATGGGCCGCCACTTTATAGTTGGCGGTTTTCATTTTCTACTAAATTTACTTGGTATAGTCAGTATTATCCCTCATCCACTCCAGTGTCTCCTTCATCGCCCCCACTGCACCAAAAAGATTATGTCTATCGCCTTTCTCCATAATCACTACGAATGCATACTTTGGATTTTCATATGGGAAGTATCCACTAATCCACGAGTTCACTAATTGCTTACTCACTCCAAGTTCTGCAGTTCCTGACTTACCAGCAACAGTAATACCCTGTACATTAAGTCCTTTTGCAGTACCTTCTAATCCTGTAACAGCAAGACGCATACCTTCCTGAATAACTTTTAGTTTTGCAGGATCAAGATCAATCGAAGTACTTGCGATAGTAAGTCGCTTAAGCACATGAGGGGTTACAAGATACCCTCCGTTTGCAATAGATGCAACACTGCGAACCAATTCAAGGGGAGTAAGCTGAAAACCATATTGACCAATTGATGAGTGATACGTATTTCCAAGCAACCAATCTTCTTTAAAAACTTTTTTCTTCCACTCTGGAGATGGGACAAGACCGTAATTTTCACCTGGTAAATCAATTCCAGTCGTTGTTGCAAAACCAAATCTCTTAGCATAAATATTGAGACGCGCAATACCAAGTCCCGGCTGATCCTGATACCCGCCACCTATTTGATAAAAATACTCATCTGATGACTCAGCGATTGCATTACGCATATCAATATACCCATGGGCTTTCCAATCTTTAAAGACTGTATCTGGTCCATCATATTTATTTTTAATGACAAGCTGTCCACTACTATAAATATTTTTTTCAGGACTTATAATTCCTTCAGCAAGCGCAGCATATGCGAAGAAAGGTTTAACTGTTGACCCAGGAGTGAAGAGTCCGCTCACAACTCGATTAATAAACTTACCACGCTTATCAAGAAGATCTTCCCCTATTTGAGATTTTTCTTCTTGTGTTATAGCATTTGTCATCAAGTTATTGTTGTATTCTGGGTAGTTAGTGAGTGCGAGTATTTCTCCTGTACGCACATCCATAATAACTCCAGCACCACTCACAAACCCTACACGATGAGCAAGTGCTTCCATGCGCTCATAGAGTTTTGCTTGTACATCTTTATCAATTGAAAGAACTACATTTTCGCCATGAGTTGGATAGACAATAACATTGTGTGATTGCACTTCTTGTTTTGCGGTCACTTCAATAATACGTTCACCCTTTACTCCAGAAAGACTCTCCTGATATTCTTTCTCAATACCATCCTTGCCAAGATATTCTTCTTGCCAAAAAACACCTGACTGATCCTTCTTTGGATAACTTACATACCCGAGCAAATGAGAAAATCCTTTTGTGTCTGTGTATACACGCCGTGGAATATCATCTATTTTTTTCTGTGCTTCAGTAGTTGACGCTTCTGAGAGAGAGTTCCATGCCAATAAATTACCATTTCTGTCAGCAATAGTTCCTCGAAGTGCAAAAAGTGGTAATTTTTTAAGTCGATTATTATCTGCTCGTTCTTTATATTCGTCTCCTCGTATTACCTGCATTGCAAACAAACGATATGAAAAAGCGGAGACAAGAACAAAAGAAACAAAAAGGGTTATGTAAAAAATATGCTTTCCTAACGGACGCTCAAGCTGTCCTTGCATTTGATCAATATTAAGCTGTGAGAGATTTTGGGAATCCAAAAAAACATCTTCAGGGTCTATTTCACGAGAGGCTTCTCGTCTAGCGCGCAGAGTAGATAAATGGCGAAACAAATTCATATAAGGTTACTATACCACAAACGATAATAGTAAAAATAGGAAAACGAGATGTACTAAAAATAACATCAAAAATGAAAGCTAGTAGCACACAAACTACTACAAGCAGGGGTCTTCTATACGAATTTCGTTTATTCTGCTTGTACATAAAATACTGAGGAGTTAGCAGGGTTATATGCCCCTTCCACAAAAACATGCCATGAAGTATCTTGATTATTGTTAGCGACTTGTTTGATTGTTCCAATAATCATTCTTGGATTACTTCTTAGGTAAACAATCTCACCATTCTGCACCGGCGTATCACGAACAACATCTGCAAGAAAATGTCCCCCTCTTCCAACAAGCGACAACACAATTGACGATGATGAGGTGACCCCTTCTATAACCTCTCCGGATGATGACATAAGGGAACACAAAGATGACCTAATATACACCTCCTTAATAGTACATACAACTTGATCACCTCGTACATACACCAAACTCCCAACAGCTACTCCATCTTTAAAACCTTTTGATAAAAGAACCGTTGAATATACTTTTGTAATATCTTCCATAAGAGGATACATAGTAAGTACTCGAGAAGCAAGAAGGGTTGACGATGTGTGTATACCAATACTCCCTTCTCTTTCTCGAAGCAGAGCATCTTTGTCCGCTAGCACATTTTCAAGGCGTTCAACTTCAAGCTCTAAGACTTTCTGTCTCGTAACTAGTGTTTGATGTGATGTAAGATATGTACTAAAAAATTCTGGGAAAAAAGTAAATGATTTTTTTGTATTACCATATCCAATAACAGCTGGCTCAATAACTCCAAACGACACCTTGCGGATGGTTGGCCAAAAGAAGACTACTATAATAAAAATAGCAGCACATATAACGTACCGTATATATTTTCTTTTTTTTTGTGCTTTACCTGAAAGATATATCATCAGTATTTTCTATAAGAACATCTTTATAGAGTTCAATATTTTCTAGTATAACTCCTGTTCCACGGGCAACCGCAGTAAGTGGATCATCTGCCACGGTAATCGGAACCTTAAGTTGCATCTCAAGCAACTGAGGAAGATTACGGATAAGCGCACCTCCGCCTGCAAGCGTGATTCCTTTATGCATAATATCAGAAAGAACCTCAGGCGGAGTAGTTTCAAGCACTTCGCGAATGACATCAACAAGTGATGTAATTGAAGGGTACATAGCTTCACGAATATCAGCGTCAGTTATCACAGCTTCTCTAGGAAGCCCTGTTACAAGATCACGCCCTTTGATACTCATTTCCATTCCATTTTCATCTGGCAGTGCAGACCCGATTGTCATCTTGATATGTTCTCCTGTTTTTTCTCCAATCAACATTTTAAACTCATCACGCATATACAGAATAATATCTTCGGTAAGTTTATCTCCTGCAACTTTTAGACTCTTTGCTCGTACAACACCAGAAAGAGCAATAACTGCAATATCAGTTGTGCCCCCACCAATATCAACAATCATACTCCCAACTGGTTCATGAATAGGCAAGTGTACTCCAATTGCTGCAGCTGTTGGTTCTTCTACAATATAGACACTACTTGCTCCGGCTGATTTTGCAGCATCATATACGGCACGCATCTCAACGTTAGTTACTCCAACAGGAATACCAATAACAACACGTGGACGAAAAATTTTTCTATCCATGTCGTTTGCTTTGTTAATGAGATAACTTAGCATCTCTTCTGTTACTTCATAATCAGAAATCACTCCATCAACAAGAGGTCTCACAATACGAATATGTGCAGGAGTTCTCCCCATCATATTCTTAGCTTCAATACCAACAGCAACAACACGACTAGTTTTTGTATTGAGTGCAACAACAGATGGCTCATTAATAACAATTCCACGTCCACGAACATACACAAGTGTATTTGCAGTTCCAAGGTCAATACCGATGTCGTTAGAAAAATGACGGAGGAATTGTTTAAACATGCCCCCATTCTATCATTTATTAAAGAACTTGCATGACTTTACAAAAACATATTTAAATTGTAATCTTTAGAGAGAAGCTCTTGTACTTACATTTAAAGGAGGCGATCATGTCAGAGTATATCGCTTTCAAAGAGGGGGAGGTGGCGTTTCTTGGAAATTTTTTTACCACTTTCGGTTTGGTGATGAGTCAGGGTGTCCAGAGGGAATATGGAGAACCTGTGTAGCTGATATGTGGAATACAACACACAGATCAATCTACAGAGGAAGAGAGCATCTGCTCGGATATAATTTTGAGATAGTTCTAAAGAAATTAAGTGACAAATACCTCGACCAAACCCCTGCTGAGTTCTACAGAGAAGTCGACAGTACTGTTACTGAACTTGGTTTAGATAGTTCTCTTATTGCCACAAAAATAAAAAACTATTTGGCAATCCCTTCAAAGTTAAAACCGAGAAATGCTGATGAGCTCAGTACCCATAAAGAAGCTCGTGCCCTCACCGATTACATTGTAATCATTTACATCGTCCTTAGAAAAAAGGGGTACAACTCCTTTGACCTACGGTTCGATCTTCGAACGGAGGCTTAACCATAGCCAAGCAAAAAACCGCATGAATATCAAATCATGCGGTTTCGTTCTTTGTGACGTATGAAACTTTTTTACTAACCTTTACTGCCCTGCTGCTGCTTATGCCACTCATAGAGTGTTACTGCTGTTGCATTTGATGCATTGAGTGATTCACAGAGTGGACTCATTGGTATTGAGAGTTTAAAATCGCAATGTTCGAGTGTCTTTTTTGCAATACCAACACCTTCACTCCCAATAACAATAAGTGATGGTGAATCAAATGTAACTGCTGTCAAAGATGTATCACCATCTCCTGTGAGTCCATAGGACCAGAAACCTTTTTCTTTGAGCTTAAGTAGCGTTGTATTGATATTACCAATACGAACAATTGGAATACTGAAGTTCATTCCAACAGAGGTCTTGATCACCGTTCCAGTAATCTGTGTCTGATCATGTTCTGGAATAAGAATAGCATCAGCTCCAAACGCAACAGCCGAACGAATGATAGCCCCAACGTTATGAGGATCTTGAAGTTCATCTAAAAGAATAAAGAGTGGTCTTTCTTTTGCTGAGACACGCGCAAGCACTTCATCTAAAGATGTATAGAGCGCTTTTGGATTAAGTCGAGCCAAGATACCTTGGTGTACGGTCTCACGACCAATATGATTTTCAATTTCAGAAGAGGTAACAATAGAGTACGCCAACTTATTACTCTGTACAAGACTCATAATACCAGCATCTGCCTCCGCACTCTTTGTAAGAAAAAGTTCTTCTACAGGCATTATCCCTGTTCGTTTACTGGAAAGAATCGCTTCTTGTAATGGATTTCTTCCATACAGATATGTACCCCCTGTAGTTCTTGCTTGCATAATACTGGACACTATAGCAAAATTATTGCGTAATAACAAGCTGTCTACCTATTTAGATATAGACAGCTACTCATTTTTAAGTATCACTCTACTGTAAATATTATTGACTTTGGAACAGTAAACAAAATATCCTCTGCCAGCCAAGTGTCACATGTATAATCAGTAACCCAATCATTGTTCCAATAGTTAGGTGATTCAGGTACTTGCTCAGTAGAAGTCCCTTCTTCCAAATTACTTCCTATTTTTGTAATCTTACGACCTTTAGTTGTTGATGTTGCATTATTCCATACATACGTATATCCATCTCGAACAATAACCGTTGTAGAAGAAAAATCTACTCGCATCAAAGTGTCGTGGATACGCAACACTCCTTTGTCTTCTATCCCAGATAAATTTTTTGTAACACTACATGTAAATGAACCTCCTCCTTGAATAAATTCTCCAAATGTTTTTTTATTTTCAATATCCTTTCCAAGCTTTGCTTCATCCCCTTGAAATTGTGCCACCTCTTGCATCATCGAATCTCGGGCATCCTGTTTAACATATGAAGTCACTCCAAAGAATACCCCTGTGCCAATAAGGACTACAAAAAAACCCATCACTAATTTGCCAAATAAAGTCATACTAAAAGTATACTCCTGACAAAATAGAAAGCAAAGAAATAGGTAACTAGCATGTGCCTTTACACCAAAATTTAAACATAATCTTTTTGTCTTAAAAGTCTTCCTGCCTTACTTTTCTTCTGTCTTCTTTGTTATATAAACATCCTGATTAAAACCTCCAACTCCAATATATTCCATAGTTGATTCCTCACCATTTTTAAGCCGCAAGATATCTTCATACACTCTACAATGCATACACCCATCTTCTCCTTGTGGGCACTCAAACTCCTTTTTCTCACGCGCTTCTTTTACTTTAATTGCAACCGCATACACATCGCGTCGCGCAGTCTCAAGATCAGGTAATTCTTTTTCTACTATTTTGTCAGTTTCAAGATACCAATAACTTGCTTTAGAGACTGTACGCTTCTGAAGTGCATTACAAAGAAGAAGATAGATAGGCAGCTGGAGTGACGATTCTTTTTCTTCATGTTTCCCTGTCTTAAAATCAATCATATGCAGTGTGTCATCGGGCAAATATTCTATCCAATCAATGAGACCATTTAAAATAATATTATCTTCTTCTGAAAGGTAAAAATTACACGGCATATTACTTTGAGGAAGTTTGATACGCTTGTTTACTAAGAAGCGAGGATCTTTGATAACAGTATTGATCATCTCTTTTCCTCGCATTTTAAATTCTTCTTCTTGCTCTTCTCCAGTAAATCCTCCTTTTTTACCAGTGACTTTCTGCCATTCTTCTTCGAACTGTGCACGTAAGTCTCTATCCATACGTTCAGCCGCAGGATAATCTCCCAGTCCTTCGAGAACATTGTGCACAGCAATACCAAGTGACATATGTGGACTAACCATAGTCATTTTGCGACCAGTTTTTGGATCTTTGTATACATTGTGAAGATAATATAGACGTGGGCATTTAATAAAATCCCCCATGGAAGAATGAGACACCCACACTGCAGAATATTTATCAGGCATATATGAGAAAAGTATATCAGAAAAATAAAGATTGATGTCACGCGTTATTTTGTGTACGATACAGAAAGGAGGTACCTTATCATGAACACAATAGATGTGAGAAATTGCAGAATGAGAACCGCACTAGCTCTTAGACGAGCTCTTAAACATCTACAAAAAGAGCCTCTTCAAACATCAGAGACAATGAAGATGATCAACTCTGTAGAAAAAGCACTTAAAGATCTTCTTGCAAAAGATTACACAGGAAACATTTTTTTGAGCAGATTCATTTCAAAGCGTGATGCAGATACTCTCAAAAAAGAAAACATACAGACTGTGTATGATCTGCTTTTTTGTGATCTTCGTCATCTCCGCATACTCATACGAGGAAAAAGGAGTAGAAAAATACCCACTATCCTTTTTTACTTACATCCAGAAAAAAAAGTAAGATCACCATTGCCTCAGCAGTGACCATTCCGCCTCAACATATGAGGCGGTTTTGTTTTTATCAATTAATAATACATAAAATGGTTCGATTCTAACCAGAACTATTACATGGCATATATGTTGCAATTGCTTGTTTAACTCACCGCCGAAAACTTGACAGAATATATATTATAATGTAGAGTAATTGATTATGAAAAAGTATATTATTAGTGGAGTATTTTTAGCAATTATTTCTATCGTTGTTCCTAATCAGATCTCTCGTGCAGAGGCATATTACCCTTGTAATTACTCAACTTCTGGACAAGCTACAACTGACTGTACAGGGTGTCGTGAGAGTTACCCTGTGTACTGTGGTCAACCTTGTATCCAGTCATGGAACAACAATTGCCCTCAAAATCCTACTCCTCAACCATGTCCATCTGGACAGTACTGGGATACTTCTGTGTGTAAACCTTTTGCCCCAGATTGCTCACAAAGTAATGCTGCCTTAGGGTGGTTTACTCCTGGTTGTGATGGTTGTAGTTCTAGTGACCCAACATACTGTCAGCATGCATGTATTCCTTCATGGAACAATAACTGTCCTCAGGACCAAAATCCTCAACCATGTCCATCTGGACAATACTGGAACGGATCTGTGTGTAACTATTTGTACCAAGAAAACTACCAACAACATTGTTTACAAATTGCTAACGCTCAATGGTTAGGTAATGATACCTGTAGATGTGCTTATGGGTACGAAATAGTCCCACAAGGCATAGCAACTATATATGGAGGAAATAATCACTACCAGTTCAGTTGCCGCCCTACAGCACCAACACCAGTTCCTCCAGCAACATATTGTGACTTCAACAAGGAATATATTTTCAATACATACGCAGCAAAGTGTGTTTGTCCTATGAACTCAACATATATTGATATTGGTTATCAAAACTGGGGAGGACAGACTCGCTTCAAGTGTGTGTCTACCTATACACAAGTGTACCAACCATACTACCCAAACTATCCAACATATAAAACATGTTCAGATGGTTCTGTTATCCCAAACACATCAACATGTCCAACTGCACAAAATCAATGTGCAAACAACCAAGTTTGGAATGGATACACCTGCCAAACACAAAATACAGACGACTGGATGCTTTACTTAAATATGGGAGTCAACTACGGATCTGGTCAGTACACATACGATGAGATGCCTGCCACATATAATTGGAACAACTATCAAACTGGATACACCTACTAAATAATAGTTATCTAAAAAGAACACCTTAAGGTGTTCTTTTTAGATTTAGATAGTTCCCGCTATCAAATCATCCTCAAACTGTAGTAATCCTTTATATGTCTCTCCGTATTTTGAAATATCTGGAGTAATGTCGAGTGTTACAATTTTCTTGTAGACTGCTTCAATAAGTTTTTGAGTTCTTTCAATTTCTATATCAGTTGCATCAAGAATAAGTTCTGTAAATACCTCTTCCTCAACAAACCAGAGTGATAATTTACGTACTGGCATATCTTTGTAGTGCACAGAATTTTCTAGAAGTAACTTATAGACAATGAGTTGCTGGCGATACTTATGTAATTTTATTTTATCAATATCAGTCTTTGCTTCATCCCAAGCAGTAAACGCTTTTCCTGTTTTAAAATCCACAACCTCATATTGCTTATCTATAACACGAAGAAGATCAAGCTTCCCAACAATATGTGCATCTCCTAACATAACTCCTTCATGTTTCATATCAACTTCCACCTGATCAGACAAGGTAAACATACCTTTTGTCATTTCATACAGTCGTGTGATAATTTTTTCTCCGCGATCAGTTTGTTTCATCATCTCATGGTGTGGAAGTCTGCCACGAGATAATTCTTTTTTGAATACCGTCACAAGGTAGGGTAGTGAAGCTTTATCTCCTGTATGATATTTTGGATACATGATTATTTCTTCAAGAGCTTTATGGATAGCAGATCCATACACTCCAGATGCATTCATTGGTTGAGGAAAACGAAGAAGATTTTGTTCAATAAAGTATAGTGGCCCACCTTCAAGTAAGTTCGTAAAATTATTGAGATGTGTTACCGGCATCATGTAATTTTTTACAAGTCTACGTAATAGAACCCACTCGTCTTCTTTGTATGGTTCTTTGTGGAGAGCAAGAGCATTCTCATGAGCTTCAATAGGTACATCATCAACCCCTTCTTCATGAAGTGATTCATTAAGAGAAAGGTATCGTATCTGCGTATCGTGACTTGAAATGGTAAGTGTATGTTTTGCTCGAGTGATTGCTACGTATAGAAGTCGAATGAAGTCGTCTTCTGTATCTCCTGCTGGTTGCATCAGTGGCACAAGTGGAGCAGGGAGCGGTGCGATATTTGTACGTGGTGACTTAGTCCACAGTGAATCATGAGCTGCAATAATATACACATGAGCAAACTCAAGACCTTTGGATGCATGTGCAGTCATAAGCTGAACAGAGCTTTCATGTTTCATAAATGGTGACTCACTGATAAGTGCAATATCGTGGTCAACGTGCATCTGTACAAAATCTGCAACATCAGAAACAAGAAGTATCTCCCCTTCTTTCCATTCACGAAGACTTTCAATAAATGTTTTAAGACTTGCAAGGAAGGCTACATATGTCGTTGGACTCTTCTTAATTGATTCTCTTGAAAAATAAAACTCTTTGAATCCACTCTTTTCCATAAACGTCTCCAAAATATGTTCAAGGGGGGTCTGTTCCCCTTCAACTGCGAGTTCAGAAAGGAGTAGCCCAATTTTTTTAACATCTTCATCTTCTGTGGTAATTAGCACTTCAGTCCAACTCTTGTGTTCTTCTTTTGCTTGTACCGCAAGCGCAAAAAGTTTTTGTCTATTGATAGAAAAACACGGGTGTGACAGAAAGTGAGGAAGCACGTAGTCGGCGGTAGCCTCATGTCTCATCACTGAAGAAATATATTCACACATCTGAATAAGAATTGCTACATGAGGTTCATCAAACACGTTTGCTTTCTTACTGTATTCGTATGGAATTTGTGCACGGTCTAGATACGGAAGAAGTGCGCGGAGCTCACGATGACCTCTTGCAAGCACTGCTATCTCTTGTGGATCAATGCCTGTATCGAGCGCCTTACGAATAGAGCGCGCCACATAGGTATACTCCGCAACATCAGATGAAGTCTGAACGATAGCAATATCACCTTTTTCAAGTCCTTTATTTTCTGCAGACAATATTTTCTTGATATCTTCATATTTATTTTCGAGACGGGTCTGCCCTTGGATTATGAGTGAACGTGCTAGGTCAAGAACTTTTTGTGTTGAACGATAGTTTTTATCAAGAACTATTGTTGTCACATCTCTATACGCAGCATCTCTGAAGCGCATAATGTGTGAAATTTCTGCTCCTTGAAATTTATAGATAGCTTGATCATCATCCCCTACCACACATACATTTGGTCTTCCTTCATGCACTTCATTTGAAGTAATAGCTTTCACAAGATCCATCTGTGCTTCATTGGTATCTTGGAATTCGTCAACGAGAATATATTGATACTGTTCTTCAAGTGTGTTACGCAAAATAGTATTATCACGGAGTGCATGAACCACTTCGATAATCATATCGTCATAATCATAGAGACCTCGCTTATACATCTCTTCACTGTATTGTTTGTATAGTTCACCAACAGCTAGAATCTTCTCCTCATTATGAGCATCTTTAAGGATGAGACCATCGTCCCCTTTCACCGTGAACTTTGCTTTCCAGTCTGCAAGAGGTTCTGTCTTGCCAAGTACCCCCGCCGCATCAAGAGCGTTATGCAATGTTGTTGCGAGATAGAGCGATGTCGTCCCATGAAGGAATCTGAGTTCTTTAATGATTGCTTCTATATCATCTAATTTCTTACTAGATAATCTCTCTGGCCAAAGCTTGAGAGCTTGGTTAATTTTTGTATATTCTTTTGGAAGCTCTTTAAGAATGGCACTATATTCTTCTGCTGTTTTTCCATAACTCTTGATGTGTTTGATACGATCGGCAACATCACGTAAATATACGAATCCTTTTTCTGGATGATAACTTGCAAGTGGATGACCATGTGGAAGTGCGGTAAAGAGTGTCTGGAAAATTTCAGCACGTGTAATATCATTTGCTTGCGTAAAGTGAGTCGCTTGCCAAAAATATTCTGGATGACGAGCAATGATATGGTTACAAAACGCATGGAATGTAAATATACCAACACGGTATGCATCTTGACCAATAAGCGACGAGAGTCGTTCACGCATATTAATAGCACCATTTTCTGTAAACGTAAGACAGAGGATATTGTGTGGAGATACTTGATTCTTTTTCAAGATATTTCCAACACGAAGAGAGAGGAGTTCTGTCTTTCCACTTCCAGGGCCAGCAACAACTAGGACAGGTCCTTCTGTTTCATTAACCGCCTGTTGTTGTTTCTCATTTAACTTTTTGTATCGTTCCTCAAAGGTTGGTAATACTTTTGACTGTGCAGATTTCATATATTCCTAGTATACGTCACATTGACTACACACAGGTGTTAATGTAGTATTTTGCTCAAGTAGTTCCATTACCAATGAAGGAGTTCACATGAAAAAGCTTACCCTAGACGCTCGTTTTATTGCTGTCGCACAAGCAAGTATTAACTATCTTGAACAACGCACATCAATAACTTGGAAACATGTAGGAAGAACACTACAGGTGCTCAACACCTTAATTGCTCTCCCTGCACTTCTCTTTACTCTTATTTCCTTACTCTTGCTCACACTTGATTTCTTATATACATATGAGCCTGCAGTAATGATGCGGGTGGCACTACTTGCACTAGTGGTGTCATTTGTAATGATGCTCAAGAGTCAGTTCAAAATATATTTCCTATCAAAAAAAATTTTCAAGCAAGGACAGTGCTTCATAGGTCCTACAGAAGAAATTGTTACTCGAAACAAAGAACGTCTTGGTTCCTTATGCAGTGCACTAGCATTCCTCATTCTCATACCTTACTTCAACTTCGTGGTCATAAATGTAAATGGCAAGATTGCAATGATTCTAGTAAACAGTTATCTTGCTTTGCTCTTTACTGGCTCGACTGTCGTCACACTCATTGAATACTTGATGTGTACCACACCTTCTTGTCTAACAAAAAAGAAATGAGTTGAGAAAATGCAGGTTCAAAAACTGACTCCGTCGAATATGGGATTTCTTCCCTCTAATCTCTAGTATCGTGCGATGCTAGAGATTTTATTTTATTATTGAACCACAAAAACCTAATATTTATTGAAGCTTTACACAGTACTCTTTGTATTACTTTTGAGTAATTACCTTAACAAGATTTTTTGTTGCATACATGACATCAAGAGGAATGGCGATGATGTACTGTATTTTTTTAAGAACAGGATTAGAAATTCTTCGAAGCGAAAGACTGTGCTCATACCACACAGTAAATCCAATAACAGAAAGTATTGCTGAGAATTTTGTAAACTCATGTATATGAATATGTGATAATGTCTCAATAAGGAGAGCAGCTCCGATAAGTCCTACGATCACATATGCTGCCTGTGGCATACCTTTATACTTATGAATAAGACGTGAGAGGATAGGAGTAATAAATAGCATACTAATAACTCCGACAAGCACACCGAACATGACAAGATATGTATTATCTGAAAAGCTAACTGCAGAAATAACATTATCAATACTAAAAACAATATCTGCAAGGGCAATCTGTGTCACCACTCCACGAAATGTTGTCTTTGTTGTATGCGTATGACCAGACTCATCAATAACCTTCCCCAGATGGGTGACTGCTAGGTATATGAGGTATAGTGCTCCAAGGACTTTAAGCCACACATTTTGGATAATAAACGCAACCGCAAATAATGCAATAAACCGAAACACTGCTCCCAAAATTATACCGATACGAATTGCTTTAACACGCTTCTCTTCTGGAAGAGCTTCTGCGAGCGTAGCATTAACAAGTGCATTATCAATTGATAAAAGAACTTCAATAATAAACAGTGATGCGATAACAGAAAAATAAGTCGACAACATATGTACGTACTACTACTAATAATAATTTAAATACGTGCCTCCACACGATCAGCGAGCAAACGAAATGCTTCTGTACTTGTACGAAAGCGTGCCACGAGCGAATGGGTATCTCCTAACTTTTCAGCAACAACGAGAAGTGCCTGCTCATGGAACCAAAGACGATTACGAATACTTGATCCGAACCGTGCAGCAAACATACCATCTTCTTTTTCTATATCTCGTATAAAACTTTCCGTATTATGAATCTTGTCTGCGGAAGATACCATAGCACTCTCTGTTCCTCCTTGACGAAGAACCTCTAGATAGGCTTCTTTTCTTTCAAGCCATGGAAGCTGTTCAGACGCTACCTTAGTAGCATCCAGCGGCTCTGTAACATACTTCACTATTTCTGCAACACGGACACCACAATCCTCTACAAGCTTCTCGTATGTGTAGTGTGGAACATCTTCCAGAGAATCGTGCATAAGACCTGCAATAATAACATCTTCATCTGTAGTCACTTCAGAAAGAATAACAGCAACCGACATGAGGTGGCTGACATATGGTGTTCTTTTGGCGTCATTACGCACTTGACCGTAGTGAAGACGGGAGGCAAGCTTAATTGCTTCATCGATTCGAGGAGTGAAAATCATTATAAATTCATTATAGCAAATAAGTTTGCATTTGCTGTGTTTATAAATAACGCAAGTAAAAAGTAAATAAAGTACAATATTTTATTGTTACGTCACTATTAACACTGTACAGCATTCTCGATATCGAAGTTCAGCAGGACAATGAGACCTCTTTACTAGGCAAAACTGCTTAGCATTAAAAGCAAAGCGTGCTATCAACTTCGTTGATAGCACGCTTTTTACATATTCCTTCACCAAGGAGTTGCTAATAATTACTTTGCCTTCTTTGGTTTCTTAGTTTCTTTTTTATGTGTTTTTGTTTCTTTTGCCATATATTTGTTGTGTACTTAAAGTATATCGAGTGCGTCACTACATAGATAGTGGATAACATCTATATCCCTTCTGTAGAGCGAAAAAGGTTGACAAAAATCTGTATATTAATTACTATCAAATTGGGTGCAGGCAAGTCCCCTCCTCCCGAGTCCTGTGTGACTCGTTTCCTGTGCCTGGGACAGTCACTTGAGCACTCGAGGTTCGTGAAGGTCTCCGCCCCTACCGGCAACGGTGGGGGTCTTTTTATCTACAGAAGACATCGTATTACATTAGTGATACAGAAATAATTTTTTTTAGAAACCAGAGGTGGAGCAAGAGTCTAACTATCTCAGGACTTACTCTAAAGACAGTTTATTTCTTACATAATTTTGACAATGTCCTTCCTTCTTTTTGAGCATCCTCTTCGCTAGAGAAAAATATTTTATTTTTCTCTTTGATTCTTGTACTTCCTTGGCACCAAGAAAATGTATATGTTGTACCTGTTTTACTCCCAAAAGGTTGGTTGGTATCCTTTTGAACATCTACAACTGTACGACTTCCTTCCTGATATATAACATCCTTATACATTTTTTGCTCCTCATTGTGGAAATAGGTAACTAGAACAGCAATTCCAATCAAAACAACAGCAATACTTGCGATATCAAAGTATGTGATTCTGCTATTGATTTTTTTACAATAGTCTTGTATACTACTGGTTATATTAGGCATAAATCTATATTAATAAGTATACGCTATGGCAACAAGAAAAGCCGCAGGTTCGGCAAAAAACCTAACAGACAGTAAACCAAAGTACCTCGGTACTAAGCTTTATGCTGGAGAAACAGCATCAGCTGGAGCTATTATCGTTCGTCAGCGTGGTACAAAAATCATGCCAGGAAAGAATGTTGGCCTTGGACGTGACCATACTCTTTTTGCGCTTACAGAAGGTAAAGTATCTTTCACAGAACGTCGCATGAAGCACCTAGACGGAACAATCAAACGTAAGAAGGTTGCAAACGTAGGTCTCGAACCAAAAACAAAGTAACCTATATACTAGATTACAAACAAAGAACCGCTTCGTAAGAAGCGGTTCTTTGTATCTCTGTCTTAACGATCACTGAAAATAGTCTTACGTTATACCCATCTCTTATTCCACCGCAAGCTCAATCTTCTCTTTCTTTTCACCTTGTTTCAATTCAAAGGTATGTTTACCTATTGATTTAATTGGAGCACTAATACTAATTTGCTTTGGGTCAATAGAAGTCTTTACTGCTGCAAAAATAGCATCCGCAATATCACCCTCTTTTACTGAAGCAAAAAGCTGCCCTTTACCATCATGTTTCTTGCCAGTAATTGTAAGCGATGTGTGCCTAAGCGCATCAACAAGAACAGCAAATGTACTTGTTGCTAATTCTTTCTTATGATTCTTTGCATCTTCTTTTGCTTTCCATTTTGCAAGCTCTGAAGGAGTAGCCATAAGTGCATCATTTTTCTTGATAAGCACATTGATAGCATACCCCTCTGCGACCTCTTTTACTTCCCCTCGTTTACCTAATTTTGCTATATCTTTTAAGAGAATCACTTTCATAATGAATATGATTATATCATATTCAGCTTGTAGCCTTAAGCATGTAGAATGTAGCTTTAAATACACAGAAGCGCGACCAAAGGTCGCGCTTCTGTGGATTGTAGGAAAATAAACGCTACCAGCTAAATACAAAAAGCAGTATTACTTCATCGCTTTCAAAACTTCAATCGCTTTCAAAAGCTGTGCATCGTATGTTCCTTCGTAACCTTTTGGTGTTGTTGTTGCAACAGCAACTTCCACATCAGGCTTGATACCACTTTCAGAGATATTAACTCCATCTGGTGTATACCACTTTGCAATAGTAACTTTAAGAGACGCTCCGTCTTCTAGATTGATAAGTTCTTGAACAGATCCTTTCCCAAATGACTTGATCCCAACAACCTTTGCAATATCGTGATCCTTAAGAGCTCCAGCCAAAATTTCGGATGCTGATGCAGAACCTCCGTCGACAATCACTACAACTTTTGTGGTAGCTGGTAGACCAGTTATTCCTAGACTTCGATGATTAACAATAGTTTCATTTTTACCCTGTCGCTCACTCACCACAACCTGACCTTCTTTGAGGAAGTAACTTGCCATCTCAACGGCAGCATCAAGATATCCTCCTGGATTACCACGAAGATCGATAATCAGACGATTAGTTCCAGAAGTTACGAACTCATTCATGGCATTCTTAAAGAGTGCTGTAGACCCTGCTGAGAAATTGTACAATCTGATCACAAACGTCCCGTCTTTTTTCTCAGTATCAATGGTTGGGATTTTAATTTCCTTACGGATAATCTTAATATCGGTAGTCGCTCTTGCGCCTGGATGAAGTACGGTAATTGTTACAGGAGTATCTAACTCTCCACGAATAAGTGACACTGCTTCATCAGAAGAAAGTCCAAGCATGTTCTTACCATCAACTCCGGTGACAATATCTCCAGCCTTGATTCCAGCTTGCATAGCAGGAGAATCCTTGAGTGGAGCAATTACCACGATGTTACCATCCTTCATACCAACATTCATTCCTACACCACCAAAAGACCCTTTTACATTCTCTGCAAAACTCTTTGCTTCCTGTGGTGGGAAAAATACTGTATACGGGTCCTTGAATGACGCGACATATCCTTGAAGCATTCCATATTCTAACTGCTTTGAAGTAGGAAGTGTTGATGAGGATTTCCAAAAGACAAACTTAGTGTCAAGATTTGTTTTTACACTCTTAAAAAGAGCAGTGTTGAGCATCAGTTCCCCTTCAGAAGCCTTGACGCCTGAACCCATGCCAGTCCCAATCAAAAACCCTGTTGCAAAAATAGCAAAGATAAAAGAACCGACAGCAATGCTTTTAACAGCAAATCGTTTAGTAAAATGTGTCGGCAAGACACTTCGTTTGTTTTTATAGAAATCACGTATCATAGACATATGAAGAACAGTATACATCCTATGTATGTTAGAATAAAAGGATAAATATTTTATTACATACGCTATGGCAGATACCAAGCAGCAACCAATCAAACTCTACAACACAAAGACAAGGTCACTTGAACTTTTTACCCCTATTAAAGAAGGGAGTGTCTCGATTTACTCCTGCGGACCAACAGTGTATCACTATCAACATCTAGGCAATATGCGTGCAGCAGTTTTTGCAGACACATTACGAAGAATGTTTGCTGCTTCTGGTTACAGCGTCACTCATGTCATCAATATCACTGATGTAGGCCACAACGTTGATGACGGAGATACAGGTGAGGATAAAATGGAAAAAGGCTCACGACGTGAAGGTAAGGCTGTATGGGAAATAGCAAAGCTATACACTGATGCATATTTTGCAGACCTTGTAGCACTTAATGTCCCACTCGAAAAATTCACCTTTCCTCGCGCAACAGATAACATCAAAGAGCAGCTTGCTCTTGTTGAGGCACTCGAAATTGCAGGATACACATACCAGATCAATGATGGTATTTATTTTGATACTTCTAAATTCAAAGCATACGGGGACTTTGCTCATCTTGATATCGAAGGTCTAAGGAGTGGTGCTCGTGTTGAAGAAAATTCAGAGAAGAAAAATATCACTGATTTTGCTCTCTGGAAATTTTCACCAAAACATGAGCAACGTCAAATGGAATGGGATTCCAAATGGGGAAAAGGCTTCCCAGGATGGCATATCGAATGTTCTGCTATGTCGATGAAATATCTAGGAAACCATTTTGATGTTCATACAGGAGGCATAGAACACATCCAAGTGCATCATACGAACGAAATCGCACAAAGTGAGTGCGTTACCGGAGAAACATATGTAAACTACTGGATGCACAATAATCACCTCCAAGATACAACCGGTAAAATGTCAAAATCAAATGGTGATTTTCTTACCGTAAGCTCCCTAGTAGAAAAAGGTTACAACCCCCTTGCGTATCGTTATTTTTTGATGTCTGCTCACTATCGTAAAGAACTTTCTTTCTCATTTGAGGCACTTGATGGTGCCGCAAATGCTTATAAAAAAATAGTTGAATACACAATACACAATAAAACAGAGGAAGGATCTATAGATCAGACATATATGCAGTCGTTTGCTGGTGCACTCCATGAGGATCTCAATACACCAGAGGCAGTTGCTTCACTTTGGAAGATGTTAAAAGATGACACACTCTCTGCTCCAAATAAGTATCAAACATTGATGTGCATGAATACCCTTCTTGGTCTCGGACTTGAACATGCCCAAGAAAAAAATGTTGTCATTCCTGAAGAAGTGAAAAGACTTCTTGATTTGCGAAAAGTCGCTCGAGACACGAAGAACTTCACAGAATCAGACAGACTTCGTGATGAAATAGCAACTCACGGATTTGCTGTACAAGATGGAACTGAAGGACAGGCCGTTGTATCACGCTAATATATACACAAATTAAAAGTGCATAGTGATACGTACAGTTTGAAGTACGTATCACTATGCACCTGTTTCCTGCGGGGCATTACCCCGCTATATATCACCTTCTTGGCGACTCTTCCATAAGTGTATACCAGCCCAGATTTCTGTACAAGACTTTCTGTTCGCAGTATTTATATATTCTCTTCGTCAAAACTTCAAAAAATCAATAAAAAACACGACCTCAAGATTCTTTGAATTTGAAGTCGTGTGCCGAAAGCTGCGAAAGAGCAGCCAACCCGCCAATGTGGGCTTTGAAGAGTTATTGACCCACATCTCTCCTTGCTGAAGGGAGATAAGCAAACAAATACCTGTTTGAGACAAATGCAACAATTAGAGTGTTGTCCACAATTCATCCCCTACTTTTACTATAATACAATATATTTCAATTTGTGCAAGAGATACTCCCCCTAGTACACTAGAGGGCATGTTACCTCTTAACCAACTTTCCGCCTCGCCTAAAAAAAAGTCATATAAAAAATCGTACGATTCATATCGTAGCGATGAGAATAAGGACCCTCTTCGTGGTCCACGTATTCCTCCACAAGACCTTGAGAGTGAGAAAGCGCTTCTTGGCTCACTTCTTCTTTCATCTGATGCGCTATTTGATATCTCTGATATCGTTGGTTCAAAAAGTTTTTATGCTGCAAAACATCAGATTATTTATGAATGTATTGAAACACTCGTCAATAACAAAGAACCTGTTGATGTGCTCACTGTGTCTGCTGCACTTCGTGCAAGCAAAGACTTTGAACAAATAGGTGGAGCTCCATACCTGTCAGACCTTCTTGGTCTTGTCGGTTCTGCTGCTAATATTAAGTACTATGCCCAAATCGTGCGCAAGAAGGAACTTCTTCGTAGACTTATCGAAGCAAGTACTCATATTACTGAAAATGCCTACGATGAGAATGATTCTCTTGAAGAAGTTCTTGAGGAGGCAGAGCGCAGTATCTATGAGATTACAACCAAAGGAGGTTCATCTGACAGGCTTATTGCTTTCCAAGAAATGATTGATGCAACGTGGGCTCGTATCGAAAAAATGTCTGAAAAAGATGGTGGTATGCGAGGAACACCAAGTGGTTTCAAAGATCTAGATAACAAACTTTCTGGATTCCAACCATCTGACCTCATTATCTTGGCGGCTCGTCCTTCTGTTGGAAAGACATCGCTTGCGCTAGACTTCGCACGTAATGCAGCAGTGAAGCATGGTATCCCTGTTGCAATCTTCTCTCTTGAAATGAGTAAAGAGCAGCTTGTTGATCGTATGCTCTCGGCACAATCTCAAGTGGACAGTTGGAAGCTTCGTACAGCAAAACTTTCTCTTGATGAAGAATTTCAGCGTCTTCAGCAAGGAATGCATGAACTGATGAAGGCTCCTATCTATGTAGATGATAAAGCTGCAAACTCAATTCTTAACATGCGAAGTACGTTACGACGTCTTAGTACTGAGAAGCCTATCGGACTCATCATCGTTGACTACCTCCAGCTAATGAGTACTTCTCGTCAGTATGACAACATGGTTAACCAAGTAACAGAAATCTCTCGCTCTCTGAAAGGTCTTGCAAAGGAATTCAATGCTCCAGTGATTGCACTTTCGCAACTCTCTCGTGCCGTGGAAGCTCGTGGAGGTAAACCTCGTCTATCTGACCTTCGTGACTCTGGATCTATCGAACAAGATGCGGACGTAGTTATGTTCATTCACCGTGAGGATAAGTATGGAACAGAAGATACTGGACGTAAAAATATTGTAGAAATTTTGATTGAAAAGCATCGTAACGGACCAACAGGCATGGTTGAACTGTACTTTGATGACAAGAAGACTTCCTTCGTATCAATTGAAAAGAGTGAATTTGGTGACTTTTCTATCCCACATGTAAACATCGCAGAATTCTAAAGACTAAAGTTTAAGAACACTTCTCAATTTGACTCTTGTGTTTAATTATTATAGTGTCTAAGAGGAGTTTTAGGATCCTATACATTTTGGAGATTCACATGAATACTGTTGATACTCAAACTACTCTGCTTCAACGTTGGAATTCGATGTGGAAGTTTCTTGATTCGAATGGAGATGGACACCCTCAAGAGTACAGCCAGCTAGTTACTCTCTACGGAGAGCCTCATCGGCATTACCACAACCTTGAACACATTGCTCATTGTTTCAGCGAATTTGAAGCAGTTAAGGAACATTTCCGGAATCAACTGCAGGTCATGTTTGCTATTTGGTACCATGATGCAGTCTACAGAACACGGAGTCTTCGAAACGAAGAAGACAGTACTGATCTTGCGAACCAAGTCATGGAAAAAGCTCGGCTTGCTGATGCCTTCAAGGGAGCGGTTCTCCGGATGATCCTTGCGTCAAAGCATGACAAGAGGCACCCAGTTGGTTGGGATGGTGATCTGTTTCTTGATATTGATTTGTCTATTTTGGGATCTAATACACCCCAATACGACACATACAGAAGCAAGCTGTTTCAAGAGTACTCCTGGGTAGACCCTCAAAAGTACAAAGTGGGTCGTAAGGACTTTCTCGAAAAAATGCTTGCAAAAAAACGTATCTTTCACACTTCCATTTTCGAAGAGAAGTACGAAGAACAAGCTCAGAGCAATCTGAGACGTGAACTGCTTCTCTTGGAATAAAGGGTGCATGCGACATCTGTGCAAGGGCCGAACGGTTACGTTCGGCCCTTTGTTTTGCTGTAGAGTATACATACCGTCTCTTCTGTAGTTTTGGTATACTAATCAAAACTACCTATGAATCCGACCGATAGATTAACAGAACTCTTCATGAGATTCCCTGGTATTGGACCAAAGCAGGCGAAACGATTCGTCTATTTTTTGCTTCGTGAACATTCACATTACAAAGAGCAGCTTATTAAAGCACTCGAAGAACTCAAGTTCACTGGCAAACAGTGTGAAAAGTGTTTTCGTTTTTATGGCGACAGAAACGCAGATCAAAAAAATACCACATGTGATATATGTACATCAAATTCTCGCGACAAGCACTGTATCATGATTATCGAAAAAGAACTTGATCTTGATGCTATCGAAAAAACAGGATCATATAACGGACTCTACTTTATTTTAGGAGGCCTCGTTCCACCACTTACAGAAAAACCAACTGAACTTATTCGTATACGTGAGCTTACAACATATATTCATACTGGAATTACAGGAGAAACGCTTAGTGAAGTTATTTTTGCCCTCCCGGTAACTGATTACGGAGATACAACAACGGAGTATATAGAAAAAACAATCAAGCAAATTGTAGGTATAGAAAAAGTGAAATTGACTCATCTTGCACGAGGACTTTCTTCAGGTCTTGAGCTTGAATATGTTGACCGCAATACGTTTAAGAGCGCGCTTGAAGGAAGAGACTAATATATTCATATATAATGAATCAAATTGCAATACAAAAGCGCGACCTTCGGTCGCGCTTTTGTATGTAGTCTGCAAGATCTGCTTTGGTTAGCGGAGTCTGCGTACTAGGTTATTTGATTGCATCAATCTTGATACTCATGAAAGGCTGACGATGACCATTTTTCTTATGGTAACGTGACTTCTGACGGTAACGCACAACAAGAACCTTGTCGAGACGTCCTGATTCAGTGATAGTAGCATCTACCTTAGCACCTTTGATAAAAGGAGCACCAAGAACTGTAGTCTTTCCATCGTCTGTAAGTACAACAGAATCAATAGTGACCTTATCACCTACCTTATAATCCCCAGATAGCTTCTCAACTGCGATTTCATCGCCGACAGCTACCTTATATTGCTTCCCACCTGTTTGAATAACTGCGAATGACATAGTTGTGAAATTATACACTATTTTGAGAAGCTATGCAAGGGCTTTATCTTTGATATCGTAGAGTATTTGCTATAGAACTTTGGGCATAGTAGGCTTACAGAAGTCTTGTTCTTACAACCTATATCAATCATGAGAAAGCCGCCATGAAAGAACTCCTTAATCCTTACGCTTTACTTGTAATCCTCCTTTGGATTACAGGAGGTGTACTTGTCCTCTATCTTGTGGCAAAAAAGGAAAAAAGACGTCTGGGAGGGAAGCTTTTTAGCCACCTCCTTGAAGATATACAAGAAATGCCTACCCCAGCAATCATTGGGTTCTCTCTCCTTTTTATGTCTAGTTGGATCAGTGCTACCAAAGAGCTCTTTTTCAAAGAGGAAACTCCTCTTAGGTAGCAGCGATCTACACCTGAAAAAATCGCGTCCCGTTAGACGCGATTTTTGTATAATTACTCTTCTTCGAATGTTGGCTTATCAAGAAGTGTCGGCTCAATTCCTATCTCTTCACCTGCAATACGGAACACATCCTTATCAACTTTTTTTAATTCTTTGTATGCAGTGTTGTAGTGATTAACAGAAGTACCAAGTGTCACTCCTAACTTCTTCATATACTCCTCATAGGCTTCAAGATGCTTACCAAGTTCCCCTACTCGCTTCTCGATATGCTTTGCACTTTCTTCTATTTTAAATGCCTTAAACCCAAAGAGTACCGATTGAAGATATGCATAAAATGTTGTAGGAGATACGATAATAACCTTGCGCTTATTGTATGCATACTCAATTAAGTTTTGTGTATTCACTGCTCCGCGAGATATCTGGTTAATAAGAAGATCATAATAAATTCCTTCTGCAGGAATAAACATAAACGCAAACGGAAGAGTCCCTTCTTCTGGTCGAATATACTTGGAGGTCTCATCGATACGTTTCTGAATGTCCTTCTTAAACTCATTCTGATAATAAGCAGTATCTTCTTCGTCGTCGGCATTCATAAGACGCTGATAGTTATCCAGTGAGTACTTGGCGTCAATTGGAATAATTCCTTCTTTGGTATGAATAACAGCATCCACCACTTCACCATTTTTGAAATAATACTGCATCTCATACTGACCAGGTGCAAGCATATTAGACAGGATAAGCTCAAGAGACGCTTCGCCCAAATTACCGCGTTGCTTCTGATGAGTAAGCACTTTCTCCAAATTCTGTAATTGCTCTGTCATAGAAAACACTTGTTTGTTTCCTTCCTTCACTTCTGTCAGCTCTCGAGTAATCTCTGTTATCAATCGTGTAGACTCAGTGTTCTGACGATGAAGTACTTGATGAAGATCAGATGATGAACGCTCAAGTTTATTTTCAACTGTATTACGAAGTCTCTCGAGCTGGTCTTGTAATAGTAAGAATGTCTGCTCATCGGTATCAGATTCATTACCTTTTTGAAGTTTCAAAAAAATAATAACTAACAGTACAATAATAGCAATCCCTACAACAACAAGAATAATAAGTAATAAAGAATTTTCCATATACAGAAAAGTATAGCATTCTCGTGCATACTTTTTGTGGTACAATGACAATGGTTTGGGAACACTGTTTTTGCCTATGTGTCACCAAACTGGTAAGTGGCCCGTTCTTTAACAAAACTATTACAATGGACTTGTGCCTCATGCGGGCGCGTAAGGTCCAGTGGAGTAAAAGAGTCTTCTCGCTTCCCTACCCGGGAGGCAACGATGTAGGAGAAGAAGTTCTATGCTTCACAAACCATGATAAGAGGTGGCACATGTCGTCTCTACTATCAAGCAGGTAGGCAGGCATTAAGAATAACGCCTTACACTTGATGCTTTTCATGGCAACACCCATCTTCACGATGGGTGTTTGTCTTTATATGTTATAATCGACATACTATGCAAGAAAAAATTAAAGCAGAAATCAAGCCAGCAATGATTGCAAAAGATGCCGTTCGTCTCGGTACTCTTCGCATGATTCTAGCGGCATTTACAAATGAACTCGTAACACAAGGACATCCTCCAACAGATCCTCTTTCAGACGAAGACTGTATGAAGGTTATCAAGCGTCTTTCAAAGCAACGCAAGGATTCAATTGAGCAATTCGTGGCTGGCGGTCGTCCAGAACTCGCTGAAGATGAAAAAGCAGAGCTTGCTGTTATCGAAAGCTTCCTACCTGCTGCTATGTCAGAAGCTGATATTGAAGCTCGTGTGAAAGCAAAACTCGCAGAGTCTCCACTTGACCCTACAAAGAAAGGTCAGTTTGTTGGAACAATGATGAAAGAACTTGGTGATACAGCAGATGGATCAACAGTAAAAGCAATCATTGATAGACTTACTGCATAACACTATTGACAAAATAGTCAATACATAACAGAATTATGGAAGACTTTGGTTCATTTCATCAACCTAATCTGCATGAGAATGAAAGGAAAACTGCTGTGGCAAATACTCTAGCGGAAAAACTAGCTAAACTTCGCACCATTCCTCATGTTGCTCAGGCAATTGCAGACAATGATGCAAAGAAAGCGCTCGAACTGAAAAGGCGTGGGATTCCTGTTCCTTCAGAACAGCGAGTACTGAGACCAAAAACATCTTCGCTTCCGATACCCAAAGGACAGTCAGCAAAACCATTCAGCGAGGTTGATCAACCAGAACTGGCCCGCGATGGAAATGGTGACTGGGTACAAAAAAATCTACTCTGATCTGGTACGAGTTCAAAAAGCGGACGCCTACGGCGCCCGCTTTTTCATATTATCTTCCCAGTCTCAATATCTTAAAAAATCTTCTTGTCTTTTTGTCTTACCCTCTTTCAAGTCTTCCAGTCTTGTTACTCTAATTACATTTCATGTGCATCGGAACTTGTAGTGGTTTACGTATAGCTTTTTCTGCAGCAGTAAGCGCTTCTTCAAATACCATAGTACAAGGAGCACTATTAGGTGGTAACGTATATGTTATTTTTGTTTGGAAACGTGTCCACCCTGCGACTGTCCAATCTGTTGTAGCTACAGCTACCGAAATACCAACCAGTCTACCTGCCTGATCAACAACAGCTATCGGAAACTTACCTTCTTTAAACATATTTGATCTTGCTTCTCCAATAAATGAAAGATTTGTATAAATATGCCCATTCTCATATATAGAAAGATTACGAATATACATACTTCGTGTACCTGATAGCCCAGGAAGAGTCTGTGATGTAGTTGCTCTTACTCCGGTATTATTTTGTGAATTTTGACTAACTATATTTCCATTTGCATCAGTGATTACTTTTCCATTCTCAGTATAGGTCACATAGTTATACGTTGAATATGTGTACTTACTAGAAGTTGCTCCAGAATTCATAGCGTATCCACTATACGGTTTACCATGAACATATACTGTAGGCATACTTCCTGTAGTGCTTGCTCTTCCCATTATCTTCCCAAAAGCTCTCGGAGATGGGAGTATTTCTGAAAGTGTACTTGTCCCCGTACTATTCATGGCGTTCAAAAACATAACCTTTACATTCAAGCCTGGAAAAAGTATTGTGACAAGCCACCATATAATAGCCACAAAGAAAAAAGAGAAAGCAATTTTTAAGAAATATGGGATAAGAAATCGAAGTGTATCCATAAATAGCTATTGTGAAAATTGTTTACTACCATTACAACTAGACTCTGCCCACAGGCCTCTCCCCGCTGACTGTGCCAGCCTCTGTAGGTCTCTAAATTCACTTTGGTAGCGATATGGCGTCATATAGGTGTATTCATATGCATACCCTTCTGCAACCATCTTACGGTTGAGCATTTGCCCATCTTCAAGATACATATAAGCAAGTATTCTTCCGTATGTATCACGAAGTGATTGGGAATCGTCATACTCGAGTCGAACAATTTTACCACTAGCAATTTCTTTCATGCGCTCACTGGCTTCTTTGCCAAAACATTCCACCTGACGACGTGGGTCAACTGTTTCTGGAGTGTTAATTCCAAGGAGTCTTACTACTTCGTCTTTACCATCCATACTGATATGCAGCGTATCTCCATCAGTTACTTTGGTAACTTCATAATACACACCAACAGTGTTAGGAGAAGAAGTTGGAAGACCTAAATTGAAAAGATTGTAATTTTGTCCTTCGTACAAAAAACCAAGTACAATAAAAACTAAAAACATCGCACTTAGCTTGTTAGCTGTAGAGAGGATTTCTTTAGGAATATCAGACATATACGTTATATATAGATTAACACACAGCAGGTGCTGTAACTTTTTTTGCAAGCACATAGGTAGCGACACAAAGAATACTAAGACCAATATATCCTATTTCTTGCCCTTTATATGGAAGTACGTCGAGTACCGCTGAAAATCCAAAGAACCCTAGAATAAGACTGAGAAATGCTGTACCACATGCAGCGCATCCAATACCAAGAAATGCAAAGATAAGTCCGACACCACTATAGAGACCACTCTTAAGAAGGAGTTCTCCTCGAGTCTTTATATATACATATACAAGTGCAATATTGATAGCACTAAGAAGAGACCCGAGTACAGCAAGAACTGTAGCTCCACCTGTGACAGTACTTGCTACATCGAAAAATGTTACCGAAAAAAGTGAAACTTTCTTAATAAGCGAAAAAGAGGATAAATCAAATGCTGCGATTGCTGCTTCTCCGTTTTGCAAAGCAAGAAGGATAAGTAAAAAGATACCTGTTGCAGAAATAACAATAACCCTACCATCTCTTCTTGTAGCAATAAGCTGTAGACCACCGATAAGATGCTTCATATGGCTACAAGTGTATCAAATAATGAAAAATAGCCATAAGGAAAAAGAAATGCGCCGCACTTCGTGCGGCGCATTTCTTCTTATCATATCCCTGTACCCTCCTGTCTGCGTAGTCCTGCCTACTAAACCGTATCATTCCGTATTTTCCGCGTCCTTTCCGCATTAGTTACATGATCTCGTCCCCTACCCGTCGCTTTCGCAAGAACTCTTCGAGTTCTTCTACTTCACGTTCGATAGCTGCCTCCCATTGTTCTTTTGATTCTCCTGCAGCATGAAGCTTTGCCTTGAAATTGATGTAGAGCGGGTACACAAGCTCTGGGTTCTTCTGTACAATTGTTGCAAATTCTTCCTGTTCCTCGTCGTTTAAAAGAGTTAATCCCACCTCAAAAGCACGCAACTCCTCATATGTGAGATGTGTTTCTTCGAGTGCTTTTTTTAGTTCTGGACTTAGGGCCATGGGTATAACTCAATTAACCTTATTTAGCAAGGTTATTGATATCTTTACTCTCTCATAAAAGAGGAGTTTCGTCAAGGTATAGTTATGCACTCTTTTGAGAAGCCATTTGCGCGGCGCGTAAAGCCATCTTTGCAGTGAGTGCTGATGCCATAACGTACTGAACACCTTCTGAGGTAAATGAAGGCTGTTCATCGTCTGATTTCTCAGCAATTTTTTTCATCGGTTCGTAATATTTATCTGCAATTGCCTGCAACACATCTAATTTTGCATGAGGAATATAATTTTCGCCTGAAGAAGTTGATTCCGATTGTGATGTTTGATGTGTTGAGTGTGATATCATACAGTTGCAAAAAAATTATATAGTTAATAGCTAGGAGTATACTGCTACCCTCCTCTATCGTGCAAGCAATTTTGATGTGTTGTTGTGCAAAAGTAAAAATATTGTCTAAAAAGAGTTCTCATTTCTCGATAAGCTACAAAATTGACACATACAATATTCTACATGGTTGTTTCTTATCAAAAAATATGATTAGATTATCGCATATATGCAATCTCCTGACGCTTCATTTAATGGTGAACAACCTCAAGAAGTGTTTTTGCAATCACCGGAAGTTATTGAGATAGAACCGAAGTTTACACAGCTACAAGAAGACCTTCTTTTTATGTTTGAAATAAAAGTAACAAGTGAAACATCACTTCGTTATCCATGGGTAAAGGACGAGTTCTATGCCAAGGTAGTAGAAGGTCTTACCAATGATGAATATTTTGCACTTGATTATATGGTCAACGAGAAGCTACACGGTGAAGGTGAGACTCTTCTTAATCAGGAAGACCTTCTGTCACGCGGTATACGAACATTACAAGATCATGGTCGGAATATTCTTCATAAGTACAAAGAACCTCGTCTCTCAAGAGTTAAGGAACTTTTTGTTGCCTCAGGATTATTCACAGAGCTTGAAATAGAAAGAGAACTAGCAACCCCTCCTCTACTCCATTAAATATTTAGGTATTTAAAATTGGTATTTTATTACAAAACGGTGTAGGATATCCGTAACTTGTTCATAATCATATGGAAGAGGTGACAAAATGAATGAATTACCTAAAAATGGTCTTGGTATTCTAGCTCAAAATGAACTAGAGCTTACCAAGATCCTTGAACTAATTCCGATCCAACACCGAGGAATCAGATTCGACCGAGTTCTGAGTAGTGTCCATCCACAAGAAAATACAAGAATGCTTGAGCTTGGTTTTGCAATAGCATGGGCACTTCAAAATGTAGAGTGCAAATCCCAACTTAATTCCATCCTTGCAGCAGATGTAGAAGACCCGCGTGCATATGCAACCCCAAAGACATCACGTGAGTGGGAAGTTGCTGAACTTGTAGCTGCCTCACTTATTCGATGGCTACCTACTTCTGTTGGATGCTGCTTTCTACAAGAAGCTTTCCGACGTGGCGGTGGAAGTATGAGCTATAATCTTCCAGATCCAAAAAAAGGAATGCCTCCGCTTCCATAACTTCGCCGTACTACAAAATCGTCTCGGCGATTTTGTTTTTTATATTTACCGTAATGCAGTAGAATTCAATATTTTTTCAGCAAACAAAATAAAAGTCACATAATCTATAAAAATACAACTTATTTATACTTTATAGATTCAATTCACATTCAACAATCCACTCGATACCATACTTGTCTCGCAACATGGCAAAGCATGTTCCCCATGGACTGTTCCCCAGTGGTGCTTCTACTTGTCCACCGTCTCCAAGTCCACTACATATTTTTTCAGCCTCTTCTTTACTATCTACATGGACATGCATTTTACTTCTGTTTTCATTTTCATTTACTTTACCCATAAACGAAGGAACATCATTACCTATAAGTATACTTGCACCGATAGGTAGAATAATTTGCATGATCTTATTTGCATCTTCTTCTGCAACTGGGAATTCAGGACCTGCAAGATCTTTGAGACGAACTACTTTTGTAAACTCGCCACCAAAAACAGATTTATAAAAAGTAAAAGCCTCTTCTGCATTACCATTAAAATTAATCCAAGGGTTTAATGTTGTCATATAGTGTAGTATTGATTATATCAGAAAAAATATACAGTATCCGTATGGAAAAAAACTCCCACTTATGGTAGTATCGTAGGACAGTTATGGGTAGTTTAGTAATAAACAACTAGCTGTATGTATTTTTAGCTAACAGCTACTCGCTACTAGCTACAAGCTGTAATATCTTGGGGTATCGTCTAATGCTCCCGATTTCTTAGACTGTACTCAGTCTGTAGGAAATCGCAGTACTGAGGTTTAGCAAAACCGAATGTAGTAGGAACAAAAGTTCGAATATCACAAGGTACAATGTTTCTAATTAAATATTGGGGTATCGTCTAATGGTAGGACATCAGCTAGCGTAGTTTACGGAGCGATAAAATACAGCGGTCCTGAATCAGGACCAAAACATTAACAGATATACTTGATATGTTAAAGTAAATACAATATTGGGGTATCGTCTAATGGTAGGACATCAGGTTTTGGTCCTGAGTATCGAGG
>CAZJDZ010000007.1:22125-51294 GCA_964544935.1 uncultured Candidatus Saccharibacteria bacterium | reverse complement strand
CCCGCAAAATACAAAGAGCAACATCGTACGATGTTGCTCTTTGTATTTTGCGGGCCCACAGGAAGACGCCTGCGCGTCTTCCGTGAGGAATCGAATAGGGGTCGCGAAACTTTATCGACGAGCATGCGAGGAGAAGTTTCGTGACCGATTCCTCGTCATATGCGTGATTAGCAAATCAGGTCGTGAGACCATGTCGCGCGAGCTTTTCGGGTGCAGAGAGTGCTCTTGCTCCCGTCACCTCATTCAATGACTTCACTATTTATATTTTCTTAGAATGTACTCAAGTCCACCTTCAATATCTTTTTGAGAATTATTTGATCCAATAGAAACAAAGAAGAGAGGTCTTGTTGTGGTTCCACTTTTGCTATGGAGCACTGTAAGATTATTTTGAAGCGTTGTACCTTTTTCATCAGCTATACCACCAAAGAAGTTTGGGTTACTTGCAAGGCTGTTACCTTTTTGAAGATTAGTGAAGATACTTTTTCCGTAGGTATCTGTCCTTACCTTTCCAGAGGTGATATTAAAAATAAAGCTACGATTATTATAGATATATTTGGCAAGCATGAACATATCCTCGGCAGTAGAAGTGTTTCTGTCAGAGACTCCAGTTGGGTCAGCAAAGAGAGTATGTGTCATACCAATTGATTTTGCTTTTTCATTCATATGTCTAATAAAAAGACTTCTTCCGTAAGATGCAGCAATTGTTTCTGCGGCTTCGTTTGATGATTCTTGAAGAAGAGGGAAGAGGAGTTGATAGATATCTATTGTCATACCAACTTGCAGTCGTGGTATCGGCGTTTTGACCATAGTATCACTCGTAACTCTCGTTGTTTTTTCAATATTGATATATTCAGTTGCAACAAGTGCAGTCATGAGTTTTGTAATAGATCCAGGACGCACTGGGCGAGCGTCATTCTTTGTAAGAAAGACAAAGTTGTTATTGATGTCTGCAAACATGAATGATTCTGCGTCGATAGTTGGTTGTATTTCGGTATACAAAAAAGTATCTGGTGAAAAATCTTTTTCATAGACGAGAATTGGCGTACCTACAGTTACGGCATCGAATATTTTTTTGGTATCCTCATCTTCGAGACGTATACATCCTCCAGAAAAAGTACTTGAAACTCGAGTCCCGTCATCATAGTAGGGTACTCCGTGAATATAAAAGTTCCCTTGAAATTGCATGCTCCATGGTTGTGTTACGTGACCCATGGTAGAGTAGTGAGTTTTTTCTTTGGTTTCAATTTTGTAAATTCCCGCAGGTGTCTCCCACCATGACCCAGCTCTGCCTTTTGTTTTTATAGGGACCTCTACGACGACCATTCCTTCTTTGTATACACGTGCGATCATTTGAGTAAGATCAGCTTCTATAAAAGTTCCTTTACTCTCAATAAATTCTGCTTTTACTTTATTAAAAAAATCAGGACGTGAGAGTGCTTCTTGTGCACCATATACAAAAGTCAATTTTTTGTTTTCTGGGTTTTCTGGAAGTGTTACGGTATAGGTTGGGTAGTCATTTTGAGGATATACGAGTGGTAGCGCAGCAAGTACTATCGCAATGAGAAATATAATGACAAATGAAGAAGCTCGAACTTCTGATTTAAGAAGTCGTTCTAATGAAAAGCGCTTAAGTTGTTCTGGGTGTGCCGCGTACTCAAAACTAAGTGTAATATCTTCCTCCGTCCATGTATCTTTTTGTAACTCGTCACGTATATCTTTGTCAGACATACCGGAAGCTTGTTTATTGATGATATGTTCAACGAGCTGTTTATGGTACATAGAGAATTGATGATACGTAGTATAACAAAAGCGATGTCGTAAGGACATCGCGTTTGCAGTATCATATCCCCAGAATGTATTACTTCTCTATAATTGAGAAAGCTCCATTTTTTTGGTTGATAGTAACATCAAAACTTTCAAGAAATTCATCTGGGAGCGCGATGAAGTTAACAGCTATCATCTCACCTACAGTCTTGGGGTATCGTTTGTATCTTTCTTTGTACGCAATAATTCCTTTTTCAAGAAGTTGAGAGATAAAATCTTCTTGTAGTCCATTTGCTGCTAATTTTTTAATAATTTCATTGTCAGTATTGTTATAAATTGTTTTGACAAGTTTCGCAGCAAAACCAGCCTTTTGTTCTTTGGTGAGAAGTCCTTTCCCAATGAATGTTGAGTAGAGTAAGTAGACCCCATCAGGAGCACCTTCTCTTGCAGCTGCAATTGCTAAGTAGTCTTCTGCGGGTTGGTACTGTTTTGTAAATAGATAATATTGAGTTCCAAGGTAAAAAGGAATCTTCCAACTTGTAGGAATTGTCTCTATGCCTTTGTCTGCTATCTCAGCTACTGCGTTAAGTGACGCTATAGGATCTACACCATTTTTGTTTCTTTGTGGGACTGTTAAAATACTGAAGAGATAAGGATACTCAAACTTTGGGTCAAGAGTGCTGATATTTTTGAAGTACCCAATAAAGTAACCTTCTTTCCCATTCCATGCCACAAAGTCTTGAATAGATGATATCCAATAGTAGTCAGTAATAAAATTTCTAAAACCAAAGGTGATATAGGGAAGGATTTGTGGTGGAAGAAGATTTCTACGAACAACTTTTAGTTTTGTAGTAAAAGGAGGACCAAGCTGGTCATATTTGGCTTGAAAGGTCATAGCAAGTCCTACAAGTGTAAGAATAATACATAGTTGTATACCGGTCGCTAGAGAGAAAGGTGCTTTCATGGAATATCTGTACAGTTGTTGTCTATGACTTCTTTAAAAATCTTTTTTCTTAAATGCGATCTGTGTTACAACAAGAAGAAGAAGTGCATACGTAATTGCATAGAGAACAATAACAGAAATTCTTGTAGGAGATGGTACAGTGCTGTAAATGATGTCATTTCGTATGTTAAACTTTTCGAGATTTGGGAGAATATAGTAGATGGCACGAGTGGTAACTTCGATAAAAGTCGACTTTGTTGTCATAAAGATGAAGCGAAATATTTCACCAGCGTGTCCTACCATGTAGATTGCAATTGTTGAAACTGCAGCAAGAATAGGGGATGTAATACCAGAGAAAAGAATAGAGATGAGAATGAGAAGCACTGCTTCTAGTGTGCTTAAGAATACTGAAAGAAGAATTGGGTATAAGAATAGTTGCCCGCTTTGAAAGTAGAGAATAATAAGAAGTGCAAGAGTTGAAAAGAGGGTTACAATTACTGTTGTTGCTGAAAGTCCAAGGCACTTACCAATCACAATTTCTGTTCGAGTAATTGGTTTTGGAAGAAGGAGATAAAATGTCTTACGTTCTATTTCTTTATAAATAAGCATTGAACCAATGAAGATCGCTACAAACATCTGGAGCGCATAAATTGCAGTTACACTAAAATCAATGATCATGCGAGTACTCTGCTCAAGTGAGATGGACGCAATGAAAAGAGTAAAGAGAATAATGGCAATGATAACGAAGAAACCAGAAAGGAGAATTCTATCTCTGATAGTTTCTCTGAATGTGTTTTTTGCAATGGTAAGGATATTGGTATTCATGGTGGTTGTTTACTTAGTTGGTGTAGACACATGATGAGGATGGTCCTCAGCTGTGCGAGCTTTTTCTATCATATGAACGAAAGCATCTTCTAGGTCACGGTATCCGTGACTAATCTGTGTAGGCGTATCGACACAAAGAAGTTTCCCTTGATCAAGGACTCCAACCATGTCACATACTTCAGATACATCTCCTAAAATATGGGTATTAATAAAAATGGTTTTATTACGTTTTTTAAGAGTAAGAATAATTTTTTTTACTTCGGCACGGCCAAGAGGGTCAAGTCCATCAAGCGGCTCATCTAAGAAAAGAATTTCTGGGTCATTTAACATCGCTTGAGCAAGTCCAAGACGTTGAAGCATTCCTTTTGAGTATGCGCGTATACGCTTATCCTTTGCATGAAGAAGATTAACTTCTTTAAGAAGGGTGTCTATTTTTTCTTCTTTATTTGTGATTTTAAACAGAGTTGCAATAAAGTCTAAAAATTCTCCACCAGTGAGGTATTGATAAAAAGTTGGAGACTCAGGCATGAATCCTATTTTTTTATGAGTACTCATTTCAAATGGGGAAGTGCCACCAATAGTGATTGTCCCACTTGTGGGATGTGAGAGCCCTACAAGCATTTTGATGGTTGAGGTTTTTCCAGCGCCATTTGGTCCGATAAATCCAAACACAGTGCCTTTAGCAACAGTAAGCGAAATGTCCTTAACTACAAAGACTTTTTTCTTTTTTTCTCCGTAAGATTTCGAAAGGTTGGAAATAATAATATCGTTCATATGACTCCTATAGTAGCAAATTGAGGAAGATGAAGAAAGGAGAGGAAAAGAGTGAGAATATAGGACGTTTAAGAACCAGAAACACTAAGAGTTTTTAATCTGGTAAATGAATCTGATAAAAAAGTTTCTTCTAGTCTTGTACGTGGTGGGGCCTTCATTGTCTTGAGTATCTTGTTCTATAGTTATCAACTACTAACTATCAACTATTGACTATATACTATTTATTATATGGATAAAAAAATTCGCGTAGGTATTAATGGGTTTGGACGCATCGGGAGAGCTTTCTTCAAAGTTGCTTTTGAGCGTGAGGATATGGAGGTGGTTGCTATTAATGATTTAGGAGATGTACACAATCTTGCGTACCTTCTTCAGTACGATACTGTGTACCGTGTATCACATTTTGATGTGCATGCAGAAATTCATGAAGATACAAAAGAACAGTATCTTGTTATTGAAAGTGATACTAAGAATATGAAGGTAAAAGTGGTTCAAGAAAAGGACCCACTTGCACTCCCTTGGAAAGACATGAGTGTTGATGTTGTTGTGGAGTCAACAGGACTCTTTACTGCGTATGACAAGGCAAGTGTTCACTTACAAGCTGGGGCTAAGCATGTGGTTATTTCAGCTCCTGCAAAAGATGGGGCAGATAGTACTGTTCACGGAGAAACGGTACTTCTTGGAGTTAATGAAGAAAAGTTCGGAACATGTGAGGTTACCTCAAATGCATCTTGTACAACTAATGCGTCATCACCTGTGATAGCTATCTTAGATGAGGCTATTGGTATTGAGAAGGCAATCCTCAACACTGTGCATTCATACACTGCGTCTCAAGGAATTGTGGATGGTCCTAACAAGAAAGATTTTCGTGAAGGACGTGCTGCTGCACAGAACATCGTACCTTCATCAACTGGTGCAGCTATTGCGGTGACTAAAGCATTCACTCAACTCGAAGGACTTTTTGATGGTATCTCTATTCGTGTTCCAACTCCAGCAGGATCAATTGCTGATATTACCTTTATCTCAAAGCGTCCAACCACAGTTGAAGAGGTTAATAAGGTTCTTAAGGATGCATCTGTTTCTGATCACTGGAGAGATATTTTCCAAGCAACAGAAGAAGAGCTTGTATCAAGTGATATCTTAGGTCTTCCATATGCGTCAATTGCTGATCTTAAGATGACTCGTGTTGTTGGTGGAAATCTCGTGAAGGTTATGGCATGGTATGACAATGAAATGGGGTACACTCATACACTTGTTGAACACGTTGCAAAAGCAGGAAAAGCAATTAAGGAGTAGTTACTCTGTTTTACGTGCCGTAACAAAAAACAAGAAATATCCTTTCTTGTTTTTTTGTATAAATTTATAGGATTATTTTTTATTTATAATATAAGTGAGCTTCTTATCAACCTCGTTTAAATAATTTCTTTGTTATACTACAAGGATATGAAAATTTACCTAGCGACAGATCATGCAGGGTTTGCACTTAAAGAAGAGGTTAAGCAATATTTAGAAGATACGTCTCATGGAGAAATTAAAGAATCACTCGAGGTGTATGATTGCGGAGCTCTCACCTATGAAGAGGGCGATGGATACCCATCATACATGGCACAAGCTGCAAAACATATTCAACAAGACGCTATGCATGAGCCATCTATGGCGGTTATCTTTGGTGGATCAGGACAAGGGGAGGCAATTGTTGCTAATCGTTTTCGTCATGTGCGAGCAATCGTCTATGCAGGAGGCAATCTTGAACTTGTAAAACTTGGACGTGAGCATAATGACGCTAATGTGCTCTCAATAGGTGCGCGTTTTGTTTCTTTTGCAGAAGCAAAACAAGCAATTACATTATTCTTGAACACTCCTTTTTCACATGCAGAGCGACATGCGGATAGGATTATTGAAATTGATGAATTAATTAAGTAAACTATATTAGTATGGACGACGGACTCAAAACAGCTTTTTATCTTCTTGCACCACTTGCGGTCATCTCTCTTTTTTTACCGCTTGTTACAAATCCTTCCCCAAAAGATTGTAATAATTATTCAGACGGAACCGGAGGGTATTATCTCAAATGTAAAGACGAGTATATTTCTATTTATACAAGAAATAAAATGAAGAGAAACACTCCTCCTGTAGCCACTACAACTGAAAGTACTCCACATGAAATAAGTAATGGAAATAATCAAGAAGATGCTTCTGCAGGAAGTATGCATTCTCCTGAAGAAGGCACTACAAGTGTCGAAAGTAACTAAATAGGGCTTTTGGTTTATACTGAGGCTATATGATTATAGTACCTGCAATTTATCCTGAGACGTTTGAAGAAATTGCCGACAAAATTTATGTTGTTAGGGATTATTCTAAGTTAATACAAATCAATATTTGCGATGGTTTTGAAGGGTTGAGAACCTCATGGTTACCAGTTACAGGAAGAGAAATTCTACCTACTAAATTTCACTATGAGTTTGATCTCATGGTTACTCTGTGGAGAGATTACTTACAACTGACATACGATTTGGGAGCACGACGCATGGTTGTGCATGTTGATACATTTACTCGTGATGATTATCAAGAGTTATTTAGTTTTGTTCATGAGCATGCAATTACTGTGGGGCTCACGGTCTCTAATGATGTTTCTGTTGATATGCTCGTATATGCAGCGCGTCAAATAGAAGAGTCAATATATTTTACTGATCCAAACAAAGCATTTATTCAGGTAACTGGTATTAGAAACTTGAGTGAAAGTGATCATCCTTTTGATGAGCGGGTTCTTCCGAGAATTAGAGTACTTAAGAATTTTTTCCCGAATCTCACTATTCAAGTAAGTGGAAGAATGAATCCAGATACTGCAAAGTTAGTCAAACAAGCAGGGGCTGATAGGCTGGTAGTCGGTTCATATATTTTTGGGCATGAGGATATTCATGTTGCGATTGAGAGCTTAAGAAAAGCTCTTGAAGACGAAGTAACACCTGTAGTGGTTACACAAGAAGAAGTTGTACAAATAAAACAAGAAGAAACAAAAACCTCTCCTTCTGTGGAGAAAAAAGAAGAGAAGAAACACGGGAAATATGATCCAAGTAAGGATGAACTTAGTTATGATGTGGAAGCAGATGCTTTTCCTGATAAACTATAATATATGAATACAAAAACTTCAGGGGGACTTCTTGCTCTTGTTATTCTAGCTACATTGTTCGTACCACTGGTTCCAAACGATTCTCTAATTACATGTACTGACATCATTGATGGTTGTGATGATGCGGTAGGGTATGTCTCTATATATAGTAAGTATTTTTCACACTAGTATATGATTATTACACCAGCGGTCCTTGTCGGTTCTTTTGAAGAAGTTGTGACACAGCTTTTTGTTCTTGAAGGATTAAGTAATCGAGTGCAGATTGATCTCTGCGATGGAGTCTTTGGCCTTGAAAAAACATGGCTTCCATATGAGGAAAAAGAATTACCTCACGGGTTCTCCTATGAATTTGATCTTATGGTTACAGATTGGAGAAAGTATCTTTTTAGAGCACTTGAGCTCTCTGCTACACGAGTTATTATGCATATTGATATGATGACGGAGGGAGATATAACTGAAATGATTGAGATGGTCACTCCATATAATGTGTATCTCGGAATTGCTGTTTCTAATGATTTTCCCGTAGAGAAGTATATAGAATTAGTTACTAGTATTTCTGCGCGATACTCTAAGGTGTTCGTACAAGTAATGGGGATTAGAAGGATTGGAGCTCAAGGACAGCCATTTGATGAGACAGTCCCTACACGTATTGCTCATATCAAAGCAGCGTGTCCAATGCTCGAGATTCAGGTAGATGGCAGCATGAACCCAGAAACAATGGTGCTTGTACGAAATGCTGGAGCAACATGTGCTGTAGTTGGATCGTATCTCTCAAGAAGCGGCAATGTTAAGAAAACGCTTGATGAACTTCGTGTGAACTATGAGTAGAAGTGATTCTTTTTGGGCTTGAGCATTAACTATAGAGCTTATTGTCTCTGTTTCCACTAGTACCTAGTACCTATTCCCTATATACTATCTTTATATGCACTCACTTACAGATGTAGAAGTACAAGCACTCACACTCCGTGCAGAAGATATACGAGAAAGTATTATTAAGATGCTTGTAGAAGCAGGAAGCGGACATACTGCTGGGTCACTTGGTATGACTGATGTTTTTACAGCATTATACTTCCGTGTTATGAAGCACAACCCTCGTCACCCAGAATGGGTTGAACGCGACAGACTTATTCTTTCAAATGGACATATTGCTCCGGTGTTGTATGCGACAATGGCGCATGCTGGATATTTTTCTGTATCTGAACTTAAAACACTGAGACGATTCGGCTCCCGTCTTCAAGGTCACCCTCATCGTGAAGCGCTTCCTGGACTTGAAACATCATCTGGCCCACTTGGTTCAGGGTTATCTCAAGCAATTGGTATGGCACTCATGGATAGACTTGAAGAACATAAACCAGATAGATATTTTTATTGTTGCATGGGAGACGGTGAAATCAACGAAGGACAAGTCTGGGAATCTTTTTTGCTTCTTAATAAATACAAACTTACAAAAGTTATTCCTATTATCGACCGCAACACAATTCAGATTGATGGATACACTGAAGATGTTCTTCCTCTTGAGTCACTCCGGGATAAGTTGGAGAGTTTTAATTTCCATGTAATTGATGTTGATGGGCATAATTTTAAAGATATAGTTCAGGCAATTGGAACTGCAAAGAGTAGTCTTGATAAACCAACAGTAATTATTGCACACACTATTCCAGGTAAAGGGGTGACTGCATTTGAAGGTGATTATAGATGGCATGGTAAAGCACCAAGTGTAGAAGAGGGACGAGCTGCTCTTCAAGAACTTCGTACACTTAAAGGTAAGATTAAGTATGGTGAACTATAGTTAATAATTAAAGATATGCTACGAAAAACAGTATTTACAAATGATGAAGAAAGCAAGGCAACCCGTGAAGGGTTTGGCGAAGGACTTCTTAGTGCCGGAGAACGTGACGATAGAGTTGTTGCGCTGTGCGCTGATCTTACGGAAAGTGTGAAAATGGATGGTTTTAGAGCAAAATTCCCAAAGCGTTTTTTTGAAGTTGGTATCACAGAGCAAGCAATGTCAGGACTAGCGTCTGGTATGGCAGCGTTTGGATATATTCCTTTTTGTGCAAGTTATGCGGCCTTTTCTCCAGGGAGAAACTGGGAACAGATACGAACAACGATTGCGTACAATGATGTTCCTGTAAAAATAATTGGAGCACACGCTGGTATCTCAGTTGGGCCTGATGGTGCAACACATCAAGCAATAGAAGATATTGCTATTATGCGTATGATACCTAATATGCAAGTATTTGTTCCTTGTGATGCAGTTGAAGCACGAGTGATTACGGAACATATTGCAACAACCAAAGAGCCTGCATACCTAAGACTCACTCGTGAAAAAACACCTGTACTCCTACCTGATAATTATGCATGGAATCATGGAAAAGGATATGTGATGTATACGCCACAGCATAAATATGGAGGTGTTTTTGTACACAGTGTTGGAGTGATTGCTTGTGGTCCAGTTATTTATGAAGCAATTAAGGCAGCCATGGAATTAGAGAAAGAAGGAATCGGAGTGACAGTTGTTAATATGCCTCAAGTGAAACCACTTGATGTTGGTTTTCTTCTTCGTTTTGTTAAAGACGTACGAATACTTGTCACGGTTGAAGAGCATCAGATTGCAGGAGGTCTAGGAAGTGCTGTTGCGGAATATTTGAGTGAGCATCACCCAATACGTATCGGTCGCGTCGGTATCAATGATAGATTTGGTCAGAGTGGTAAAGTAGCTGAACTATACGATGAGTATGGACTTTCTTCAAAGCATATCGCACAGAAGATACGAGAGACATTGCATTAATAGAGCTTGTCGCCTTTAGCTTGTAGTCAGTAGCTTAATACACTACAAATGCGTGACGCCTACGGCGTCACGCATTTGTAGTGTATTTGGTATTTCGTATAAATCTCTGTCACAGCATCTTACGCTCGCTAGCACCGGGAGTCTTCGGGCCGGATCAGCAAGATTCCGTGTCTTGGAACAAGCTTCTCGAGCTATAAGCTCATCACGTATTACATTATTGTAAGCTGGTAGTTCTCAGGCGCTTTCTTGAGGAGTTCCTCAAGTGCTGCCTCAGTAAGAAGTCCTTCTTGAGCACCAACATGCTGCACAACATTCATACTGTTAATTGGAGCGCGCTTCATGGCATATGGTGCATCATACCCTTTTGCAAGGTATCCAATAAATGTTGAGAAAAAGGCATCACCTGCCCCTGTTCTTTCAAGTGGGGGAGCAAGATCAGGGTAGAGAGGCATACTGAAGTATGTATTATCATACTTCATATATGCACCATGAGGTCCGTCAGTAACAATTGTTATTTTTGGTCCCATGTTTGATAAACCGTCGAGCAAGTCTTTTATTTCCGCTCCTTCGGACACGAGAAGTTCCTCTGCTTCTTCTTTGTTCATACAAACAACTTCTGTATTTTTGTATAGTTCAGCAAGTTCTGCTCCAAAACCAAGCTGGAACGTCCCCGGCTGAAAAGCAAGCTTGATTTCTGGGTGTGCTTTAACATATTCAATAAGTTCATGATGGAATGGGAGTGTGTGTCCACCAAGTGAAGAAAGATAGAGCCATTTCGGACTTCCTATATCTGGTATCACCGGAGTAAATTTTTCATGTTTAATAAGAATTGTTCTGTCATCGCCTTGCCAAAGTACATAGTGATAATTTGTCTTTTTGCCTTCTTCTTGTTGAATAAAATCAGTTGCAACATTTTCTTTTGCAAGTTGTGCGAGACACTGGTTACCATACTCGTCTTTTCCAAGAGAAGTAAGGAGAGCAGATTTGAGTCCAAGACGAGCAGCGGAAACAGAAGCATTCGCACTATTTCCTACTGCAGGCAAAATATACACTTCGTCAAATGGAACCTTCATTCCATACGGAATACACAGTTCACGACCATGAGCAGTCTCTTGAATATGACCAATGGAGAGTCTGATAAATGCGTCAATTACCGTATCTCCAATAGCGATAAAATCAAATTGTTGTTTATTTTCCATATCCTTCTAGTATAGCAACGAAGATGTTGTATACTGTGTTGATATGAAGACATTAACCCCACAAAGTGAACATTATTTAGAGACGATTATGAATTATAAGCAGTCAGGCAAGGCGATTGCTCACTTTAATATTTCTAATCTTGATCAAGCACGCGCTATTGTGGAAGTTGCACAGGAGCTTAATCAGCCAGTTATTATTGGCGCAAGTGAAGGGGAGCGAGATTATATGGGGATTGAAATGGTAAGAACAATTGTTAATGAGCTTAACCAGGAGTATGATGTCCCTATATTTCTCAACGCAGACCACACTTATTCACTTGAGAAAGTGCAGGAGGTAATTGAAGCAGGGTATGATAGTGTTATTGTTGATGGTGCAAAGCTTCCGTATGAGGAAAATGTAACACTCGTAAAATCATGTGTTGATTATGTTCGCAACTATGAACAAAAGACAGGTAAGCATGTTCTTGTAGAAGCAGAACTTGGATATATCGGACAGTCATCATCACTTAACACCGCACTTCCTGAAGGTGTAACTGAAGCGAATCTTACAACTCCTGATCAGGCAAAAGATTTTGTGCTTCGTACAGGGATTGATATGTTTGCTCCAGCGATTGGTAACGTCCACGGCATGCTTATTGATGCAGAAGAACCTAAGCTCCGTATTGATAGATTAGATGAGATTAAGAAAGTGATTGACGTGCCTATGGTGCTTCATGGGGCAAGTGGAAATACTGATGAAGATCTTATTGCGTCAATTGATGCAGGTATTTCTATTGTACATATCAACACTGAGATTCGTAAGGCCTTTCGTGATGGAGAGATGAATTATCTTCACGAGCATCCAAACGAAGTTGCTCCGTATAAGTTTGGTCATGAGGGGCAAGAAGAGATGAAGAAGGTTGTGCGTGCAAAGATGCAGCTTTACATGAAGTAGAGACGACAGGGATTATTTAAAGTATTTTAATAACAAAAATCTCTCCAGTATGGAGAGATTTTTGTTAGCCAAGAGCGCTTGCTACTGTTTGTCCAACAAAATATGCAACACCTGCACATAATACAACCATGCCAACAGACTGAAGTACCATAAGGATTTTATTTTTCTTAAGCGTTACTCCACGGATATACCCAATACCTGTAAATGCTAGAATAGTTAATAGTATTGAGAGAAAAAAATTACTTACAGGAAGTGGAGTTATAAGATTAAGAAGAAATGGAGAAATTGGAATAAGACCAACTAATACAAATGCAAAAAAAGTGACAATTGCTTGAGATAAAGACTTCTTTTCAGTTGAGCCCATTTTGGATTCCTCAGACAAAAAGTCCGCCGATGCCATAGAGAAGCCATCAGACACAATATTGACACAACCAAGAATGATAATAATGTTTGGGTGAAGTCCTGCGCCGTACGCACCAGCCATCACAGAGAATGTCGTTACCGCCCCATCTGATCCACCATATACTATTGTTGGGAGTATTTTTTTGATTGATAGCATTATTATATGAGTATACCTTTAACTTGAACTATTAAAAAATTAAACATTTGTATACATGTATATATAATTTACGATATACTTGTTGTATTATGAAGATAATTGATAGCGTGTATTACTTGTTTGACAAAATGGAGGATCGTATTAGAGGGAGATTGGCACGTCATCCATTTATATATACCTTTATTGGAGGAGCAGGAATTGTTCTTTTTTGGAGAGGTGTTTGGCATATGGCAGATTATTATGAATCATTCGGAGGAATTCCAGGGATACTATTTTCTTCTGGAGGGTCAATTGTGATTGGGGTAGTAGTTCTGCTTTCTACAGGATTATTTGTTTCAGTTTTTGTTGGTGATTCGATTATTATGTCAGGTTTAAAACATGATAAAAAAATTATTGAACGAGCAATTGAAGATGTTGAGCTTGAGAAAAGTGATGTTGAAAAAATGTTGGAACTTGTTATTGAAATGAAACAAGAGATAGAGACACTCGAGAAGAAGGTGAGAAATAAATGTGAAGTTATTTAATATATAAAAATTATCATACGTATGAATCATGATTACAATCAAGAAGCATTAGAACTTCACAGGTTACACAAAGGTAAGATAGGACTTGCTACAAAAGTTCCATTAGAAAATAGAGATGATTTGGCCCGAGCATATACTCCAGGGGTAGCTCAAGTGTGCCGTGAGATAGCACGTGATCCGTTGCTTGCTCGCGAGTATACACTGAAACGAAATACAGTTGCTATTATTTCCGACGGCTCTGCAATCCTTGGTCTTGGCAATTTAGGAGCACTTGCCGCTATTCCTGTTATGGAAGGTAAGGCTGCAATACTGAAAAGTTTTGCTGGAGTGGATGCATTTCCTATTTGTTTAGATACTCAAGATACAGAAGAGATTATCAAGGCAGTAAAACAAATTGCGCCAGTCTTTGGCGCTGTTAATCTAGAAGATATTGCAGCTCCACGATGTTTTGAAATAGAAGAAAGACTTCGTAAAGAATTGAGTATCCCTGTAATGCATGATGATCAGTGGGGGACAGCAACTGTTGTACTTGCGGGAGTAATCAATGCACTGAAGTTAAGAGAACTAACAAAAGAAGAGGTAAAAATTGTCGTCAATGGTGTTGGTTCAGCGGGTGTTGCGGTCTCAAGACTATTACTTGCATACGGCATTACAGATATTTTATTTTGCGATAGTAAAGGAATTATTCATGACGGACGTGATGACCTCACAAAAGAAAAGAAAGAACTACTCTCAGCAAGTACAGCTACATCACAAGAAGGCACACTTGCAGACGCTATGATTGGACGACATATTTTCATTGGACTTTCTAAACCAAATACTGTTACTAAAGACATGGTGAGGTCTATGGCAGAGCGTCCAAGTATTTTTTCACTTGCAAATCCTGTTCCAGAGATTATGCCAGAAGAAGCAAAGGAAGCAGGTGCATTTATTATCGCAACAGGCCGTAGTGATTACCCTAATCAACTCAACAACTCACTCATCTTCCCTGGATTGTTTAAAGGTGTGCTTGATAACGATATTAAACAATTTGAAATTAGTATGTTTACCAAAGCTGCTCACGCACTTGCATCTCATGTGAAAGAGCTAAATACAGAAAATATTTTACCGAGTATGTTTGATACAGAACTTGTTGATGTTATTGCTTCAACAGTATAAGAAAAATAAATAACAATTAAAGAAAGAGAGCCTGCACATATACATAGTGCAAGCTCAATGAGGTAGTAGTGATTCGTAGCGTCCCATCTCATAGTAGAGTCGATTATTAAGACGAAATGGAAGGTTGGGGTTACGCTTCTTCAGTGTTCCCTTTTTGTGTAGTTTTATAAAAGTACGTACAAGCACTTTGTAAAGACTTGGAAACTCCTGAACGGTTTCTTGAAGTTTTCTCTTCTGGTCTTCTTCTTGAAGAGCCCACAGTGTCATCATGTTGTGAATTCTGTCTAGAAACTTAAGAACAATTACTCGCCATCTACAGTTAAGGTCAGGCTCTTCTTTCATGAGTGACCAGTATCGCCACTTTCTTATAGAATCAGGATGTTTTGTTATAAGGTCAACAATATTTCGTATTGCTGATCCAAAGTTTCTAGCTATTTCTTTGAGTGTTACTTTGGTGTCTTCGACAACATCATGAAGAATTGCAGCGACCATGATCTTAAAATCGTAGACCTCCATTTGGTGAAGAAGGTAAACAATTTCAAGTGGATGCATGAAATACGGAGTTACTCCATCTTTTCTACGAATTCCAGCATGATGTTTTGCAGAGAAACGGAGTGCAGAGATAACTTTTTCTTGTTGAGGCTTTGTGAAGTGCCGGGAGGTGATTGTAAGAGTCACCTTCACTAAGAAAAGCATGCGCTCAAACAACTTCGCTTCTTGCTTGTTCCCATGATTAGTTATACAAGGGGTATATATATCCAGCTCTTCTGTAAGAGCAAGTGCAACTGGCATGGCCATGGCAAGCTCCTAGATGAAGGTGAATGAAAAGGAACTGATTAATATGCACACTACAATATTTTTATTGATAAGTCAAAATAACAAACATGTGGTAGAGTAGTACATATGTCATTTTCATTTGAGATACAAAAGAAATCAGAAGAAGCTCCGCTTGCTCGAGCGGGAGTGATTCATACTCCTCATGGAGATATACAGACACCAGCTTTTATTACTGTAGGAACCAAGGCGACAGTTAAAGCATTAACTATCGATGATGTGCGAGATAAAGTTGGTTCACAATGTGTGCTCGCTAATACATACCATCTCTATCTTCAACCAGGAGATGAACTTGTTGCTCGTCATGAAGGCTTCGCTAAGATGATGGGGTGGCAAGGTCCTACGTTTACAGATTCAGGAGGGTTCCAGGTATTTTCACTTGGACAAGCGATTGGTCATGGTGTGAGTAAGATCGCTACATCAGATGAACTAAGTAAACGAGAAACAACTGAACAAGAAAAAGAAAAGACTCATGAACGATTGGCACATATTGATGATGATGGAGTAACCTTTAAATCTATTATTGATGGGAGTGAACACAGATTTACACCAGAGAGAAGTATGCAAATACAGCACAATCTTGGAGCTGACATGTTTTTTGCATTTGATGAGTGTACTTCACCACTTGCTCCAATTGAATATCAAAAGAAAGCAGTTGCTCGCACCCATGCATGGGCAGCACGAAGTCTTGCTGAGCATAAGCGATTAGGAGTCTCATCTGCTACAGGTATGCAGCAGGCACTTTTCGGTGTTGTGCAAGGTGGGGCATATGAAGAACTTCGTAAAGAGTCAGCTCGAGTTCTCGGTGCGATGGATTTTGATGGGTATGGAATAGGGGGTAGTTTTACTAAAGAAGACATGGCAACAGCCGTGAAGTGGGTTAACGAAATTTTACCAGAAGGGAAGCCACGACACTTACTTGGTATTGGGGAGCCGTATGATATTTTACTTGGTATAGAAAATGGAATAGACACGTTTGATTGTGTTGCGCCAACTCGTATTGCGCGTAATGGGGCGATCTACACTCGTGACGGTCGTATCAATCTTACTAATGCAAAATATAAGGATGATATGTCACCTCTTTCTGATGATGCTTCATGGTATACACATGGGTACACAAAGGCATATGTCTCTCATCTTTTTAGAGCAGATGAGATGCTTGCGGCGACACTTGCTTCAATACATAACCTCAAGTTCCTTACTGTTCTCTGCGAAGACGCACGAAAACATATTCTTGCAGGAACGTTTATGGAATTCAAAAATGATTTTATAAAAAGGTACTACAAGTAATAAAAGATATTTTTGCTTGTAATTGCTGTAAACAAAAAGCACTGAGTTCCTCTTGCGAGATTGTTCAGTGCTGTAACAGGAGTTCGTATTCTTTCTCGAACTTCTTTTTTTCTTCGTTGAGCATCCTATCGATTCTTCTAGCTTCTTCTCGTAAGTGTTCCTCTTCTTTTGCTAGAATTGTTTCAAATGATTCAAGTGACGATTCCCTAGACTCCTCGGTATATTCTTTGTATACATCGTGAAGAAATGAGCCAGCCAAGAGCATCATCAATATTCCTCTTGCGATGAAAACATATGTAGCAAAAACACTTGCACGTTTTCCAGATATTTTTTTGTTTCTATATAATCTGTAAATAAGTGCTAGTAAAAGAGCAGCAATCCCCCAAATAGTGACAAAGGTTATAACAGTGTTCACCTGACTTCTCCATTGTGACACAGTTACGCCATAGTACCTTTTCTATAGAGCGTGAGTCAATGGTTCTCCATGTGACCAACGTACGCAATATCGTATGGTATCCTTAAAGGTAATGACACTAGTAAAAAAATTCGTAGCTCTTCTCTATACATGGAGTAATGCTATGCCTTCTGAAAAAATAAATAGATACACTTCGTATGTTCTCCTTGCTTTTTTGTTTGGTCCTCACGGTGCGAAAGAATGTATAGAAGGAATATGTAATGGACCAAACTTTGTTAATCCAATGTTGCTTACATTTCTTGCCCCTAACTGGACCATGGATATGTCATGGGGTGGATGGGGAATGCAGCTTATATTTACCCCTCCTCTTATTTTTATTTTGTATATGCTTTTTAGGTTTTCAAAAACAAAGTATGGAAAAATGTTTGAGCTGTATATCGTACGATGGGGAATTATGTGGGTAGCTATACTATGGTATTATAATTACATATTTTGGAGTGGACCACTTCGTGAGTATCTATTTCCTTTATTTGTTTTTTAATGTAACTACGTATGATACTTCCTCGTACTATCTCTCGTCTACTTTGGGTGCCAATACTTACTCTCGTTGTAGGGGTGCCATGCATCTCATGGTTGTTCCATACACCATTTGCAACGACATCTATGATGACTCTTGTAGGACAAGGAACAGGGATTATTGGAGCACAACTTTTTGCAGTTGTACTCATCTTGAATATTCGTCATAGGTATATCGAATATTTTTTTGGAGGCTTAGAGAGACTAGTTGTTGTTCGACAGTATGTAGGTTTTATTGCGTTTACACTGCTTGTAGTACATCCGCTTGTTCTTGCTGTTCGTTCTGTGGGAATTTCTGCACAGGATATTTTGCAGTATTTTGTACCTATCAATAAAACACTTCCAAAAATGTTTGCCATCTATTCAGCTGCACTGATGCTTCTCATCGTGGGTATTACTTCTTTAGGAATTATGTTTTCATACCGTGCACTTAAAAATGCATATCACTTCATGGGGTTTGCTTTTTTCTTAGGAGTCCTCCATATGTTTTTGGTTCCAAGTACTATTCAAACTGATCTAGTACTTAAGTATTCTTGTTTAGGAATGGCAGCGATTGGACTTATTGCATTTGTGTACACGCTAGTACTCAGGAAATTTTTTACTCCTCATTATACGTATACTGTTTCGTGTATTGAAACTATTGGGCAGCATATTTTTGAAATAACACTTAGTCCTATGGGTAAAAAAATAACTTCCGTCCCGGGTCAATTTGTAGTTGTCTCATTTGTTGATTCTCAATCTGTTTCAGATGAAGAACAACCATTCACTATTAGTGGTATCGAAGATACTGGAGAAATTCGTATTATTATACGTGGTGTTGACGGGTATAGAAAATCTCTTGAAAGTCTTCAGGTTGGAAATATTGCACACATTGAAGGACCGTTTGGTGAATTCTATTATGGATATGGAGCACGATCTCAAGTATGGATTGCTGGAGGAATCGGTGTTACGCCATTTGTACGTATGGCAGAAGATCTTTATAGACAAGAAACAATTGATTATACAGTCGATTTCTACTATTCTGTTCATACTCAAGTAGATGCTGTATATCAAGAACTTTTTACTGCTGTCATGCAAAAACATCCATCTTTTGTTTTTCATCTTGTGCCAAGTGATACTACAGGGTATGTTACCGGTGAGGGTATTGTGAGAGATGTAAAAGATGTGACAACAAGAACCTTCTTCCTCTGTGCCCCGCCTTCCATGATGGCAGCACTTACAGAGTCGCTAAACATGTTTGGTGTTAAGAAAAAAAATATCTACTTAGAAAAATTCTCACTTCCTCAATAATTATATGTCAATGAAAACATTTTTTACCATAATTGCATCTGTATCTTTAAGTATTATTATTTTCGTTGCTGTTGCAGGATATATCAGTCGTAGTAATCGTCTACAAATTGAGCAGGTAGCTCTACAGCAGGAGGTGCAGGTTGCTAGCTCTACAGAAGTACAACAAGTAACAACTACAAAACCTGTAGAGCAAACCCCTGAGAAACCTCAGGTAACTCCAGAAAAACCAGTAACTCCTCCTCAAAAACCAAAGTTAACTTCCGCTGAGGTTGCAAAGCATGCATCTATATCTGACTGTTGGATTATTATTGAAGACAAAGTCTATTCAGTTGCCAGTTATATTCCGATGCATCCAGGTGGTAAAACTCCCATCACTAACTTCTGTGGGCAAGATGCTACAACAGGATTTCGAACTCGCGGAGGTACAGGAGTGCATTCAAGTAAAGCTTTTTCAATTCTCGGTTCTATGATCGTGGGACCTCTTATGACAGAGTAGTTGTACAAAAGAAAAGCGCTGCAGTGTATGCGGCGCTTTTTCATTTGGAGGTATTGTCACTTTCTGTTGCTCAAGTGTTGATGGTTACCGGCTCTTTCTTGCGATCAGCCACAGTATGAGCACGGAAGGTGTGATGACAACCACTAAGAGAATGATGATCCCTCGCAGAGAAGGGACATAGTAGAAGACAAGTGACACAATCAACAAGAGAAGGAGCGCAACGAGAAATTCTCTCGAAACAAGACCTATCTCTTTGTGGGTTTGCTCTGTCTTGGTGTGTCTGCTCCCGTAAAGTATCGTAAGAACAAAGAGCAAAAACACTGCAATCAAAATGTCGGCAAACTTCCCCAGAGCCTCAAAGATCCCTGTGAAGAGGTAAGGGTTTAGGTCGAAATGAAAAGGAGCTGGCTCCATGATGCCTCCAAGGCAATTGGTATAGATGTATGCTATAATTGTATATTGATCATGTCAAGTAATCCTATTCACAGCAATAAAAAACAAAATCTTTTTGCAATTCAAGGTTTTGAACCAAAAGGAGATCAGCCAAAAGCCATCAAAGGGCTTGTTGATGGACTTAAAAAAAACATGAAGCGTCAGACGCTTTTAGGCGCTACAGGAACAGGAAAGACATTTACCATTGCAAATGTAATTAATCAGATTCAGAAGCCAACGCTTGTTATTGCACATAACAAAACGCTTGCAGCTCAGCTTGCACAAGAGTTTCGTACATTTTTTCCTGATGCTGCAGTTCACTACTTCGTATCGTACTACGACTACTATCAACCAGAGGCATATATGCCTGTGACTGATACGTATATTGAAAAAGATGCACAGATAAACGAAGAAATTGATCGCCTCCGTCACGCCTCTACTCAGGCACTCCTTACTCGTTCAGATACTATCATTGTAGCTTCAGTATCATGTATTTATGGTCTTGGATCACCTAAGGATTATGAGCGAGAAAATATCCGTCTCTCTGTTGGAGAGAGTGCTACGAAGATTAGTCTTATGCAGCGTTTTGTTTCTATTTATTATGAACGCACCAATGCTGATCTTTCACCAGGGACATTCCGAGCACTTGGTAATCGAATAGACATTATGCCAATTTCAGAAACGGTTATGCTTCAGATAGAAATTGCAGGAGGAAAAATTTCTCATCTTCAAACTGTTGACCCTGTTTCCATGAAACTTATAGAAGTGGTTAATGATTATTTTATTTTCCCCGCAAAGCACTTTATTTCAGACGTACCAACACGAGAACGTGCTGTACAGACTATTGAACAAGAACTCAAAGAACGACTTGCAGAATATGACAAGGAAGGAAAAATTCTTGAAGCAGAACGTCTCAAGCGTCGCACTCGGTATGATGTTGCGATGATTCGTGAAGTTGGGTTCTGTCAGGGTATCGAAAACTACTCACGGCATCTTTCAGGAAAGGCACCAGGGGTTGCACCGGACACACTGCTTGAGTATTTCCCTCATGATAAAAATGGTAATCCAGAATTTCTCACCGTGATTGATGAATCACACGTAACACTTCCACAGTTACACGGCATGTATGCGGGTGATCAATCTCGTAAGCAGACACTTGTTGAATATGGTTTTCGTCTTCCTAGTGCTAAGGATAATCGTCCGTTACGCTACGAAGAATTTGAGGAGAGAGTGGGGGATGTTATCTATGTAAGTGCGACGCCAAGTAAATATGAAAGAGAAGAGTCGGAACAAATCGTCGAACAAATTATCCGTCCAACAGGACTTCTTGATCCGGTACTTGAACTTCGCAAAGTTGGTGCTGATGGAGCATACAAAGGTCAGGTACATGATTTTATTGAAGAAACTGTGAAGGCTGTAAAGAAAGGTGGGCGTGTACTTGTGACAACACTCACTAAGAAGATGGCTGAGTCCTTAGCTGAATATCTTAAAGAACAAGGAGTAAAAGCTGAGTACCTGCACTCTGATGTGAAGACAATGGAACGTATTCAGATTCTTACCAAGTTCCGCAAAGGAGACTTTGATTGTCTTGTTGGGGTAAACCTTCTCCGTGAAGGCCTTGACCTTCCGGAAGTGACACTCATTGGAATTCTTGATGCTGACAAAGAAGGGTTTCTTCGTTCTGAGACATCACTCATTCAGACTATTGGTCGCGCTGCTCGTAACTCGAACGGTCGCGTGATTTTGTATGCTGATGTTATGACAGGTTCAATGGATAGAGCAATTGGTGAGACTAACCGCCGCCGGGCTATTCAAGAAGCTTTCAATAAAGAACATGGTATCACTCCGACAACAATTATTAAAAATATCAAAGATATTACTGAGGAGCTTCAGACAAACCATGAGAAGGCAGTGAATGAAGAACTTCGTGTTGATCAAAAACTCTTTGCCAAGAATCCAGATAAGCTACTTAAGCTTAAAGAAAAACAAATGAAAGAAGCTGTGAAGATTCTTGATTTTGAAACTGCTGCAATACTTCGTGATGAGCTTGAAGTGTTACGAGAAAGACTTTCGAATAAAGCGGACAAATAGTTTTTTAATGTAATTTTTTAGTTTGGATATATAAAAGTTGTTTTGAATTTCAAGTTTCTATTTTTTATGTATATTTCATCACTTCAAAACTTTTCCTTTTAAAAGTTTCTCGGAGCCGGGCAGGCGAGATGAAGTGCATTTCTTAGCAAAGAAATAACACGACTATTACAAGGAAAAGTTTAAAAATAAAAATAATAGTTCTGACTTTGAAACAGGGTATTTATTTGGAGATAGCCATTTACATATATAAAAATATGTGTTTTTGCATGTTTTGTAAAGAGGCGTATACTTATGTGCATATGAAAAGATATGTACCGATTGTTATAGGCGTTGTTGCTCTTTGTGCTGTATTGTATGTAGCGAATAGTCAGATGGCGAAGCGTAATGCTTCAGCTGTAGATGAATCAGAATTAGCTATGATGACTTCTTTTACTGGTAATGTTACAAGAAATTTTGAAGGAGAGAATCTACTCGAATACGGATTTGATCTTCCAGAGGGTGCTACGACTACTATTGAAAAGGATGGAGCACTTGTAAAAGTTGCTGACGCAGTTGCAAAACCACTTTTTGAAATGTATTTCAGTTTTGAAGGTGGACGAGGGTATTCACCTACTGACTATATTACTAAGGTTATTGCTCCTCAGGTAAAAGTTATTAACTCACAGGGAGTAGTTGCGGTTGGTTCACGTGAATGGGAAGTTGTTGAGTCAGAGCGGTCAGTGTGGCGTGTTGCTAAGTCAGATGATGGACAATGGCTTCTTGTTGTAGAAAGTAGAAAGGCGGATGCAGAAACTGTCGACCCGATCGTGGGGAGTATTGTTACACAATAAAAATTTATTAATCCAAAAAAATAAAAATACCCACATGTGGGTATTTTTGTTTTTGTACCTTCACATGGTAGATTACAGATATGATACATGCTAAGAAAGTTTTTGTAGGAATGTCAGGCGGAGTTGATTCGTCTGTTTCTGCGTTACTTCTTAAGCAGCAAGGATATGATGTTACAGGAGTGTTTATTAAAGTCTGGCAACCAGATTTTATTGAGTGCACATGGAAGGAGGATAGATTAGATGCGATGCGTATTGCCGCACATCTTGATATTCCATTCGTAACTCTTGATCTAGAAGAAGAATACAAGAAAGGTGTTATTGATTACATGATAGAAGAGTACCGTAAAGGACATACTCCTAATCCTGATGTGATGTGTAACCGTGAAGTGAAGTTTGGTGCATTCTTGAAATGGGCAAAAGTGCAGGGGGCAGATTTTGTTGCAACAGGGCATTATGCAAAGACTGACGGAGAAACACTGCTTACAAGTGAAGATAAGAATAAAGACCAGACATATTTCCTGTGGACTCTTAAAAAAGAATTACTCCCATCAATTCTTTTTCCTGTTGGTGGTATGAAAAAAGAAGATGTACGAACTCTCGCTGAGAAGTATGGTCTTTCAGTTAGTCGGAAAAAAGACAGCCAAGGACTGTGTTTTGTTGGAACAATTGATATTAAGACACTTCTTAAACAATACATTACTGAAGAACACGGACATGTACTCAATGAGCAAGGAGAAATTATTGGTACTCATGAAGGGGTGATGTTCTATACTATCGGCGAGCGACACGGTTTTACAATCGCTAAAAAGACTACTGATGATGCCCCATACTTTGTTATTGCAAAAGATTTTGAAAAAAACACACTCACAGTGTCACACACACCTCCCAAAGAAGATAGTGGAGAAATTTTTGTGCTTGATCAAACAAATTGGACACAGACAATAACTAAAGGAGATATATTTGAAGCTCGTGCAAGATATCGTGCACCACTCGCAAAAGTTGAAGTGGTAGATGCAACCCATATGAAGGTTGTGGAAGGAGAGATAACCAAAGCATCTGGTCAGTCGCTCGTGCTTTATGATGGAGAGAAGTGTATCGGTGGGGGAATTATTAGGTAGACGACAGAATATAGATCGCTTAGCTTGTAGATGGTAGAAAAATGCAAAAGCAAATGGGGCAATTTGTGTATAAAAAAGAAAATGGACCAACTCAATTGAGTGGTCCATGGAAGGTGGGTGGGTAGCAGGAACTTGCTTGAGGAGATGTTTGGCATCTCACTCGCAAAATAAAGCTGAACGTATGGTTGCACCACATTTCAAAGCCGAATCTCTAGCTTTCAACACTTTCCCCATGTACTGGTTTTACTTGTAATACACAATACCAAGATACAAGGAAATCCAAGAAGGTTTTTTTGATATTAAAATCAGTCGCTGGCGTTGGAAGTCCTTACGACCACCTAGTCACGACAGAAAACCTATCTAACGTGTTCTCAAGTAGCTCTACAACTACCCACCCAATTACAATTATAGCATGTACAAATTATTTGTCAAGTTCTTTCAAAAATCTAGAGGTTAGTGGGGATGACTATGAGAATCTGAATGTTTTCTATGGAATCTAACTTCAAGATAAATAATCCAGAGAACTATAGCAGCCAAAGAAGAAACACTTGCAATTTCAAGCGCATGGAATTGTTTGTTGTTAATATGTTTACCAAGAACATAGACAAGAATAGCTGCAACAGGGGAGCCAATTTGCGCAAAGATAGCATAAAGAATTGTTTTGCGAATAGAAAGATCAAAACTTCGTAGTACTGTGATTGTCCCAATAATTTTTGGAAGTTCATGAGTAATAATTCCAATTGTTGCGGCATAGCCAAGAAGCGGACTCACAAGATATGTTGCTCCGATCACTGCCCCATCAATAAGTGAATGAAATGCTTCACTGATAATAATTCCTTTTGCTCCACCTTCTTCACGGGCGTGAGCATGGGTGTGATTAAAATGCGAAAGAATAAACAGTGTTACTCCTGCAGTGATAAGTGCTGCGACTCCATCAAGTAAATTAAAGTCCTCCCCATGTTCCTTAAAGGTGTCAAATACTGTAAAAAGAAGAAGTCCGAGCCCTATACTAAGAAATATAAGCTTAAGCTTCCCTTGAAAGAGATTTCTTCTGAGTAAAAGTGCAAGAAATGCCAAAAGTGGAAGCGCGCTCGCAGATATGAGCATGAGTATAAATGAGATTGTGGAAGAGGTTGAAACCATAGAGTTATAGTCTACATTCTTTGCGAACTATTTGCAACAATGAGTGCCTGTGATAGAATGAGAAGTATTATGGCAGTCTACTCGCAGGAAGAATTACAAACAATGGTACAAGAAGCAGGGCTTAGGGTAACAGGGCACCGTCTTCTTATACTTGCTACTGTTGCAAAAGTTAAGCAGCCAATCACTGTGTATGAGCTTGTTGATATCCTTCGTAAAAAAGAAAATATTGATCAAGCGACAGTGTATCGCAACCTTTCCTCTCTTCATGAAGCAGGGCTTCTACGTCGTCTTGATTTTAATCATGGTCATGCTCATTATGAATTAGAAACAGGAAGAGCTTCTCATCAGCTTGTGTGCAGTAAATGCGAAACGATAGAAAAAATAGAAGGAGTATCTGTCGATGATGCAGTAAAAAAGATGCTGCGTAAGAGCAAAAAGTTTAAAACTACGATAACACACTCACTCGAAATCTACGGCGTCTGTAAAAAGTGTGTATAGAAAATGAACGATTAAGAAGATGGTATACTTTCTTACATGATAGAACTCAACAAAAAAGTCCCAACATTTTCTTTAGAAGATCAGGATGGAAAGACTCACACATTAGAACAGTATCAAGGTAAAAAAGTACTCCTTTATTTTTATCCAAAAGATGATACTCCAGGGTGTACTACTGAAGCATGTAACTTTAGAGATAATTATAAAGCGTTAGTCGAGGCAGGACTTGTGGTTCTTGGTGTCAGTAAAGATACTGTAAAAAGTCATAAAAAATTTGCTGAGAAATTTGGACTCCCTTTCCCACTTCTTGCGGATGTTGATGGAACTACATGTGAAGCATACGGTGTATGGAAAAAGAAAAAGTTTATGGGTAGAGAATATATGGGAATTGAACGTATGAGTTTTTTGATTGATGAAAAGGGAAATCTTGCAAAAATCTATGAATCAGTAAAACCAAAGGAGCATACGCAGGAAGTTCTGGTGGATAGCAGATAATTTCTTTTTTGATATATACAATAAATGAAGACGAGCACAAGGCTCGTCTTTGTTGCTGATTGAACAGCTAGTTGGTCTGCCGGAACTCGCAAGTTGGCTGACTATATTCTTCTTTTTTTGGGCCTTTGTTGTTCGCGTCGCTGAGCCAATTCATGAATACAAGACCATTGTCAGGACTTGTTGTGATGTAGCTTCGTCCTTCGGCACAGAAACCGTAGCGCCCGTCTAGTGTGATGCAGACGTGACTTGGCGTCATGTTCTTGAACGAAACTGTAGCGGCTCGGCTATGTACGCGACGGCTCACAACTTGAATAGTGAAGCCCTCGTTTCGATCTGATGCCGTCGAAATGATCTGCTTGATCCTTTCAATGGTCATTGTGTCACGAACACGAGCAAGCTTTTCTTCACTCATTTTTCTTCTTCCTGCCACTGCAGGTGCTGTTTGTAACATGGGAACCTCGTTATGTAAATGCTATTTTTTGTGACATCTTGTTGTATCAGGATGTCTCCTTGTGGTGTTTTGGTTTTGTACCTATTAACCACAGGTGCATTCTACAACTGAACTTACTTGTTGTAAAGCCCTTCTTAGGTATATACTTAATATTATATTTAACGTATATGAATAATTTAAAAGAACTTCTTAAAAATAATATTGTTGCTTTTGGTGTACTTATTAGTATCGCATGGGTTATTAGTTCTTTTGTCCTTGCAGGAGGACTTTCGAGTATCAATAGTCATAATGCAATCTCTGTGACAGGTACTGCAGAGCGTATTGTGGAAAGTGATGCAGCAAAATGGAATTTTATTATCACTAAACAAGCAACACAAGAAAACTATACATATGTAGCGAAGCAGATGAAAGAACTGCAATTGGTAACAGTAAAGTATCTAACAAATCATGGTATTGATGCAAAATCAATTACCGTACAACCACTTACTCAGACCGTGATTTGTCAGTCACAAAGTCAGGTCATGTACGATAACTCTGGTCGCCAGCAGTGTTCTGGGTTTTTTACATATAGTCTCAATCAGGCAATCATTATTGAGAGTGAAGATGTTAACACAATTCGCGATCTCTCTTTAAATGCCCCAACAGAATTATCAGTACTAGGTGTTCAGGTACAGACTGTATCTGTTGATTTCTTTTATACAAAACTTGCAGATATACGCGCAGAACTTCTTGAAGAAGCTTCCTCTAATGCTAAAGAGAGAGCTGTCGCAATTGCTAAAAGTACAGGGGACAGTATTGGAGGCGTGAAAGATGCATCTCAAGGAGTATTTCAAGTAACTCAAAAAAATAGCACTGATGTAAGTGATTATGGAGCATATGATACATCAACTATTGAGAAGAAAATTACTGCAATAGTGCGAGCAAGTTTTGAGGTCAAATAGCTTTACGCTTAAGGTGGCGGAATAGACGCAGACATACGCGGAAGGGGATACAAATACGCGACGACCGAAGGTCGTCGCGTATTTGTATATCATTTTGCATCCGGTAGAATCTCAGCTACAGCATCCTACGCTTGCTGGCTTTGAATGTCTTCGAAGCTAAGTTTCTCGAGTTACGGACTGCTTTCTTTCTCTTCGTAACTCAAGTACAACGCTGTTAATCCAAAAACGGCAGTAGCAAAAACTATCCATCCTTTGAAATCAAACCATATATGAAGTGGATATGTTCTTCGTACAATTTCATTTGCGACAGCAATAAGTATGAAATATCCAATCCATAAATGAGTAAGTTTATTCCATGCACGTAATGTCATAGGGATAACATTATCAAAAACAAGTTTAAAAAATGGCACATTAAGGAGAATTCCGATGATAAGGGTAAGCGCACATGTTGCGTCGTATAGAGTGTCACGCATTTGAATGAACTTCACATTTCTAAAGTGGAGTGTCATATAGCCAAAAACTATAGTGATCATCGCAACATAGAGCGCAAGATATGGAATGCGTTTTTGAAGTCGATACGTGGCAAACGTTGAGATGATTGTTGCAATCATGAGAATGATCGTCGACTCGTAGATTTTGACATGTTCAAACGAAGCAAGAAAAAGAATTACAGGGCCAAATTCCAAAAGACCAGAAAAAACAATATGCTTGAACATGGTTCTTGAAATTCTAGGAAGCTTCTTTTTATTCATGGTATGATTAAGTACACTATAGTATAAACGATATGCAAAAAATTAAACAATTCTTTAACACAATACCTCTTACAACTCCGGTCGCTATTATCATTGCCGCACTTGTTCTTTCTTTTTCTCATATTGTATATGGTGCGATTATCGCTTCTTCGTCAGGTGCGCAAAAAAATACAGTAACTATGTTCAGTGGGAGATCAATCGACGAATCTGATCTTATAACAGGGAATACAAAGAGTGATGTTATTCTTGTCGAGTATTCAGATACAGAGTGCCCATTTTGTGCACAACTTAGTCCAACTATTAAAAAAATTAAAGCTGAGTACGCTTCCAAAATTGGTTTTGTCTATCGTTTTTTTCCACTTACACAGATTCACAAAAATGCATTTGAAGAATCACGAGCAATCTATTGTGTTGGTAAGAATCTTGGAGCTACTAAGCGAGAAGAATATGTAACAAGTATTTTTGATTATAAGTATGAGAGGCAGAATATGGTTTTTCCTAGTGGACAAAAAGAACTACTTGCAAAGAACATAGGTGTAAATCAGGAAACATTCAATGCATGCATGCTGTCACAGGAATCAAGTGATGTTGTTGACGCATCAATTCAAGATGGTACTGTCGCTGGAGTGCAGGGGACACCGGCATCATTTGTATTGATTAAGACTAAAAAAGGATATGAAGTTGTGGCACTCATTGACGGTGCACGACCATACGAGTATTTCAAGGCAGTGCTTGATGAAGCGCTAGCAAGATAAGTGTATAGCTTGTAGATATTAGTTAGTAGTCTTTAGCTTAAATACAAATGCGTGACACCTACGGTGTCACGCATTTGTATTGTATTTGGTATTTCATATAATTTCGGCTACAGGCTACAGGCTACAGGCTACAGGCTACAGGCTACAGGCTACAGGCTACAGGCTAC
>CAZJDZ010000007.1:0-22025 GCA_964544935.1 uncultured Candidatus Saccharibacteria bacterium | reverse complement strand
AGGCTAATAGCTACAAGCAATATCATATGGTAGAATATCTTTCATTATGGAAGAGACAATACAGGAAATAACAACAGAGCAACATGAAGTTGGCCATACGGTAACTGAAAATACTAGTATTCTTCGTGTTCATGAAGAGATACCAACAATAGCTGCGCCTACGCTTGGTAGTGTTGGTCCTTTTACAATTGCCACATCTTCAATCACTATTCTTTTCATTACTATTCTTCTCATTGCTCTCTGTGTCGCTGTCTCAAAATCAAAACTTATTCCAGGAAAGTTCCAGAACCTCATGGAAGTGTTGTATGAGCAAATTGCAGCGTTCATAACGTCTATTGTTGGAACAAAGGAAAAAGCAAAAGTAGTCATCCCGTATGTTGGAGCGCTCATGGTGTATCTTCTCGTTGCTAACCTACTTCCGATGATGCCTGGTATTTCTGGTTTTTCTGTAGTAATTAATGGTGAGCATGTGCCGCTTTTCCGAGGAGCAACAACTGATTTTAATACAACATTTGGTCTTGCTATGGCTGTTGTACTTACGATGCAGATTGTTGGCATGCGACAGCAGGGAGTTTTTGGGTATCTCTCACACTTTATTCAGATTAAACAGGTTGTTACAGGTTTTAGAAAAGGAATAGGAGAGGGGTCAGTTGCAATAATCGGCTTCTTGGTTGGTCTTATTGAAATTATTTCTGAGCTTGCAAAGATGCTCTCACTCTCACTTCGTCTTTTTGGTAATCTTTTTGCACATGAAGTACTTACCGTGATTCTTCTTGGTGCCTTTGCCTTTGGTGTTCCAGCTATTTGGATGGGGATGGGGGTTCTCGTTGGTGTCGTTCAATCTATCGTATTCGTCGCACTCGTGACGGTGTACTATTCTCTTGTTCTTAAAAAAGAAGGCGGCGAGCATCATTAAAATCAGGGGGTGAATACAAGCCCCTTGACAAATTCTGTGTATTTGATATACTAAAATTCTTGTTCTTTTTACCGGGCCTGTGCTCGAGAAAGGGGAAGCCAGCAATGCGGCGAAATATTCAACCCACGCGGTGACGAGGCGACGAAAGTCGCCTCGTTTTTTTTATGTACAGATGTTAATTTTATAAATATTTGCTATACTGCACATATCAGCCTCACAAAGGCGAATTTTTATTGAAATGGTGAAAGTTGTTTAGTTTTTACATATTTTTTTGTATCTATCTATCATCTATCATCTATAATCTAACAATCTATTATTATATGACACCAGAAGCAGCAATTTATATCGCAAAAGGAATGTGTATCTTAGCCATGATAGGAACTGCTATCGGCCAAGGATATCTCGTTGGTAAAACCATGGAGGCAATCGGACGTAACCCAGATATCGAAGGATCACTTTTCTCTAAGATGATCATTGGAGTTGCGATGACAGAAACAACAGCGATCTTCGCGCTTGTTGCATTCTTCCTTCTTAAGTAAAAGCAAACAGCAAAGAGTAAAAAGCAACTAGCAATAGGGGTCACCTAATTACTAATTGCAGTTTGCTTATTGCCTTGTAATTGTATGAATGAAATTCTTAACATTCTAGGATCAGTAGGTTTTAATTGGCATGTTGCACTTGCTAACTTTGTAAACTTCCTTATTATCCTTTTCCTTCTCAATAAATTTTTCTTTGGAAAAATTGGAAAGACTCTCAGTGAACGAGAGAGTATTATTGAACGCGGCCTTACACAAGCTCATGAAGCTGAGCGTAAATTAGCAAACGCAGAAGAGGAGAAAAATGTAATCATCAAAGGAGCACACAAAGAAAAAGATGCTATTTTAGGAAATGCAGAGTCACTTGCTCGTGAGGTGACTGCCACCCTTGAGCAAGAAGCACAAGCGTCAATCGCTCTTCGTAAAGAAAAACTCGACGAAGAAGAAAAAGCTCTCAACGCAACTGTTGAAAAAGCTTTTGCTCAAAAAGCTCCACACCTTGTTGCGTCATTGTATGCAAAAACGTTAGCAAAAGAGATGACAAAAGAAGAAAATGATGCACTAATAGCTCGCATGAGTGCATAATCCACCATAGTCGATATGTCACTTTCTCGTAAACTTGCAATGCTTATTATCGAAGAACGCACAACATTACGTGAGGTGGTTTCTTTGCTTAGTAAGTATAAAATGTTGTCGTTACTCCCTTCTATTAAACAGGCACTTATGCAAGTTGCTTTGCAAGTAGGCAAGAAAGATAGTATTCAGATAGAGTCACCATTCCCTCTTTCTGATGAATCAATTCAAAAGATTAAAGGAATTGTAGGAGATAAGACCGCAGAACACGAAGTTATCCTAAGTACACATGTTCTTGCAGGGTTCAAAGCAAGATGGCGAGGAATGATATATGACGGAAGTGCCGAGAGAATCATTAAACAACTTACTAATCGTTAACAAAAGCCAGAAATACAAAATTATCACCAAACAATATGTCAGTAGAAAAAATAATCAAAGAACTCGAACAAAAAATTGCAGAAACTTCTACAGCTGTTTCAGTTGAAGAATTTGGTACCGTTGTTTCTGTAAGTGATGGCATCGCAAGAGTCTCAGGACTTCTTTCGTGTGCAAGTATGGAGGAGCTTACATTTGCTTCTGGTGCAAAAGGTCTTGCTCTTAACTTGGAATCTGACATGGTTGGTGTGGTGATTGTGTCTGGTGCAGATCAGGTGCGTGAAGGGGAGGAGGTGACTCGTACAAAACGAGTGCTTTCAATCCCAGTAGGTGAAGAACTTCTTGGACGCGTGGTTGACCCACTCATGAATCCTGTTGACGGGAAGCCACTTTCTGGTCTTAAGGATCGTGAACTTGTAGAAAAAATTGCACCTGGCGTGATGGATCGTGAGCCAGTAAATGTTCCGATGCAAACTGGGATCAAGGCAATTGATGCCATGATCCCAGTTGGTCGTGGACAGCGTGAGCTTATCATTGGTGATCGTCAGACAGGTAAGACAACTATTGCAATTGACACAATCATTAACCAAAAAGGTAATGGAGTTATTTGTGTGTACGTTGCCATTGCTCAGAAGGAATCTAAGATTGCTCAGATTGTAGAAAAACTACGCGAAGCGGGGGCGCTTGAATATACTGTTGTTGTTCTTGCAGGTGCTTCACACTCTGCATCACTTTCATATCTTGCACCATACGCAGGAACAGCGGTTGCTGAGTACTTCATGAACAAGAAGAAGGATGTGCTTGTTGTGTACGATGATCTTTCTAAGCACGCGGTTGCATACCGTGAAATGTCACTGCTTCTTAAGCGCCCACCAGGACGTGAAGCGTATCCAGGAGATGTGTTTTACCTACACTCACGTCTTCTTGAACGTGCGTGTCGTCGTAACGAACAAGCAGGAGGTGGATCAATCACTGCGCTTCCAATTATTGAAACTCAAGCAGGTGATGTGTCAGCATACATTCCGACAAACGTGATTTCTATTACTGACGGACAGATTTTCCTCGACGCTAACCTTTTCTATAAGGGTATGCGTCCAGCGATTGATGTTGGTCTCTCGGTGTCTCGTGTGGGATCATCTGCTCAGACAAAGCCTATGAAGAAAAATGCTGGTAAGATGAAGCTTGCTATGGCACAGTATCGCGAGCTTGAATCATTTGCTCAGTTTGATTCTGATCTTGATGCTGATACCAAGAAGACAATTGAACGGGGAAAGCGAACAGGGGAAATGCTTAAGCAGGCAAACGGCGCTCCACTTTCTGTAGGTCTTCAGGTTGCATCTATTTATGCAGTGAACAATGGGTATATCGATCATGTTCATGTGCCTGATGTTGTTGTATGGGAGAAAGGAATGCATTCATTTATGAGTACAGCCCACAAAGATCTTATTGCATCACTTAACAAGGATTGGTCAGATGAACTTGAGTCTGCACTTAAAGAAGCACTCACTTCATATGTAGAATCAAGTAAGCGGTCCGCATAGAAATCAAGCGATGCATTCTTTCCGTGACATTCCGCGTAAAGTCTGCGTTCTTCTGCGGTTTACGAAGTAAACAAAATGCAAACAAAAGTAATTAAAGAAAAAATCAAAAGTGTCGGGAACATAAAGAAAATCACCAAAACAATGGAGATGGTTTCTGCAGCAAAGATGAAGAAAGCAATCGATAACGCAATGCTTCTTCGACCATTCCACGAGGAGGCTCAGAATGTGCTTCATGATATTTCTCTTGATTCTCTTTCTCGTCATCATCTTCTCACTTCAAATCATGTAGAAGGAGATGTTGTTATTCTTATTGCTTCAAATAAAGGTCTTTGCGGAAGTTATAACGTAAACGTATATCGTAAACTTTTAGAAGAGTACCCAGAAGATAAACGTAAACATCTTAAGGTGATTGCTTTTGGTAAGTATGCAGAAAAAGTTGCCAAGAAACTTCATCTTGAAACACTGGCATCATTTAATCATGCTGTTCTTACAGGTGATGATGCACACGCTACAGCAACACTTATTGTTGATTGGTATCGTGAAAAGAAAATTGGTACTGTAAAAATCCTCTACACACACTTCACTTCCGGAAGTTCATTTACTCCAACAGCACTTCAGCTGCTCCCGTTCTCTTCAGAAGGGGAACCTAGGTCATACCACGGTGAGCCACGTTATGAATATGAGCCAAGTAAAAATGCAGTACTCACAAGTATTATCCCGATGATGATTCATAATATTATTTATGGAGCAATCCTTGAGAGTTATGCTTCAGAACATTCAGCTCGTATGTTTGCCATGAAGAGTGCAACAGATAATGCAAAGGAATTACAAGATGATCTTAAGCTCTACTACAACCGTGCTCGCCAAGATGCAGTGACGCAAGAGATTGCAGAGATTACATCCGGCGCCATGGCGCTTTCCGCATAAAAGCAAAATAATGTGCTCAAGATGTTGAGCTCATCATTTTGCTTTTAAGCAATAGGAATATTATTAATATTATTAATTTCAAACATATGAACAAAGGAACAATTACACAAATCGTAGGGCCAGTCGTAGACATCACATTTAAGGATGGAGTACCAGCACTTAAGAACGCTCTTGTTATCACTAAAGAGGACGGTTCTACGCTTACTCTTGAAGTGGCGCAGCATCTTGGATTCAATGATGTGCGTACAGTTGCAATGACTTCAACAGATGGCCTCACTCGTGGTATGGAAGCGGTGGATACTGGAGCTGCGATTCAGGTACCGGTTGGAAAGGAAATCCTTGGGCGTATGTTTGATGTGACAGGTGTTCCTATTGACCAGAAAGGTGCAGTCAAAACTGCTAAGACATACCCAATTCACCGTGCTGCACCAACATTTGATCAGCAATCAACAAAAGCAGAAGTGCTTGAAACAGGTATCAAGGTGGTTGACCTCATCTGCCCCTTCCTTAAAGGTGGTAAGGTTGGACTCTTCGGTGGAGCAGGAGTAGGTAAGACTGTGGTGATTCAAGAGCTCATCCGTAACATCGCATCAGAACACGGAGGGTACTCAATCTTTGCTGGTGTTGGTGAACGTTCTCGTGAAGGAAATGACCTCTACCGTGAAATGGAAGAGTCAGGTGTGCTCGACAAGACAGTGCTTGTATTCGGACAAATGAACGAACCACCAGGAGCTCGTGCTCGCGTGGCACTTTCTGCACTTTCTATGGCGGAGTACTTCCGTGATGAAGAAAATAAAGACCTCCTCCTTTTCGTGGACAACATCTTCCGTTTTACTCAAGCAGGCTCCGAACTCTCTGCGCTTCTCGGGCGTATGCCATCAGCCGTAGGATATCAACCAACTCTTGCTACAGAAATGGGACAACTTCAGGAACGTGTGACATCAACTAAGAATGGTTCTATTACTTCTGTTCAAGCTGTGTATGTGCCAGCGGACGACCTTACTGATCCAGCACCTGCAACAACCTTCTCACACCTCGACTCAACTGTGGTGCTCTCACGTCCACTCTCTGAACTTGGTATTTATCCAGCGGTAGATCCTCTTGACTCTAGTTCAACAATTCTTCAGTCAGACATCGTAGGGCAAGAACACTATGATGTTGCTCGTGGTGTACAGAAAGTGCTTCAGCGTTACAAGGATCTTCAGGATATTATTGCTATCCTCGGTATGGATGAGCTTTCTGATGAGGACAAGAAGACTGTTCAGCGCGCTCGTCGTATTCAGAAGTTCCTTTCACAGCCATTCTTCGTAGCAGAACAGTTTACTGGTGCAAAAGGTATTTATGTAAAACGCGAGGATACCGTAAGATCATTTAAAGAAATTCTCGAAGGAAAGCATGATCATATTCCAGAATCTGCTTTTTACATGCAAGGGTCAATTGATGATGTTATTGCAAAACATATCGCAACTAAGTAGGTACGATCAAATCTCTATATGCTTAAACTTAAAGTAGTCACACCAGATAAAGTTATCACCGATGAGATCGTGGATAGTATTAGTCTTCCAACAACAAGTGGTGTGATTACTGTGCTTAATAAACACGTACCACTCGTTTCTACAATCAAAGCAGGGGAGATGATTATTAGAAAAAGTGGGTCAGGTGTTGGTTATTCTGTGTATAAAGGACTTGTGAATGTACGTCCACATATAAAAGGTATTACAGAAGTTGTGGTACTTCTTGAACGTGGTGAGATGGTAGATGAGCTTGATGCTGAGCGTGCAGAAGAAGCTCTTAAGCGAGCACAGTCTATGCTAGAAGAAAAAGTTGATGATGAAGATTTTTCACTTTTTGAAGGCCTTGTTGAAAAAGAACTTAATCGTGTGAAAATTGCAAAGAAATATAGAAGACACAGCCATTAGCTTGTAGCCGGTAGTAGGCAGCTTAATACAATATAAATGCGTGACGCCGTAGGTGTCACGCATTTGTATTGTATTAAGTGTTCTGTATAGTCTCGCTACAAGCTACAAGCTGTCCTGTTACCAAAGTATAATGAGGACAATAATTCCAACGATAATTCTGTACCACCCAAATATACTAAATGAATGTTTGCGGATATACGCAAGAGCAAAACGGATTACAAAAAGTGCAACAATAAATGAGACTACTATTCCCATAAGAATAGGGCTTACAGAATCAAGAGAGAGGTCATTATGTTTCTTAAGGATTGTGTAAAGAGTGGCAACGGTCATAGTAGGAACAGCTAGAAGAAAAGTAAATTCAATAAGTGCTTTTCTTGATATCTTTTGCAACAACCCTCCAACTATTACAGCGCCTGATCTTGATACTCCAGGGATAATCGCTAGTGCTTGAAAGAGTCCAAGAAGACAAGCTTGTTTGTACGAAATTTGAGTGACTTCTAAACTATTATCTTTTATATTTTTTGCATACTTTTTTTCAACAAGAATAATCACAATACCCCCAAGCAAGAGCATGATCCCTACAAGTTTTTCATTTTCTAATAAGTGTTTGATATATGGGAAAATAATTACTCCAGCGATACCTGTAGGAATGAATGCAACAATAAGTTTCTTAATCATCTCAACTTTAAAAAGTTTTTTATAGTATGTGACTACTACAGCAAGAATAGCTCCAAGTTGTACCACGATCTGAAATGTTGTCAGGGTTATAGATTCTGCAATATGAAGAAAATGAGAAACAATAATCATATGTCCTGTAGAAGAAATAGGGAGGAACTCAGTAAGTCCTTCTATGATGCCTAGAATAATTGATTGTGAGATTGTCATACTGGTTTAGTGTGTGTGGTGAGCGTGCCCGTTTTCTTCCTTGAGTGTAAAGGTAAGTGTTATCGGGTAATGGTCAGAGGTGTGCATGTTAATGTCTGCTTTTGTTTCCAATACTTCTAGTCCGCGAGTAAAGATGTGGTCTAGCCGCATAATAATATTGTGATCATAGTTTGCATAGTGAAGTCTATGGTCGTGTAATTTTTTTTCAAGATAATTAAAACGTTCAGGGTGCCATGTGTTAAAGTCTCCGGCAAAAATGAGTGGCCCATGCTCGGGTAAATGTCTTAGGAAATAATCAATCTGATTTTTCCAGGTATTGTTCGTAACAAAGTTAAGTGAATGAATATTTGCGATATGAAGTATGTCCCCATTATCTAAAGCATGTGCAGTAAGGAGCATACTTTTACGAGTCATGATACCAAGTTCACGTTCACGAGATGTGAGTTCAAGAATACTTACAGGTTCATAGCGAGAAATAGTTGCGGTACCTGTTTGTACATTTCGAAATGGAACAGTAAAGGTGGTACAGGTTGCTATATGTTCACCGTCTCGTACATGGAGACTACTTACCCACTCTTGTAATGCTACAAAATCATTCTTTGAGCAGAGATTTCCAATATTTTGTCGCACAAAAGGAAAATGAGTCTTAAAAATATTATACGTTGTAAACGAGTATGTTTTCATGAGGTGATTGTGTAAGTATATCATTTCTTAATACACAAGAAGGGTACAGTAGGCCGTGATATAATTTATCTATATTTCATGCGTCTTTCCTATATTACTATTCACGGCTTTAAGTCATTTGCAAAAAAGACAACGATTGATGTTACCCAGCAGGTAACCGGTGTTGTTGGTCCAAATGGTTCTGGTAAATCAAACATTGCAGAAGCGATTAGATTTGTACTTGGTGAACAATCTATGAAAAGTATGCGAGGAAAAATCGGCGCTGACGTCATTTTTAAAGGCTCAGAGCATTTAGCTGCCATGTCTCGTGCGTCAGTTACAATGGTGATTGATAACAAAAAAAGAGAAGGTGACTCTGTCTCACGAGATACAGCACATATCAGTGAAGTACTAGCACCATACCTTGTGTATGATGAATTGATTCTCTCACGTATTATGTACGCCGATGGAACAAGTGACTATACACTCAATGATGCAAAAGTTCGTTTGAAGGATGTACAAGAACTACTTTCTTTTGCAGGAATTGGAGGGAGTGCACACACAATCATCAATCAAGGAGAAGCAGATAGAATCTTGCTTGCATCTCCAAAAGATAGAAAAGAAGCACTCGAAGATGCACTCGGTCTTCGTGTCTATCATATACGTTTGAATGAAAGCGCTCGTAAACTTGAGAAGGTAAAAGTACATGTTCGTGAAGTAGAACTCCTTCGAGCAGAAATTAAACCACACTTATCTCACCTTGAACGTCAGGTAAAAAAGATTGAATCGCAGGAAGAGGAGAGAAAGAATCTACATGGACTTTTGGTTGTGTATTTTCATAAAGAAGATAGTGAAATAGCTCTTCTTCGTGACAAGATCAATGAACAGGGGACGTCAGACTCTTTAACAACAGTCGTACAGTCTATTGAAAAAGAGCTACATATCCTAAGAGAATCTGGTAAAGATGTTATTACACACAAAGAAGACGGGACAGCAGCTGAAAAAGATAGAATTAAGGCAGAAATTAATCTACTCCTCTCACGTAAGGATCAGGTTATGAAAACACTGGGACGTCTTGAGGGAGAAAAAGTTTTCTTGGAAAAGGAGTTAGCAAAAGATAGAGATGCTGTTGATGCAGTTATTCCACTTCCTGAACTACAGATGAGTCATACAATGATAGTCAATGGTTTAGTGGATGTAACATCAATGCTTGCTGTTCCTGATATCGATAAAGCATCATTGTCTGCTAATAAGCTTACAACAACAGTACATGATTTTTTTAATAAATATGTTCAAGTAGATATTTCTAAAAAAGAGATAATGAAACAAGAGATAGAAACACTTATCTCATCTATTACAGAACAAGAAACTTCTCGTACCATTCTTTCAAATGAGATACGAGACCTTCAAGAAACACTCCTCCTCCTTGATAGAAAGAAAGAAGAAAAACAAATTTCTCGCCATGAAGAAGAGAAAAAAATTATGCTTCTTGAAAGTAAGCTTCGTGAACTAGAGAGTGCTATTTTACTTCGTAAACAAGAAGAAGGGGAGCTTAAACTTCGTCTTGAACACTATCAAACGCTTCTTCAAGAAGGAGCTATTATTGTTGGTAAAATACTTCTTGATTACAAAACAGTAGAACCAGATCAGAAGTATAGAGAGTTGAAAAAGCAGGATCTAATGCGTGCCATAGAGCGTTCTAAACTTCGTATTGAGGAAGCCGGTATTCCAAACAAAGAGGAAGTGATTGCAGAATACAAGACAACCAAAGAGCGTGATGAGTATCTTACACAGGAACTTACTGATATTAAACAAAGCGAAGAAAAACTTCTTATGCTTATCGATGAGCTCACACTCACACTCTCATCTCGGTTTTCTCAAGGGGTAGAGGAGATGTCTGTTGTCTTTAGTGATTTTTTTGGAGAAGTATTTCCTTCAGGTAAAGCCAAACTTATCCTTGTAAAAAATGTGAAGATTGATGAAGAGGGAAACGAGATAAGTGAGCTTGGTATTGATCTAGATGTTGCTCTCCCAAATAAAAAAGTAAAGGAGATAAGTATGTTTTCAGGAGGGGAGCGAGCACTCGTATCTATTGCGCTCTTGTTTGCAATGAGTTCGATTACTCCACCACCATTTATGGTGCTTGATGAAACTGATGCTCCGCTTGACGAATCAAACGCTCGTAAATATGGAGCGATGCTTAAGCGATTATCTGAGCATAGTAAGTTACTCGTGATTACCCATAACAGAGAAACTATGAATCATTGTGATATGCTCTACGGTGTAACGATTGGAGTTGATGGAGGAAGTAAATTGCTCTCTATTAACTTTAAAGAAGCAGAGAAGCTGGTGGAATAATGTGGTGTAAAAACAAATGCGCGACCCGAAGGGTCGCGCATGCAATTTTCCGAAAGCTGTACAAAGCTTAAGTCCAGTACATTTCCCCTGCCAACTTCCTAAGTTCTGTTTGAATTGAAAAGGGGCGAGCAGGACGAGACGTGGAGCACTCAGTCAGTTCGAAGTAGATGATTCTAAGCAAGCATTGACTTATCACCTCTTGAGTTAGATCAGGAGTTATGTTGAAACAAAACTTCCCCTCTATCTCAGCTTCCCAGTCTTCTTTACCTGTACTTGTTATAAAATACCCAGCAAAGAAAAATGTGATAAGTGCCTCGTCGTATTTCTTATCAAACAAAACCGTTACATCTTTAAGTCTGTCACCAACCTTTTCCGGTAGTTTTTTAAGTACCGTTCGTACCGCTGAATCCGTCAAATCAACGCGTTCGTTTGGTGCTTCTGTTTTCTTATGGCCATTTGGGATACATGGAGTACCACAGAAAAACGTGTCACGGTATTGAAGCGAGATATTCATGAAATGAACTCCTGTATAATACAAGTATTTGGTAACTCTATCGTTATAAGGTATTCTTGTCAAGAGTAGTATTGACTTTCATTTATATGCATGTTAGTCTGGTTTTCAGAACATTGTTCGTTTCACTTTTTCGCTTGTATGGAGAAAACAACCATGGCAAATATGTTTCAGTCAACAATCTCGCGTTTCTTGGCATACATCTTTACCAAGGGTGGTGAAGAAAAGGGTAATTTTTTTACGGTTCCAGAGGGTCACACCATTGCAAACCGTATTAAATCTGGTCGTTTCAAATTTGGAGTGACAGAAGTTGTTGATAACTTTCTCCATAATTCGGTCACTGTCGGCACGTGGGAGTATGACTTCTACAGCAATATAGATGACATTTCTCCAGAAGTCGCAATGCTTCATGTGAAAGAAGATTACTGGCAGGCTCCGTTTGCTGAGCATTTGATTGCATACGTGGACACTCTTCAGGAGGCGCCCATCAAGCCGATTATCGCTCTTGGTGCCGTGTGCATAATCAGAGGCATTCCACATGTACTTGCTTTTTCAGGCACCAGCTATGGGTATGGGTTCAGCTTGTATCAGTACGAAGGTGCTTGGTGTAGTGGTTTCAATTTTTTGCGTGTGCGTAGGGTTCAGCAGTAAGCTCTACCTCACCCCTATAAGGACCTCTGTGTCCTTGACCCCTCGGAATTTCCGAGGGGTTTTCATATGCAAAATAAGCAGGCTCGCAGGTGTAGCATTAAGCAGAGGGAGTAGTATGCCTAAAGCTTAAAATCCTAAGGTATGTTAGAATTAAGAAATATGCAGCGACTTTATACAGGGCAAATAAGTATTACTTCTAAAAAAGATGGGTTTGTACGAATTTTAGATGTACCAACCAATGATGCGGGGCTTGATGGTGAGGAATCTATTTTTGTGCCGCATGATCAGCTTCACACCGCACTTCATCACGATATTGTTGAGGTTGAGCTTCTTGGAAAAAAGAAAAATCATAAGGATGAAGATGAATTATATGGTATTGTGCGCTCAATTACTGAACGAGGACGTAAAGGCTACGCTGGGGTTCTTGAGGAAGAAAATGGAATGACATTTTTTGTACCAGACGACAAGCGCATGTACACAGATGTGATTATTCCAAATAATGCACGTGACGGAGCAGAGCTTGGAGATAAAGTAATTATTGCAATCACTGATTGGCACGATCCAAAAAAATCTCCCGTCGGAGCAGTGACTAAAGTTCTTGGTAAACCAGGAGACAATGATGCAGAAATGCTTGCATATGCGCTCGAGCGAGGATTCTCAGATGTTCATGCAAAAGAAGTAAACGATGAAGCAGAGGCAATTAAAGCACGCGGTATCACGGAGGAAAATAAAGCTAATCGTCGTGATTTTAGACAGATACCAACGTTTACCATTGACCCAATTGATGCAAAGGACTTTGATGATGCTATTTCATTTCAAAAATTAGACAATGGTCATTATGAAATTGGTGTTCATATTGCTGATGTTTCGTATTATGTGCGTGACGGTATGGCGCTTGATAAGGAAGCAATCGCACGCGAGACTTCTGTGTATCTCGTAGACAGATGTATTCCGATGCTTCCAGAAGTTCTTTCTAACGATCTTTGTTCTTTGGTGCAAGGTGAAGACAGACTCGTTATGTCGTGTGTTCTTGAACTTGATGATGAAGGCATGGTTCATAATGAATGGTATGGAAGATCACTCATCAATTCTCATCGAAGATACACGTATGAAGATGCTCAAGTTACTTTAGATACTGGAACGGGGGATTTTTATGACGAGCTTACTATTTTAAATACAATTGCAAAGAAACTTAACAAAGCACGATTTGAAAATGGTGCTCTTTCTCTTGAAACTGAAGAAGTGAAGTTTAAATTAAATGAGAAAGGTGTGCCGATAGATGTCTATGTAAAGGCTCGTGGAGATACTCATAAGTTGATCGAAGAGTACATGCTCTTGGCTAATAAGTATGTCAGTAAGTTTATTACTAAGAAACAAGAAGAAAAAAATGGTGAAGGAAACGCTATTTGTGTTTACCGTATTCACGATAAGCCTGATGCTGACAGGATGCACGATCTTGATCTCTATATACGAGGACTTGGGTACCATGTGAAGTTCATGGATGGTCTTATTCCTTCAAAAGATTTAAATGAACTCTTGATTAAGATGGGGGATCGTCCAGAAAAGATGCTCCTTCAGGTTCATATTACTCGTGCGATGGCAAAAGCTATTTATAGTACAAAGAATGTTGGTCACTATGGTCTCGCATTTGATTACTACTCACACTTCACATCTCCAATTCGTCGTTATCCGGATGTGCTCACGCACAGACTTCTTATGCGTGTACTTGAAGGGGACTACCCAGCTTTGGAAGAACGTGGATTCTACGACAGACTCTGTATGCAAGCAAGCCGTCGAGAAAAAGAAGCATCTGATGCTGAACGTGGAAGTATCAAGTACAAGCAAGTTGAGTATATGTCATATCGTATTGGAGAAGTATTTGACGGCATGGTTTCTGGAGTTTCTGAGTGGGGAATTTTTGTTGAAGAAAAGAAAAGTAAATGTGAAGGCATGATACGTCTTCGTGACTTAGGGGATGATTTTTATAACTTTGATCAAAAAGGTGGGAGAGTATTTGGTGAACGAACAGGGGTTGAGTATAAAATTGGAACCCCAATAAAGATACAAGTTAAAAATGCTAATCTTGATCTTCGTGTGATTGACTATACTCTTGTTATATAGAGGGGTGGTTGATAAAAATTTGACATAAACACTTTTTTGTTGTTTACTTGTATTTGGTTGAACATTATACATACTTGGAGGCGATGTGAGATTTTTCCATAAAATCTTAGTTGAACTGATTAATCTTTTTTGCAATAACCGATTTGCGTTTGCTATTGCAAAGAAGTTTCAGTTGTTTGATGCGGTCTTTGTGATGTACCCTGCAGACCAAGAGTTTGCAGATTATTTCACATTTCGTCCTCGTCAGTGGTGTATCCGCTGGCGACCATTCATTGTAGGAAGAATAAAGCATCCCAACGGGAAACGAATGCTGGTGTTTGCAATCTCAGCTTTTATTGACTACAAAGAAAGTGCGTCTGAAGCCGGAAAGCTTCGGCTTCTCTATAAGCGAATGGAAGCAATCAAGACACGTCTTGGAGCAGTGTCAGCGCACTTTGCAGGAACCCTTCCAGGGAGATTTACGTTTCTCAAAATTGATCGAGGAGAAGATCAGAAGAACGAACGTAAGGCAACTCAAGAAAATGTTGTAAGAGCAACACTTGAGCTGCGAACTCTTTTGGAACATGATCCAACATGCCCTGTTGTTGTTTTTGGGGCAAGAGGCTATATCGGGAAAGGTGTCGTAAAACAACTTGAAGGTATATCTCCTGTGGTTGGGGTAGATAAAGATGATGGAAGTGTCCTTCGGTACAGGATGCCAGAGGCCCCTCACATCATTGTCGACATCTCAAGACCTGATGCAATCAATCCCTTGGTTGACCCTTTATGTATGGACGGAAAAACTGCTGTACTTAACGAGGTCTATCCAGCTCCCCATGGAGATGTGATCAAGCAAATGAAAGCTCTCGGGGTTAGAGTGTTCCATGTTGCAGGGGTCAAGGCAGCTGTATGGCCAGCATTTCCAAAAGCCTATCAAGGTGCCGTGCCGTGCTGTGCCGCTCTGCATGGGGTGCAGTATGAAGTCAGGTTTGTAGAACTGTAAAAGGTTCATTGAAGGAATTCCGTACACAACACGCGAGTTCCTTTTTCTTTTTATACGGTATACTTTAAAACATATGTTTACGTACGATGTTATTAATACACTTTTAGCGATCATCTTTTTGTTTAATGTGGCACTTCTTTTGCCGCTCTTGAGCAATGTACGAAACAACGTACAAACCTTTGTATACGCAGTTAATATCATTACTATTTTACTTTGGGTAATAACCATGATGGGGTATCGTTCAGAAAATATATATATTGAGACATGGTTACGAGCGCTGTATGTGGCAGCAGTATTTATTGGAGTGACGTACATGCAGTTTACGTTTTTTTATCCAACTAATTTTAAAAATGCAAAATTCTACCTATACATCGTTAATGCGCTTGCTTTTTTTACGGCGTACCTCGTAGTACTTACAGATACAATTATTGTAAAAGCGGTTATTCCAGCATACGGTGAACCAGAAATCGTTTTTGGTCCGTGGTATCCAGTTTATATTGTTACTATCTTAGTGCCTTTCATTGCAGGGTTTGCACGACATGCATACCTCATCGTCAAGCATAATACAAAAGTACTCTATCTTCTGGTTGGGTATTTTATTTCTGCTAATGTTGCGTTTGTTACAAATCTTATGCTCCCATGGATGGGTATATTTGTTCTTAACTGGGTTGGACAGTTTTTTACTATCGTTATGGTGTCATTTACAACATATTCGATTCTTAAATTTAACGTGATGAACATCAAGTTTTTTGCGGTAAATGTAGGAGTAACATTACTCCTAATCGTAACATTCTCACAGATGCTTTTTGCCGATTCAATGAAAAATCTCCTTGTGTCTGGTCTTGTATTTTTTATCTCATCAATCACAGGAGGGTACCTTATTATTTTGAGTAAAAATGAACGTGCATCACTTGAGCATACAATGTTACTTAATACAAAAATTAAAAAAATTAACGATGAACTTAAAGATGCAAATATTCGTCTCACATCACTTGATAAACTCAAGTCAGAATTTATTTCACTTGCGTCACATCAGTTACGAAGCCCTCTTACAGTTATCAAAGGATATGCGTCAACGCTCACCGATGGGGTAGTTGGTGAACTTACTCCAAAACAAAAGGAAATTGCACACCATATCTATACATCTGCTCAGGGCCTAGCTTCTGTTGTAGAAGATTTTCTTAATGTGACCAAGATTGAACAAGGTGGAATGAAATATGTTTTTGATACCGTTGATATTAAAAAAATTGTTGAAGATATTGCAAGTGATATGAAGATAGCTGCAGAGGATAAAAAATTGCAGTTCTCATGTTCAATTGAGTCTAATGGAGAATATGTTATACAAGCAGACAGTGTTAAAGTAAAGCAAGTATTCCTTAACCTTGTTGATAATAGTATCAAGTACACACCTGAAGGTTTTGTTAGACTTTCACTTGTTGCTAATACGCATGAACACACAGTTACGTTCACAGTAACAGATTCCGGTATAGGTATTAGTGAAGAAACAAAGAAAAAACTCTTTACTAAATTTGGTCGAGGCGAAGGAGTTAGTGTTAATGGTTCAGGGTCTGGACTTGGACTCTATCTTGCGCAAGAAATCGTGAAAGCCCACTATGGCAAAATTATTGTTGCCTCAGAGGGTGTTGGGAAGGGTTCTACATTTTCAGTTGTTCTCCCGCACTAGTCTATACGCACAACTTGTAATTGCGATTATATTTTTTAGGAGTATCATATACAGTATGAAAAAGAAGATAATGATTATTGAGGATGATAAAGGTCTTCAAGAAATCTATACAATCAATTTTGAAGCAGCAGGGTATGAAGTAATTATCGAAGGAGATGGTCTCTCTGGTATTTCAGGTGTTGTTGATAAAATGCCAGACGTTATTTTGCTTGATGTAATGATGCCTAACATGGATGGCTTTGCATTTCTCAAAGCTATGAAAGAAAATACTAATGTCCATATCCCTGTTGTTGTTTGTTCAAATCTTTCTGATAAGGAAACAACAGAGCGCGCTTTTGCATCCGGTGCAACTGCGGTCCTTATTAAGGTTGATTATTCCGGGAAAGAGCTTGTTCAAAAAATTGATCATATTTTAAACGAAAGCAAGACTGCCCATCACGATACAGAAAATTAGTTACACACAAGAACATTGAGGATATCGGTTATATACTGAGGTGAATACTACTATACGACACATGGACCATTTTTCTTTTATCGACACAATAGAGTTTGATCTTGTTGGAATTTTTGTTGCAGTTATAGGTATTCTTGTTTTGGCAGGAATAGTTTTCTTGAGAAGTAAAAATAGCATCACAAGTAGAAGCTTCTTTTTCTTTTCGTTGGTTACTATTTTTTGGGGGATTTCTAATTATTTTTTGTATAAGTTTAGTGACCCACAGGATTCACTTCTTGCACTTAGGTTTCATATTTTTCTATCAATTTGGCATGCGTATGCTTTCTTTCAATTAGCATATGTGTTTCCATATGCGACAAAACCTCTCCCTGTATGGCACAGATATGCGCTTTTGCCGTTAGCGTTCTTCACCTCAACACTCCTCCTTATTCCTTTCGTGTTTCAAGAAGTAAGTAATTTTATTCCTGTTGATGAAATTATTAATCCAGAAAAAAGCCAAGGGATAATTTTGGCAGGAGTTGTAACGATTACTTTCTTTGCGGCTGGTATCGCGGTACTCTTTAGACGCATTGCACAAACCAAAGGTGACGAACGTAGACAAGTAACGCTCATGTTTACAGGTATGTCTCTTACAGCAGGGCTCCTCCTCCTTTTTAGCTTTATTCTTCCAATTGGGTTTAAAAATTTTGATTTTGTACCATATGGAGCACTCTTTATTTTCCCTGTTATTGTATTTACTGCATACGCAATTTATATCGTTGAATTATTCCACGTAAAAAATATTTTTGCCGGAATGTTTACGTTCTTTCTATGTATAGTTTCACTTATCGAGCTTGTTGTTGCAGATACAATAGAGCAGCTCCTTCTTCGTGTTGCTGTGTTCTTGCTCACAATTGTTATTGGTATTCAGCTTGTAAAAAATACATTTGAAATAGAGCTTGCCAATGAACAAAAGTCAGAGCTTATGAGTTTTGCGACTCATGAGATACGAACACCTATTACGGTAATGAGGGGGTATGCTTCTATGCTCTTAGATGGAGATAGAGGGGTGATTAATGGTGAAGTGAAAGACTTGCTTCAGAAGATAATGATTGCAGGGAATGATGTTACCACGCTTCTTTCTGAATACCTTGATAAATCAAAAATTGAACTTGGCCAGCTTGAATATGTTCCAAGTACGTTTGATGTAGGGGTAGTGGTTAATGAAGTGCTTACTATTTTTCAGATTCATGCTGAACAAAAAGGGATCACGCTTACAAAGATGGTGAATACAAATAGAAAATATATGATTCACATGGATAGGGCAAAATTTAAAGAAATTATCACTAATGTTATTGATAATTCAGTTAAATATACACCAAGAGGATCTATCACTGTTACGATTGAAAGTAGAAAAGGATATATTGTTGTCACTGTTTCAGACACCGGTGTTGGAATAGATAAAGAAGTTATGCCTTCTTTGTTTAAGGAATTTTCTCGAGCAGATTTACAAAAAGTTAATATCTTAGGAACAGGTCTTGGGCTCTTTTTGGCAAAACGGTTTACGGAAGAGCAAGGGGGTACAATTTGGGCTGAGTCAGAAGGGAAAGACATGGGGTCAGAGTTCTTTATTCAGTTTCCAGAAGTTTTTGTTAAACAATAATATAATACAAGAATATTTATATGAGAAAAATAATGATTGTTGAGGACAATAAAGATCTCCAAGAAATTTATAAACACAGTTTTGAAAAATTTCAGTATGAGGTGGTTTTGAAAGGTGATGGGTTAGAAGGGGTTGAGTCTGTTGCTGAAGTGATGCCGGATGTTATCTTGCTTGATCTTATGATGCCAGGGATGGATGGTTTTGGTTTTCTTAAAAAGATGAGAGATTCTGGGTGGCTGTCAATTCCTATTGTTGTGTGTTCAAATATTTCTGATGTTGAAACTGTTAACCGTGCTATACAGGCAGGGGCACAGGACGTGCTTCTTAAAGTAGATTATTCCGGAAAACAGTTGGTAGATAAGGTGAGTCTCATTGTTGACGATTTTTATAGTAAGAAAAAGTAATCGCAAGGTAACAGTTCTTGCAAACCCTTTGTTTTCTTGTGTCTGCATCAAAAATTCCTATATCCTCTTGAGTATCTTAATTTCTTTAGATTTGTAGAGATGGGGGACTTTTCTTTTTCTGTAGATTGTGGTAGAATACGTCACATGTTAAAAATCAGATTACAGCGCACAGGCCGCAAGAATGACCCACATTTTCGCCTTATTGTTACAGAGAGTACACTCAAAGCAAAGACTTCACAGTTTGCTGAGATTGTTGGAACATACAATGTAAAGGCTGGTATATTTGAAGCAAAAGCTGACCGTGTAAAACACTGGATGTCAGTAGGTGCTCAAGTTACCCCTACAGCGTATAACCTTCTCGTTACTAAGGGTGTTCTTACAGGAAAGAAAATAAATGTTCTTCCAAAGAAAACTCCTCAGGTAAAGGCTGCTGCAAAGTAGATATTAGTGTACAGCTAAACAGACAACAGATGAAGAATGCGAAAGCATTCTTTTTGTCTAGGCATTTTCTGTAGTCTTATTATCCATTATCTTGTTTGTTGTGTGAATAACTTATATGTATAATAACTCACTCATTGGTACACTGTATATATACAAACAAAATACAATATGAAAGATCAAGAATTTGTTGAATACGTAGTGAAAGCTTTAGTAGATAATGCAGATAAGGTAAAAGTAGAGAGAAGAGTTGATGAGATGGGGGTGCTTATTACACTTGATGTTGATGCAGCTGATATGGGTAAAATTATTGGTCGTGATGGAGCTACCGCAAAAGCACTCCGGACACTTCTACGTGTCGTGGGGATGAAAAATAATGCGCGTGTGAATCTCAAGATTAACGAACCGGAAGGACGTAGCTCATATAGTGGAGGTGAGGCATCACAGTCCTATATGCCAAAGTACGATACCTCAGATGTCGATGCTGTCATGAACGACTTGAAATCTATTTAAAACATAAAAGTTATTGAACAAAAGACTGTCTTAGTGCAGTCTTTTTTCGGATTGAATCAATGATACATTTATGCTATAATGTCAAGATGAAGCAGCGGCCACTTAGATTCCATATTGTTACCATTTTCCCTGACATGTTTGTTAGTTACTTTGCTGAGTCTATTCTTTCTCGTGCAATTGAAAATAAATTACTCGAAGTAAAAACATATGCGCTTCGTGAATACACTAGTGACAAACATCGTCGTGTTGATGGCAAGCCATATGGCGGTGGCCCAGGAATGGTGATGTGGGTTGATCCAATTATTGCTTGTGTAGAAAAAATAAAGAAGACAATTGCACGTCGTAAAACTTCTAAAACACTTGTTGTTATTTTTAATGCTGGAGGAGAGAAGTTTACCAATACGCTTGCTCAAAAAAGCGCGAAAGGATACACAGATATTATTTTTATTTGTGGTCGCTATGAAGGAGTGGACTCACGTGTGAAGAAGATTTTAAAAGCGAAAGAATGGAGTATTGGTGAGTATGTTCTTACCGGAGGAGAGCTGCCTGCTATGGTTTGTATCGACGCTATTTCGCGTCAAATACAAGGAGTGCTTCACGACGAGCTTTCTCTCGAAGAAAAGAGAATTGCTTCCCATGAGATATATGCTCGCCCAGAAGTCTATGAATATCAAGGTAAAAAGTACCGAGTACCCAAGGTTCTTCTCTCTGGTAACCATAAGCTAATTGATGAATATCGGGCAAAAAAAGAAAACATAATAGGGAAGAAGATAGTATAGAGTGTCATACGTAAGAAGGGCGGCCTACGGCCGCCCTTCTTACGTATGGTATAGTGTCTAGTATATGAAAGAAGTTCTATTTATTCGCCACGCAGAAAGTATTGCAAATATCGGCGAAAGAACAACTGCCCATGACACTATTCCTCTGTCCGAAAAGGGGAAACAGCAAGCTTATGATCTTGTAGAAAAGATAGAGGATGTTCCTGACCTTATTGTCATCTCTCGGTACACAAGAACACTAGAAACAGCAAAGCCTTTCATGGCTAAATACCCTACTGTTCCTGTTGAAATATGGGATGTACACGAATTTACATATCTTAACCCACAGCTCTATAATGGTACCTCTGGAGAAGAGAGGTCAGAAGCTGTTAAACAGTATTGGGAGACAGCAGGTGTTCATTATCGAGATAGTTATGATACTGAAACATTTTATGAACTCATAGTGCGAATTGCTAAATGTGTGTCCATGCTTTCATCAAGATCAGAAGGGAGAATCGTCGTCTTCAGCCATGGGGGTTTTATTCAAAATCTTTTAACGTATTTGAGTACTGTTACACATCATGGCGAAGTAGTATATGAAAAAGATGTGATTGAGCTTATGACAAAGTATCGAGCTATTCTTGGAACAAAATTTCCGATAGAAAATGTAAGTATCCATAGACTTATTTTTTAGTTTTAGTGGTATGTATTTAAAGATTAAAGTTGTTGTAGGTTCAAAACAAGAAAAAGTAGAACAAATAAAAAGCGACGAGTATCGTATCTGGGTACGTGTGCCTGCTGAGAACAATGCTGCAAATACACGCGTCCTTGAAATTATTCGCGGAATCTATCCAACAACTTCTGTGCGTATAGTGAGTGGTCATCATTCACCATCAAAGATAGTTTCCATCAACTAGCAGATAGGTCCTTTTTTTGCTACAATTCTACTCACTTGTTTATGGACAAGCCAAGATAGCTCGAGTAACTTGGTTACGAAGATGTCGAAAGTTACCAAACTTTCGACACAGTTGGTAGATTATTCAAGTGTGCAAAGAATACAGTTGCTCTTAAAATATAATCATGCCAAGGTGGCTCGAGTAACTTGGTTACGAAGATGTCGAAAGTTACCAAACTTTCGACACAGTTGGTAGATTATTCAAGTGTGCAAAGAATA
>CAZJDZ010000006.1:0-58116 GCA_964544935.1 uncultured Candidatus Saccharibacteria bacterium | reverse complement strand
CTACGACCAACGCGTTAACAGCGCGCTGCTCTACCGCTGAGCTATCGCGGAATATACATTTTTTTCTACCTATTACTAGCTAGAACATCTACAAATTACTTCATAAATGTAGTTACTATAATACACAAAAAATGACCTTTCTGCAAGAAGACTTCTTGTGTATAAATACTTACAGAATATAATAAAACCTCTTCAAGAAAGAAGAGGTTCTATTATTATTAGAAACCGTATCTCGATAACGATTACATTGAGTGCTCTTTTAATTTATCGTATACATGAGCAGTAGCAAAAAGAGTTATTGGAATAGTAACAAAAAGACCGATAACAACTAGTGCTCCGACAAGGTTAAGGATTGCAGCTAGAACAAGGAAGGCAAACATCTGGAGGAAGTGAGGGGCTGTAAGATTGTATGTTATTGTCATAAGTTCAACAATAGATGCATTTTCGTGTTCAATAACAACAAATGGAAAGAGCTTAAAACAAACACTGAGATAGACAAGCGGTAGGAAAAGAATCATTCCGATAATAGTTACAACAGCATTCTGTTGAAAAACACCAACAACAAATGTTAAAGCAAGAACAACGATTGGAATAGCTAGAATTGCAGTTATTGCTAAAAATTTTAGAACTTTCTTTGGTGAAAGAAGTGGGGAGAAGAGGTCACTAAAGGTAAAATGATGATCTCGAGAAATTAATAATGAAATAGAAGCCACAGAGAGACCTATAAGTAGACATACAAGAACACCTAACGGATGAAACTTCACTGCACCCATAATAATACTAATAATAATTGTCGTAAGAGCAATAAACCAAGCATGCTGCTTTGTCTTTACCCATCCAAACATAAAAATTTCTTTGAATGAAAAATGTTGCTTTGTCATATGTGTACATTCAGTATAACAAAGATAATTTTTTTAGAAGCAAATTTTGGATATAAACTGTGCATAATTATCTCCAAAAGATAAAAGAACACTACTATCTTTTTTGCTTTGGTATATACTAAAGATATTATTCAGTAAATAATTCAAAAAGCTCTATGCATACAATAATCACTGGTGTTCACATGGAAGTTACTGAAGCAATTCATACATATACGATGGATAAGATGCGCTCATTGGAAAAGCTTGTTCCTCGCGATGATACGAGCGCAAAACTTTCAATTGAACTTTCAAAAGCTTCTAACCATCATGTTAATGGTCAAGTATTTCAAGCCGAAGCCGTGCTCCATATACGAGGTAAGGAAACTGCACTCAAGACAACACAAGATGATTTGTACAAAGCAATTGATGTTCTTAAAGATATGCTTGTACGAGAACTTTCTCAGCATAAAGATAAGGAACGCTCAATTGTGCGAAGAAGTGCACATAAAGTGAAAGCATTATTTAAAAAATTAGTATAAGGAAGAATACACATGGATAAGGAAACAAAAATTACATATAGTGTTATTGCTGTTCTTATTATTGTTCTTGGGGCGCTTGCATATAATCTTCAACCAATGCAAAATGTTCCTCCGGTAACCGATAAGACAGTAGAAGTACCTGTTAAAAAAACTGCTACTTCACAAACCCCTCAAAAAACTATACCAGCAAGCACAACACCAACTAAACCTATGGACAATCAAACATTTTCATCAGCAACAATTACTACCAACAAGGGAGCTATCGAGATTTCATTTGTAACCAATACTCCAAATACTGTGAAAAACTTTAGCACACTTGCTACATCTAAGTTTTATGATGGGGTTCGTTTTCATCGAGTCATCAAAGATTTTATGATTCAAACAGGTGATCCTCTTTCAAAAGATATAGCAAATCAATCCGCTTGGGGAACAGGAGGGCCGGGGTATAAATTCAATGACGAACTAACAGGGGCTGAGCAGTACCAGCTCGGAACAGTTGCAATGGCAAACTCTGGTCCAAATACAAACGGTAGTCAGTTCTTTATCGTAACAGCTAATCCTGGATATCCGCTTCCACCTAACTACACAGTTTTTGGTAAAGTAACAAAAGGTATAGAAGTTGCTCTTGCTATACAAAATGTTCAAACTGGACCGTCAGATCGCCCTGTTGAAGATGTTATTATTGAAAAAGTTGAAGTAAGATAAACATACAGCTTGTAGTCTTTAGCTCATAGCTAGTAGCTTGTACATACAGATAAAAAAGCGAAGCCTACGGCTTCGCTTTTTTGTATTGGTATTATAAAAGTTACAGGCTACACAGGATGATAGCTACAAGCTGTTCGTATATCCTCGTTTAAAACTTTCAAAGTCCATATGCTTCTTGCCTTCTGGAGTCACTGAAAGTATGTAGTCTTGTACTTTACGAGATTCTTTTTCTTCTATAAGCTCTATTTCATTAATCTTTATACGAAAAGGTTTCCCTGCATGCTCAATAAAAAAATATAGTCCCGGCCATGGAGTAAGTGCACGAAACTTTCTACGAACAATATCAATATCATCATCAAGATGAACAAGTCCTAAATCTTTTGTAATTTTTTTACAGACAGTTGCTTGTGTATGATCTTGTTCTTTTGGTACGAGAGTTCCTTCAAGATAATGAGGAAGCACTGAGACGAGAAGATCACCTCCAATCATACCGCATTCAACTTCAAGCGTTCCTGCATTAGATAGTGGGTGAATAGTAAACGTATTTTGAATCAAGATTGGCCCATGATCCATTTCTTTGTCTAGCTTCATGATAGAAACACCGGTAGTCATTATTCCATCCAAAAGTGCGCTCTCAATTGGAGATGGTCCACGATATTTTGGGAGCATGGAAGGGTGGACATTCAGTACTCCATGCTTTGGAAGAGTAAGTATAGCTTCGGGAATAATTTTTCCGTATGATGCAACGATAAACACATCAAAATGTGTCATGTGAAGAGGGGACTCTGAAGAAATATCTTTTAATGTTTCTGGCTGAAATACTTCTATACCTTTCATCTCTGCCCATGTCTTAATGTATGGAGCAGTTAGCTGCATATGGCGACCTTGTGGTGAGTCTGGTTTAGTGATGACAAGTTTTGGTACATAACCAGCTTTAACCAAAGAAGCGAGCACACTCTCAGCGAGTGCTCCAGTCCCAAAGAATACATATGTTAGATTTGTGTTCATATTGTATTCTCAATTAGATTATCTCTGTAGATTCTACTTGTTCTTTACTTTTTCTTGCTGCCTCCTTCACTTCTTCTTCGGTATACTCTTCGAGATTAAATCCATGATCAATAAAAAGAATCCCATCCAAATGATCTATTTCGTGTTGGAAAATATGAGCAAGAAGACCATTGCCTCCATACGTAAATTTACGACCTTCTTCATCGTACGCTTCAACAGTTGCTGCAACAGAACGCTTGGTCTTACCATATACCCAGCGAACAGAAAGGCATCCTTCTTGCATAATTGCAGTTTTCTTTGAACGCTTGATAATTTTTGGATTAATAAAAACAAGAGGCTTGAGTTTTGCATCTTCTTCATACGAGCTTTCAGCAACCACAAAGATTCGTAATGGAAGTGCTATCTGTGGAGCGGCAATAGCAACACCATCTTCTTCTCGAGCTAGTGATTGCTTCATTGCTTTGATTACATCACGAAGAAAAGCACCACCAAATTCTTCTTGAGTGATTTCTCGTGAATGAGCACGAAGAGGGTTTCCTTCGTTTGCATCAATTTGAATAATTGTATCAGTAACTTTCATGCATGTAATCTACCATAGATACTAAAAGAAAAACAGTGGGTTTAGATGAAAAAATGCAGTGGATTAACTACTGGATGAGCATCCATAACTACACGCTTAACTTTATCTCGCACCTCTTCATTGTTTGCCCATTCAGATTCTTTGATATGGACAAAGAGTAGTGTTACTCCACGACCTTGCTCAAACCAGATAACCGTATACGGCTCAAGTTCTTGCTCAAAACGTTTTCTCACATCATCTGGAAGATTATTAAAGGATGCTTTTATTACTGTATAATATGGCGGAAGAAGAAACTGTTCTCGTTCTTTAAGCAAATCTGCATATACTTCTCTAAATGACGGAGCAGTAAGCTGTTTAATAACAGGACTACTCTTGAGTCGTGTTTGAAGAATAAGAGGAGCTTGTGTGTAAGTATCTCTGTGAAGCTTTTCAGACATTTCTGTAACAAGAGAAAGTATTTTTTCATCTGTTCTATATTCAGGCAGTGAAAAAAGAGAATCTAAGGAAAGAATAACAATGCCATCACATGACGATACAACATTATGTGCCATTTCAGTCCCAATAAGTATTCCGTAAGAACTATCTTTCCATTCTTTGTATACTTTTTTTACTTTAGCTCTTGTTGGAGTACGTTCACTATCAATAACAAAAAGAGGTATTCCTAGTCGTATTAATTCCTCCTCAATTCCTGTAGTTGCAATTCCGAGTGTCATCATCCTCCACCCACCACAATGTCTACATGAAAGAGAAGTTTCTTCATTAAGTTGAATAATTGATTCACATCCATGACATACATAGGTTCTCACACCAGCTATTTTGTGTAGCACATATGGCCTTTGGCAATTATTACATGTAAAGAGTTCTCCGCAGTCTGAGCAAATAGTTGTCGGGTACATACCTTTTCTGTGTGCATAGAAAAAATAATGACCTTGTTTTGTAGTTTTGAGATGATGAAGAATCTGGAGTGCAATTTTTGATAAGTATGGGCTTGCTGTTCTATTTTCTTCTGTCATTGGAACCACCATAAGATCAGTATCATTCCTAAATTGAAGTGGCATAATTTCAACAGCATCTTTTTTCTTAAAAAGCATATGAGCTCTCAGTGAGAGCATATGTGAACCTAAGAGACACGGAATGCCCGATGCCTTAGCGAGAAGCTCAAGAACAATATGCATGTCGTACCCATAATCACCATGTGTATAATAGTAATGACTATGTTCGCGCTCAACTACAATAAGCCCAATATCACTACGTACCCATGGCACAAGAGATGGTGTAGTCAAAATAAGGAGCGGGTGCTCAGTACTCTTAAGTGTACCAAGAGTTTGTGTGTACTGTTTATCTGTTAAAGACCCATGAAAACAGACTACATAATCATCAATACCCTTTGAGAGATTATCCTTTGCATTTTCAAGATCAGTAATTGTTGGGAAAAAAAGCACTAATGATTTTTTCTTAGAAAACATTTCTCGTATTGTCGTTTTGTAACGAAGCATACGGTTCTCGTAGTTTTGTTCAAGCAGCAGTATCTCAAACCCTCTTTCCTCAATAGGGATAGTAAGTGGGGCAATTTCATCAAATGATTTTTCAGATAGAAGATCATAAATAATTGTCCCAACATTTCGTACAGTATATGACGAGGCATGACTAAGAGCGTTCCAAAGTTTTGGATGAAGAAATCCTTTAACAAGTACCTTTGAAATTTTTTTTGTAACAAAAGAAGCAGACTTAAGTGATTGCTTTTCTTCTTGAGCATTAACAACAGATAATACAAGGGCGCGACATACTCTCTTACGAATAGTTATTTCAACTAAATCTCCTGGACTGATTTCTGCTTTTGAAAAATACGAAAGCTCCTCATAAGGAATTCCAACTGCAAGAGGTGAGACAGTGGCTAGGTACATGGATAGATTAAGTATATCAGAAAATACCTAAAAAATACTAAAAAGTCTTATAAATTAAGCATTTTATGGAGTACTCAAGCATATCCAAGTATGCTATACTAGTATCTATTATGGGATTCTTTTTTAAGAAGCTTGGTATCGATTTAGGAACAGCAAACACACTTGTGTACGTACCTGGTAAAGGGGTCACACTTGTTGAACCTTCTGTTGTCGCTATTTCTGAAACAGGAAATAAAATTTTAGCTGTTGGTACAGAGGCAAAAGAAATGATAGGGAAGACTCCTGACTCTATTATTGCGTATCGACCAATGCGCGATGGAGTGATCGCTGATTATCGTGTTACTGAAGCAATGCTTCGTTACTATATCCACAAAACTCTTGGTGGATTCAATCTTTTTAAACCTGACGTCATGGTTTCTGTTCCTGCAGGAGTTACCTCAACTGAACGTCGTGCAGTTATTGAGGCAGCACTTAAGGCTGGAGCTCGTAATGCATACGTAGTGAAAGAACCTATCTTAGCAGCAATTGGTGCAGGAATTCCTATTCACGAAGCTCAGGGTCGTATGATTGTAGACATCGGAGGAGGAACAACTGATGTGGCAGTGATTTCTCTTGGTGGTATTGTGTGCAGTAACTCTGTTAAATGTGCAGGAACAAAAATTGATCAAGCTATTATTGATTATGTAAAAAAGACATATAACCTTGCAATTGGTGATCAAACTGCTGAAGATATTAAAATTAAAATTGGCTCAGCTCTTCCTGTAGAAGATGAACTAGTTCTTAAAGTAAAAGGTCGCGACTTCATCGCAGGGCTTCCTCGTACTGTTGAAATTAGAACTAATGAAATTGTAAAAGCAATTGATAAAGAACTGAAGATCATGATCAAAGCGATTCGTGACGTACTCCAAGAGACACCACCTGAGCTTGCATCTGACATCATCGATAACGGAATTATTATGTCAGGAGGTTCATCAATGCTTCGACACTTCCCAGACCTTGTAGAACGTCGCACGGGAGTAAAAGCTGTACTCGCAGACGATGCATTCTACTGTGTAGCAAAAGGCACAGGTATCGCTCTTGAACACCTTGATACCTACAAGAGAAGTATTTTTGCAAAACGGTAAAACAAAAGAGGCATTACATGTGATTATTTGCATTACTAATATTATATATCTGCTTTTGTAGTACTTATTGGACTTTTTGCTGTTACCGTAAAAACTACACTCCCTAAAACTATATAAAAACTGTTTTGGAATTTGGTATACTGAAATCACTTATGTCGGTTATCCAAACACTTACCCATCACGCAACACTCTTTGTTCGTTCAGAACGAAAAAGTTTTGTTCAACAGATTTGGGAAGAACTACACACAGAATCTCCAGCTCACATTCTTCATGATATAACTGTCTTTGATATAGATACAGCAAGAGCATTAACCTCATGGGCAAATGCTCCGTACGCTCATAAAAAAATTGCACTCCTCTCATTCCATACCATCACCATTCCAGCACAAAACGCACTTCTTAAAATCTTAGAAGAACCAAAAGCTAATATACAATTTATTCTTGTTACAACTAACAAGGAAGCACTTATACCAACACTCTACTCAAGACTTCAACACTTAGAATCCGCAGAAGAATTATCTATATCAACAATTGCAAACATATTTTTAAGCACTCCTTCAAGAGAAAGAATGAAACTACCAGAAATTGTAGCGTTGCTATCTGCAACCGATGAAGAAGACCGAAAAAATAGAGAAGGGGTCAGGTCATTTATTCTTGACATAGTACCAATACTTAAGAAGCACCCCAAGTACAGTTCACTAACCCTTCTAACCATTGAGATGGCTTCGTATGCTGGAGACCCTTCAGCTTCTGGAAAGGCGATTGTAGAGTACCTCAGCCTACTCTTGCCGGAACTCAAGGTCTAATGTACAATTTAGAAACACAGAGATTACCTGTTAGTATAAATACAGTTCAAAATCCTCTTCTAAACCCTAACAACCAATTATCTAATAACTACCACTATGGCCTACGATTTTTCAAATGTAACAACTCAAAAAAATACTATTACTGAATGGCTTAAAAGTGAGTATAGAAGTATTCAGACAGGTCGTGCAACACCACAAGTGCTCGATCTCGTGCATATCGACATGTACGGAGCACGTACACCACTTGCTCATGCTGGAAATATTAACATTGAAGACCCTCGTACGATTCGTGTTGCTCCATGGGATAAGAGTGTTATAGGTCAAATGGAAAAAGCGATTAACGATGCAGACCTCGGTCTTTCTGTTTCATCTGACGCAGAAGGACTCCGAGTTCACTTTCCAATGCTTACAACAGAAACAAGATCAAAATTAGTAAAGCTTCTTAAGGATAGACTAGAAGATGCTCGAGTACGTGTACGCGCGCTTCGTGAAGAAACAAATAAAGCAATTGATTCTGAAGCTAAAGAAGGAGCATACGGTGAAGACGATCAAAGAAGATATCGCGAAGAAATGCAGAAGATTGTTGATACTGCAAACCTAGAGCTTGAAGACCTTTTCCAAAAGAAAGAGAAGGAAGTGATGGGGGAGTAACGCTTGCGTGGATATACCCACACAAATGAATAACCCAATATCTAAAAAATACATGATATACTAGGCTGATTATGTCGTTATCTGCAATTTTGCTTTTCATTATTATTTTACTTGTTCTTGTTATTGTTCATGAGTTTGGACACTTCATTGTTGCTAAACTCACAGGAATGCGAGTGGACGAATTTGCTTTTGGTTTTCCACCAAGACTTTTTGGTAAAAAGTTTGGCGAGACATTCTATGCCATTAACCTTATCCCGCTTGGTGGATATGTTTCAATATTTGGAGAAAATGGAAGTGAGGAAGATAAGAAACTACACGGAGCAACTCATCATCCTAGAGCATTCGGTAATCGTCCATGGTGGGCACAACTCCTTGTTCTTATTGCGGGGGTGACGATGAATATGCTTCTTGCGCTTGTCATCTTTATTGGTATTTCATATGGTGACGTAAAAATGAGTACAGCAGACGAGATCTACGGTTCTCGAGTACATGATGCCTCACTTGTTGTGGTTGAAGTATCAAAAGAGAGTCCAGCGTTTAAAGCAGGTATTCTTCCCGGAACAACGCTCCTTCGTGTAACCAATGGTTCAAAAGAAGCAGACCTCACAAGTACCGAGTCTTTAATTTCTTTTATTGGAACAAACCCAAATACACCGTTTACAATCTCCTATATTTCTCCTGATAACCAAAAGAAGTCCACAACAATAGCATCAGTCTATGGAATTATTCCAAACAAAAAAGCACTTGGCATAGCAGTAGACGAAATAGGGACTGTAAAAATTTCTGCTCTAGAAGCTATTCCTCTTGGATATGAAAGAACTGTAGAGCTTACCAAGATGACGTTTACAGGACTTCTTTCAGTATTCACTTCAGTTTTCAAAGGTGAAAGTGTTCTTAGTTCACTTTCTGGTCCGGTAGGTATAGCAAAAATTGTGGGAGAAACGAGTGAGTATGGTTATACTGCGGTACTTACACTCGTTGCAGCTCTTTCAATTAATCTTGCAATCTTCAATATATTACCACTCCCTGCACTTGATGGTGGACGAATAGTTGTAGTTCTAATTGAAACGATTAGCCGAAGAAAAGTTCCATTTAAGTACTACTCATGGGTTAATGTGCTTGGTTTTGGTTTCCTAATGCTTCTCCTTATTGTTGTTACTTATAACGATCTTCACATCTAAATTTTAGAGATATACTCTCATTTTTTGATACACTATACCTCACTATGCGACAATCAAAACTTTTTACAAAAACAATTAAGAATATACCTTCCGATGAAACTAGTAAAAATGCACAGCTTCTTATTCGAGCTGGTTTTGTTCACAAAACTATGGCTGGCACATATACATTTCTACCACTTGGTCTTCGTGTACTTACAAAAATTGAAGATATTGTAAGAATAAAGATGAATGAATTGGGGGCCCAAGAAATGACAATGTCTATGTTACATCCTTCTGAACTATGGAAGACCACTGGTGCATGGGACTCAGTTGATGTACTTTTTAAAATTAATAGCAGAACAGACCGTGAGTATGCACTAGGACAAAGTGAAGAGGAAGTTGTTACACCAATCATTAAAGAATATGTGCGTTCATATAAAGATCTTCCATTTATAGGCTATCAAATCCACTGGAAATTCCGTGATGAATTAAGAGCAAAAGCTGGCGTAATGCGCGGAAGAGAATTCCTTATGAAAGATATGTATACAATACATGAAAATCAAGTAGCATTTGATGTGTTTTACACAGAAGCAAAAAAGAAGTATCTTGAAATTTACTCCGAAATTGGACTCACTGCAAAAGTAACGGAAGCAAGTGGAGGAAGTTTTTCCAAAAAAATCTCTTATGAATTTATGGTACTTACTGATGCCGGTGAAGATGATATCTTATATTCAGAAAAATCTGATTTTTGTATTAACAAAGAAATTACACAACTCACAGAAGGCGACCAGGCACCTGATGGGTCAGGATTACTTAAAGAAGGAAAAGCTTCTGAAGTTGGTAACGTATTCGATTTAGGAACACGCTACCAAGATGCATTTGATTTTCATTATATAGATAAGGAAGGTAACCCTCAAAAAGGGGTTATGGGATGTTATGGAATAGGTGTAACACGTATACTCGGTGTAATAGCAGAAACTCTTTCCGATGAGAAAGGTCTAGTGTGGCCAGCATCAATTGCGCCATTTTCACTTCATCTTCTTTCTCTTTCAAAAGAGAAAGATAGTGAATCTCATAAGCTCGCAGAATCTATTTACTCAACACTAACAGCAAGTGGTGTTGAAGTTCTCTTCGATGACCGTGAGGCTTCAGCTGGTGAAAAATTTGCAGACAGTGATCTTATCGGTATTCCAATGCGAGTTGTGGTATCAGATAAGTCACTTGAAAAGGGTGGGGTAGAACTAAAAGAACGAACATCTACTGAAAGTTCAATTGTTACCATAGAAGAACTTTACACAACTTACAAAAGAAACTGTGAGTAGTATCATATAAAGCTCTGACGAGAAATCGACCAAAAGACCAAGATACCTAAAACTATCTTGGTCTTTTATATGAGACAGTTAGTTAATGTGTATACTAGTGACACAGTTTATACACATTCTGCTATATCTAATAGTTCAATATATATATAAAAATAAGGTTATTATAGCAATTAAACTTTGAACATATTTGTTACAAAATATTTTTGTTGTATAAAAATTTACTGAAATATTTATATAAATAATTAAATATTTTATGTGCCAAAGGTAATTATATGTAATACAGATACAAGGGCAATTGTTATAAATTTAGTAAGAGATCTAGATACTATAAGCTTGGAAAAAATATTATAGATCAATAACTATTAGCAATAACATTCATATAGGATTGATGATTATGGTTAGCCTAGTATACCTAACAACTACTACAGCAAGACTCATATACTACTAAACAAGTAAACTAGGTAGACGTAGGCATACAAGGCTATTTAAGCCCAATATCATCATTATTATGCTATATGAGCTATAAAAGGTACTAGAGTGTGAATTAGGAAGAATATTGGAATTTTCGGATTATATAGAAATGCAAGATTTATTTAAATATGTTTAAGATTTACTATTCCAGGGATGAACTTCTGCCGAGTGACAGGAGAGGGTGCTAACAAATGTTAGTTAACAAAACAATATGTATGTCATTAGAGACAATATTAAAAAGCCTTTATTTATAGAGTATTTTGGCAGGGGTTTTATTATATGGTAATGTCGCACAATATATCTTTTACGACAATAAGCTTGATATAGTTTCATAATCAAGCTATTCTCAACTTAAACTCAATTCTGTTTTACACTCTATTATTTAAACTTATTAAGGCTGATCCAAATACCTAGAGCTATACCTGCAAGAAAAGTAATTATGAGTCCAAGTATAAATGCTGGTAATGTAAATGTAAGCATATTTTGTTTTATTTTGGAAAAACTTTCATCCATATAAACCAAATACCAAAACCAATACCCATTAAAAAAACAATCAGGAAAATCAATATTGTTGCTGGCGTAGTGAGTGTGATCATTGTAGTTATGGCAGTTCTTATTCTAAGTATATTATAAATAACTCAGAGGGTTAAGATACCCAGCACGTGGTGCAATTGGCATTGTCATATTTGTCCCACACACCTTACTCACATAATTAGTAATTTGCACTGCATCAGACGCGTATACGGTGAAATGGAGATGTGGGCCAGTACTGTATCCGGTATTTCCTGAAAGGGCGATTTTCTGTCGGCCGGTGAGCACGTCCCCTGCTTTGACTTGAACAAGAGAGAGGTGAGCGTACAATGAGCTTAATCCGTTATTATGCTTTACGAGCACCCATTTACCGTAAGAAACACCTGCGCAAGATGCGTCTGTATTCCCTGTTCCCAAAACAACTCCAGGAGCAGCAGAGTAGATAGGTGTACCTATCTTAATACCTAAATCGATACCATTATGACCTGACCCGTTATATACCTGTGGGTTTTGGCTAGCAAAAGGTGTATTCCCGAAATACTGTGTAATAATCACATTATCAACTGGAAACTGAAGTACTCCTTTACCATACTTTGGAATCTTACTTACATCAACAATTGTTTTAAGTTTTGATTCTACGTCAAGCATTTCCGCTTCAAGAGCACCTTTCTTTTTCTTACGGTCAGCAACTAACTTTTGGTACTCAGCTTCTTTGTTTTTGGTTTGTGCAAGCAGAGTACTTTTACTTTTTGAACTCTGATCAACAAGCTCCTTCTGGTCGTTAAGTGTTTCATTAAGGTTAAGCAGAGTATTTTTGTGCTCCTCATAGGAAGCCTTCTGAATTGCAAGAGTTGTTTTTACATCAGCAAGAGCTCTTGCTTTTTCATTGATAGCGACCGTTACATCTTTTGTTCTCTTGGCAATATCGATAATATCAGAGAAATGAGCATGTGGAGCAAGCACTCCAACAAAAGAAGGTACTGACTGTTCATTGTGAATAAGTGAACGGAGCGACTCTGCTAGTGCTGCCTTTGTTTCGTCAAGCTTCGACTCTGTGCTATCTATTTTATTTTTTGTAAACGCGATATTATCTTCAGCTTTTAGAATACGAAGACGTGTATATGAGATATCCTTTGTTAATCCCGCATGGCGAGCTTCTAGTTGGGCAAGTGCTGCCCTGAGTGTTTTTGCTTCACCTTGGGTACCACTAATTTTTGTATTGTATGCTTTTATTTCCTCGTCCAGCGCCTTAATTTGTGCAGTAAGCGCATCAAGATTATTCTTAAGCTCATCTGCAGTCTGAGAATACACATGTGGTGTAGACATGATGCTCAGCAAGAGAATGCTGATGATGATTGATGAACTAAAAGAGCGGTATGACATACATTAAGATTTACGTTTCTTATGAATCAAGAGTCTTACATACATTACTAATTCTTCTTTGCACCTCTTCCTTACCTAGCACAAAACAAATGGTGAATGGGTCAACAGATTTTTCTTGACCTGAAAGTGCCATACGAAGTGGCCACAAGACATTGCCTTTGCCATGAATCTCTGCATATGGGAAAACTATTTCTTTAATTGCAGCAGGACTTGTATAGTCAGATTCATTAAGAAGTGCACAAACTGTTTCTAGGTGTGTTTTAGCTTCTGCTTTACCTGAATCTTTCCATGTAACTTTTTCTATAGAGTCAGAATCAAAGTGAGGCGAATTAACGAAAAACCGGAATTCTAAAGGCTCAATATTTGGTAGCTCTCCATATACAGAAATACGGTCAATAATAGTCGGAAGAAGTCTAAATAGAAGATCTTGTGGATAGTCTTTGAAGTATGGAGTGATTGCTTCGAGCTGCTCACTTGACGATTTAAGTCGCATGTGTTCTTTATTCATCCATAGTAATTTCTCTTGATTAAAGATTGCTCCACCTTTATGTATACGTGCAAGATCAAATAAATCGACCAATTCTGCCATAGAATAAATTTCCTGTTCTCCTCCAGGGTTCCACCCAGTGAAAGCCATAAAGTTAAGTAACGCTTCTGGAAGATACCCTTGATCACGGTACGCAGTAACAGGGAGTGCCCCCTTTCGTTTTGAAAGTTTTGTTCTATCTTCTGCAAGCACAAGTGGTAGATGAGCATACACAGGCGAAGGAAAACTAAGAGCTCTCGCAATAAGAATTTGCCGTGGTGTATTTGCAATATGGTCTTCGCCACGAATTACATGTGTTACCCCCTCTTCATGATCATCAATAACAACTGCCAGATGGAAGAGAGGTTCTGTGAGTGATTTTGCAAGTACAAAATCTCCAAGATCTGTAGTATCAGTTTCTATTCTTCCACGGATAACATCGTCAAAAATAACTACCTCTCCTTTATTCTTAAAACGAACAAGTTCTCGCATTACCCCACTACCATCTTTTGCTTCTTCATGAGAAATGTAAGCACTGCCATCACTAATAAGCTTTTCTAAATGTTTTCTATGAGAATCAACATGTTCGCTCTGTATATACAGCGCATCATATTCAAGGGAAAGCCATTTCAGACTTTCTAAAATGTTATCTTTATATTCTGCTTTACTTCTTTCTTTATCAGTATCTTCGATACGAACAATGAATTTTCCTCCCATTTTTTTTGCAAACAAATATGCGAAAACAGCGGTACGATATGTCCCTAGATGGAGTAACCCTGTTGGGCTTGGTGCTATACGAGTGATGATTGGTGATGACATATATTTGTATACTTATTGTTTGTGACTTAACCCGATGCGCACAAGCTCTCGAGCAATAACTGTTGCTGCTGTAAAGGAATTATTAAACTGTTCACTGTTGTGTATCATCCCCATGTATGTTTTTTCTTCGTCAAGAATTCTTGTAATCATAGACATAAGGATGTTTGCACTTAAATTATTCTCCTCTAGCACAGAAGCAAATCCGTGAGAAGCCATAGCGTATGCATTACTTCGTTGATCTCTACTAATATCTTCTGGAATAGGGACAACAATCATCGGAAGCTGCCAGAGAACCATTTCAAACATGGCGGACCCAGCACGAGTAATGACAAGATCAACTTTTGGATAAAATATTCCTGTGTCTATAAACCCATCAACATAGTATCTATCTTTAAATTCATGACCTTCTAAAATCTTTTTAGCAGCTTCTTTAACTTCTTCAAAATTTTCCTTTCCAGCCTGATGAACTACATCACAGGTATTAAGGAGCACAGGAAGAATCTGGAGGATAACCGTGTTAATCTTTTGACTTCCTTGTGAACCCCCAACAATAAGGATAACAGGGCGTTCTTTTTTTGTATAAACTCTTGTAAAATCTACAGGAGGAAGTAGATTGTCTCGTATAGGCTGTCCTGTGAGTGCTACTTTTTCTTGTGGATAAAATGGCACAGCTTCTTGATATGAGAGTGCTACACGAAGTGCAAATTTACCAGCCCACACAGTTGTTCTTCCAGGGACAGTATCACTCTCATGCACAATCACCGGAATAGAGAGAATTTTTGCAGCAAGAAGCGTAGGGAAACTAGCATACCCCCCTTTTGCAAAAACAACATCTGGATATATAGCGTACAGCTTACCGATCGCCACAAAACAACCCCATATTGTTTTGAAAATATCTTTAATTGTTTCTATTGATGGATATACTCGTAGCTTCCCTGCTGGAATTTGAATGAATTTACAATTGATAGAAAAAAGGGCTTCTTCATCATACGGTTTATCAGAAAAAAAATAAATTTCAGGTTGCTCAATTTTTTGAACAAAAGTCTCTTTACGTACACGTTCAGCAACCGCAATTAGCGGATAAAAATGCCCCCCTCCTGCACCTGTGATTACTATTTTCATAAATAATTATTCGTTGATTTAGAAATGTTAAGCAATACCCCTAGCTCAAACAGTGCCACCATAAGCGCCGTCCCTCCATGGGAAATAAGAGGCAACGGAACTCCTGTGAGTGGTAAAATTCCGAGCATTGATCCAATATTCAGTGTTGCCTGAATAAGAATGATTGAAACAATTCCAGAAGCAAGAAGTCTTCCAAATTGATCCCCTGCGGTTTTTGCTATAACATATCCCCGTACACTTACTATAGCATACAGTATGATGAGATACACTGCTCCAAAAAATCCCAATTCTTCACCGAGTACGGCAAAAATGGAGTCACCAATTGGCTCAGGAAGATAGTTGAATTTTTGTACACTTTGACCAAGCCCTCGCCCCGTTAAACCACCTCCACCAAGAGCGATAAGTGACTGGTTAAGCTGCCAAGAGGACCCTCGTGGGTCATGTTCATTATTGAAAAATGTTTTAACACGTTCGAGCATATATGGTCGTACGAGGAGCAAAACCATAAACCCTACAATTCCGCACAAAAATAAATACTGAATATGTCTTTTTCTTGCACCTCCTACAAAATAGGTAATAAAAGATGCACCAATAATCACAAGATATGTTCCAAAATCAGGCTGCGCAAGGAGTACAGCACTCACAACACCAAGAGAGAGGAGGTATGGGAGAAGTCCATACTTCCAATTTTTAAATTGATTACGATAATGAGTACACCAAAATGCAACAAGACCAACAAAAGAAAATTTTAACATTTCACTTGGCTGAACAGAGAAGGACCCAAGATCAAGCCATCTGTGTGCTCCTCCATGATATCGAGAAAGCCCTGGAACAAAAACAAGAAGCGTAAGTACAAGAGCTATTCCAAAAAGAAAGTATGCATATTTTCGATAAAAGTCATGAGGAATAAGTATCCCTAAGCAAAGAGCAAACCCTCCTCCGATAAGCGCATAGACAAGCTGTGTTTTAACAACATTAAAAAATTTTATTTCATTACTTGCAAGAACCCCGAGTGCAGCTGATCCAAAAATAATAAGACCAGAAAAAAGGAGAATGATAACAGTAAAAAAAAGTGGCTTGTCTACTCTTTCAAACATATTTAACTAATGAGAGCTATTACAACACCGAGCACAGCACAAATATATGACACAATCCAGTAGCGCATAGTAACTTTTGCTGCAGGCCAACCCTTTGCCTGAAAATGATGATGCAGTGGTGCCACCAAAAATAATTTACGCTTAAAAAACTTTTTCCAAAAAAGCTGCAAGATAACCGAGAGTGTTGTAATAACAAGGGGGAATGCAATGATTGGTAAATAAATAACAGCATCAGTAAGAAATGCTATTACTGACAGAGCAAGCGAAAGTGAAAGCATTCCCGTTTCCGTAAGATAAAAAAGGGCGGGAGGGATATTGAACCAGAGAAATGCCATAATTCCTCCAACAATAACAAAGCAGAGTGCTGCAATATCAACTTGACCATGTACATATGCGATAATCCCATACGCAGTAAACACTGCAGAAGTTACCCCTCCTGAAAGCCCATCAACCCCGTCAATAACCCCTGTTGAAAACGTGGCGAGTGTCACAATAATAAAAAACAGAATAAATAAAAATCCTCCTAGATGAAAATCGCCATAGAAAGGCAAATATACATAATCAATTCCAAGTTTTACAAAAAACCACCACCCAGCAAAAAATCCAAGTGAAGATACTGCAAGGAGTCGTATAGGAAATGAGAGCCCTCCACCGACATACGAACCGAATTTATTTTTAACAACTTCTGTAACCAACAGATCATCTATTCCTCCAACAACAGCACCAACAAACATAGCAAAAAGCGGAAGCCATGTTTGTTTACGAGAAATAAAATCAAGCTTTTCTGTTGTTACTGTTGGATATATTTTGGAAAGACCCCAAAAAATAAGTGCTGTTACAAAAACAGAGAACCAGACAACAATACCCCCCATACGAGGAACTGGCTCCTTTTCATCATTGTGGAGCGATGCGGTAATTGTTGCTTCTTTACCGTCAATTGTTTTGTAAACATTTTTCTTCTTCCAAACCTTATGTTTAACCAGAAAAGCACCTATCAAAGGAGCTACAGAAAAACCTACTGCAAAAGAAACAACGGCCGGAAGAAGGGCTTTAGCTGGTTCAAGAACTGTCATAAAATATACTGAAAGTATACCACATCCTTCAGGAGGGACCTGTTAGTTATGATATAGGCTTTGTTTAAGGGTTTGATACAAAATCTCCACATCGCGGAACCTCCCTTCTCGTGTAGAACCTAATACAATAATAACAATAGGACGCCCAACACTGACATCAACAATAACCCCGAGATTTCCTCCGGCCATATCAGTAAACCCTGTCTTTGACGCTTCAGCTCCTGGGTATGATTCTATTGTTTGGTTGGTGTTTGGTATTCCTGAGAGCTTACCTTTAGTTGTTGCTACGGTTTCGCGTTTTCGTGTTGTAGCATCGAGTATCTCAGGAATTCTTTGGCGTGCAATACCAAATAATTTTGCAACATCATACGCATCTCCTTTCCCACCAATTGCGTCTCCTACATCTCTGCCTGCTGGATCAGTAAAAAAAAGATTGAGTCCGAGATCTTGCGCATCTTTGTTCATCTGGTCTAAAAATACTTTTTTCCCCCCGAAACTATCTGCAACAACACTTGCTCCATCATTAGAAGAAATAATAAGCGTATATTTTAAAAGTTCACGTAATGACCACACTTGTCCTTGCGCTAAACCAAAATCATATCCACCCTCAATACTTTCTGGAGTAATAGGTATCATAGTGTCTTTACTTGTATGTAGTGTTGCACTCACTGCGGTCATTACTTTACTCAGACTTGCAAGAGGGAGTGTAGTAGTTCCATTTTTTGAGGCAAGAACTTTTTGATCAACAAGATCATACACAACAAATGCCTTACCTTCTATCTGAATATTTTTAAACACATTAGTATTAAAAAGAATAATTGGTGCTTGTGTGATTGTGACTACTTGTGATTTTTGTTTTTGATGATTAGTAGCAATACTAAACATCGCTAAAAATATAACCCCCACTACTGAGAATAGGTAGATATACAGAAACGAAAAATGTTCATTGTTTGCTTTACGCACCATACATATTTTACAGATTACGGGATTGTAATTTTTCTAATAAATCAGCATGCATCTTTTGATAGTCTGGCAGGTCTTCTACCTTAGTAATTCCAAGCTGCTTAAGTGAATCAGCTGTAAGAGAACATATCTCTCCTACACGGGTGATAAGTCCTCGTACCGCAAGAGTGCGAATTGACTGTGATGACTGCACTCCACGAATATATGAAATTTGTTCCCGTGTTGGATATCCAAGATACGCAACAAGTGTGAGAACCTGTAGCGCCGCCGGAGTAAGCTCCCCTTGTAGTTCTGTTTTTGTCCAACTTTCAAGAAGTGCAGCTTGCTCTGGTTTAGTAGCTATTGAAAGTCCCTCATTACTAACAAGAAGTGTGAGTCCAATTTCTTCTAACTTTGATTTTACAAATGGAGCATTTTCTATAATCTCTTGTTCAGAAATTTGAAGAAATTGAGCAAGTTTCTTTGTAGCAATTGGATCTCCTGATAAAAAAAGAAGGGTGATGACTTTTTCAAGCATAGTGTATAAATATGTTCTAGTGTATCACAAAGAATTTAGGAAGCAGTCTTTGCACCGAATGTGGTGTTAGTACTCAGAATTGTAATATCTCCGCCGTCTGCATGCTGTTCAACACCAATTGACCCTGTACGTAACAACTCTAGGAGTGCAATAAAATTAACAATGAGTAGTTTTTTCTGTTCTTCTTTAGTTGTGCCATTTTCTGCAAGTGACTGCAGGCTTACTGCTTGTGTGTTTTGTATACGAGTGAGAAGATTTTCTATAACTGTTTCGAGACGAAGCGTTTGTTCAACAGCAACAGCAGTGAGTGCTTTTGGTGCAATAAATGAGCGTAGTGTGAGTGAGATAATAGACTGTAGAAATGCTTGAGTGACTCGTTCATCAGGAACAAAAACAACTAAATTCTTCTGTAGAATATGGGGTCGTGTAAAAAGCTGATTCTTTCCGTATACCTGTCTTACTTGTGAAGATGCTTCCACAAGAAGTGCATACAACTCAAGCTTATGCTCAAGATCATGCACTTGCTTTTCCTCCTCTTCTGTAAACACAACCCCAGGAAGTAGTGACTTTGCTTTGATGAGCATGAGCGTAGAAGCAACTACAATAAATTGTGAAATATCGATGATATTTTTTTGATCAAGAGAGCGTATGTATGCTATGTAATCATCAGCTACAGTTGCAAGTGTTACTTCGGTTATCGAAAGCTTACGAGAACTGATAAGATCGAGAAGTTTCGTATATGGTCCTTCGTAACGATCAAGCTTAATAGTAAATTCCATACTAGACAGTATACAATCCCTCTTGATACCAGACTAGGGAATACATGGGTACCCCTTTTACTTAAGCACTTGCCAAACCTTTGGGTCGTTACCTCCATCTATTTTGAAAATAACAACACCACCTAACTTGTATAATTTTGCGATTCGCACTTTATCAGCAATAGCTTGAGCATCAGAGTACCAGACAAGGTACTGCTTAGTGCTTCCAAGTGGGTTACCCTCTATATCTGTTGATGTAGAATACGTAAAACTAAGTTCGCCTGCTGAATTGCGGGTAGGTGTAATATTCAAACTCTTTGCAAGCGCATCTGCATAATTAAAGTTCATCGAACCTATACGACTATAGGTAACTGTAGAGGTTCCCGGTTGAGATTTGATTTCATATTTATACCCATATGTTGGAATACCGAGAATTATTTTTTTTGCAGGGATATCACGGAGTGCAACTGTTGCGATTTTTTCTACCCAATCGATATCTGCAACAGGTTTGTACGTATTTCCAAGAGCTGCGTTTTGGTTAACAAGCTTGCGGTCATCTCCTGCTTGATCATACGCCATGATACGCACTTGATCACACACGGTACCGATCGCTTTGTAGTCATTTGAGTATTCGACTCTTGCGAGAATTTCTTTTGAAGTCGTAGCGTATCTACTCTCAGGAGGTGTACGGGCCTCTATAGTACAGATAAGCTGCTTCTTTTCTTTATGAAGTGCAAGCGAAAGTTCTTTCAAAAATGCAGAAAAGTAAGGTCGTGTCTCTGCACTCTTATTCTCATAGTCAATATCAATACCGTCAACATTATATTTCTTCACAAGCGCAACAATCTCTTTTACATGAGCTGCTCTTCTCGCGCGTTGAGCCATGAGAAGCCAGAATTCATACTTTGCAGTTTCATTTTGAGGGTACGACAGAATACTTGGGTATATTTTTATTCCCATCGCAGGCCGTCCAGGTTGATTTTTTTTCTTTGCCTCTGCTATGAGTGTTGTCCATGGTTCTGCTTCTAGTCTCAGTGCGTTCTTGATACTTCCGTCACTTTGTAACTCAAAAGCAAAAGGGCTGATCTGTGTGAGTGTATTTAGATTCTGAAGTGTTGTACTTGCCCCTTCTGTCTTTCTCCAATATGGTATCCATATAGCTTTGTCAAAAGTCGTCACAGTAACTGCAGTTGCAGTTTGTAGAGAAAAACATATTAAAAATATAAATGCTACATATTTTTTCATTGTAAGTATATATGTATAATACCATAAAAAGTTTGCCGCCACAGTTGTATTCTGTAGCGGCAAGGTTGACTTACGAGGGGCTCTTCGGCCTCTTGTACAGCTTGATTTTGGTTGCTTTGACTCCTCTTGCCTCAAGAACGACAAAAGGTTCTCCAGGCTGAACGTCAACAACAAGTGTATCTGGTTGGGAAGGTTTTTTGGGATCTTCGACCCATAGCACTCCGAGTGAACTTTCTTTGGCAGCTTTCTGACACTGAGCAACGGTGACCGTATACCCGAGCCGTCTGAACCCTGCGAGACAGCCTTCTCCAGGCATGAACTCACCGACAGCAACAACCCTTTTTTGTTTCTTTTTTTCTGGAAGCGGTTGCATCTGTTGTTCTGGAACCTGATGACAGCGAGCTTCGAGAATTGCTTCTGGTGGGCACTTTCTGGCTTGTGCTGTTACATCAATCGAAAGAAGGGGAATCATAAGGCCTACAAAAAATTCTTTCATTTGTATCCTCTGAATTGCAATGAACAAGAAATTTATTATACAATAAATTTTAATATAAGTAAATACCAGCGGCCTTCGGCCGCTGGTATTTACTTTCATCTAGTACCTATATTCTATTCCCTGTATCTCTACTTTGCCTTTACTTCGATCCCTAGCTCTCTAAGCGTCTTAGGAGCCGCAGGAGACGGTGCTTGCATGAGAAGGTCCTTACCCTCGCCTGTCTTTGGAAATGCCATTACCTCACGGATATTTGGCTCATTAAGAAGTATCATAAGGAGTCTATCTAGTCCCCAAGCGATACCCCCGTGTGGAGGAGTTCCTGCACCGAGTGCTTCTAACATGTGCCCAAAGTTACTCTCAATTCTCTCATCTGAGTATCCCATGATTTCAAATACTCGCCTGAGTGCTACTGGATTATGTAGGCGTATTCCCCCACCTCCAATTTCGTATCCATTGAGTGCCACATCATACTGCGTAGAAACAATCTCTCCAATATTTTTCTTTTCAAGAAGATCAGCAACAAACTCCTCCTTCACCCCCGTGAATGGATTATGGGTAAATGTCCACGCCCCTGTGTCATCAACATTGTCTTCACTTGTTTTTTCAAATGCAGGAAAATCAACTACCCAACAGAATGCAAGCAGATTAGGATCATGCTTATCTTCTCTAAGGTCAGGTTTATCAGAATTGTACTGTTCCATTGCTTCCTTGTACGTAAGTATAGGGAACGGTACCTGCTGAATCTTCTTCTCTGGGAAAAGTTTTGTGACGATACTAATGAGCAGCTCTTCGTTCACCTTCATGACATCCTCGCGTGTTACAAAACTCATTTCAAGGTCCATCTGAGTGAACTCTGGCTGACGATCCCCTCTGGTATCTTCATCACGCATACACTTAGCGATCTGGAAGTATCGCTCAAAACCAGAAGACATGAGGAGCTGTTTATATTGCTGAGGAGACTGAGGAAGCGCATAAAATGCCCCCTGCCAGAGTCGTGATGGTACAAGGTATGATCGTGATCCTTCTGGAGTAGGGTTAGTAAGGAGCGGTGTCTCTATTTCAAAAAAGTTCTGTGCATCAAGAGAGTCACGTACATGCTTAATGACTTTGTGTCGCATACTGATGTTACGCTGAAGTCTCGCACGTCGTAGATCAAGATATTTCTTTTCAAGACGCACTTCTTCTCCAACTTCATATCCATCAGTAGAAATATCAAATGCTGGAGTAGATGACTCATTAAGCACAACAATTGCAAGAACCTCAAGCTCTACATCTCCATTGATAACTCCCTGCTTCACGTTTCTCTCCGGACGCTTGTTCACAATAGCTTTCACTTCTACCACCCATTCTGTACGAAGCTTTTGAGCAACAACAAGTGCTTCTTCATGGTTTGGAAGTACTACCGCTTGGACTTTTCCAGTTACATCACGAAGATCAAGAAAGACCATCTTCCCTTGATCACGTCGAACATCAACCCAAGCTTTTACGATAATTTCGCTTCCAATAGATGAAGCAATGTCTTTGATATATGTACGCATAGTCTTTTCATTCTAACAGATTTTATGGAAAGAGAAAGTACAAAAAATGCCTGCATGGTTCCAGACCATCAGGCATTTTGTACGCAGAGGTTTCATAGAAACATCTGTAGTATTTCTACTTCACCATGACACATTTAATACTGAGACTCATTTTCAAGTTCTCGGTTGCAAGAGTTGTTGTTTTTTTCAAGACTGAGACGATATCCTCCCGTGTCTTCAGGAAATAACTCTCTTTGAATGTCTCACAACCAGGGTTTCCTTTTTGCTTCATGTCATCAACAGTACTTTTGAGAATCACTCCGACCTCTTGATCAAAAAGATAGTCGTCTTCCTCACTTACGCCACCATGCTTTGCTTCAGCAATGACAACAATTTTGAACGTTGTCCCCTTGTAGTAACCATTCTCAACATGAAAAGGTTCCATATACGCTGAGGTTCGATTGCCTTGCATTGTAGCAAAACAAGTACAAACACTAAGCATAAGCAGAATGACACCCGTACACATATTTTTGATTTTCATGGCACCCTCTTAAGTCAAAGAATAAAAAACAAGACTAATTATTATTATACCATAAAAACAAGAAAAGTAAATTATTTTCTATATATAAAAATACTTGTAGCAACAATAAATTACTGTAATACAATAAAAAAACCGACACTTCGTATATTGTTCTACGTGTCGGCTTTTGGCATTAAAAATCACCATCAACGCTGCGTCGCTTCTCAGAAAGCATTCTACAGTAGATGACAATAGTTTTAATTTTTTCTCCTGAAGCAACAAACTCTACAGAGAATTCATTTTGTATGCTTCTAAAATTAAAACTCTTACACCCCTGAAGACCTTCCTTGAGATCAATCTCACTGATGATTGTTTTCATTTTTGTTGAAATACGATCCTTGAAAGTGCCATGCTCTTCTCTAGTTATTCCGCTTTCTTCTGTCTTGGCTCGCACCGAGATTGTGAACCATGCGCCTTTGTTGTCCCCTTTTTGAGCAACAAAAGAATAGTCTCCTTGAACAAGGTAATACGACGATTCCCCTGCATGAGCACTCCCTGTCACCAGAGAGAGCACAAGGAGTATTACGAGTACATACCGAGCATTCATTGTGACCTCCATAATATACGCAAATGAACTATTAGAACTTAATGTATCACACATTAAAAAATATTAAAATCTGATATATTTGCAGCATCACTTTCATCTCCAACATAAAGCCAACAAGACCTCTGGATTACATATTTTGTTACACTATTTTTGTAGTATAATTAGCTCTATATGAATATTAAAAAAATTACTTTACTTGTAGCTGCGACACTTAGTTTTCCTTATATATCTGCTAGTGCAATAGATGAGTGTTCTTATCGTATTGTAGAAAATATACAATACGGGACAGGGCTTGTTCTCACAAAAAATGGCACATCAACCATACCTCTTTATCTTGATGCATATTTACCTGTAGATTGTAAAAATGGATCAGACAAACTCCCTATTCCTGTTGGAGACATTCATGGAGGAGGTTTTGTTCAAGGAGACAAATCAAGCGGCATCGAAAACAAAACAAATTTTGCAAAAGCAGGGTACGCCCTTTTTGCTATCAATTACAGACTCCTTCAGTCAGATAGTAAGCCTATTATAGAATCCTTGAGTGATACAAAAGCTCAAGAGTTCGTTACAGAATTTCTAGAAGAAGGAACTCCGCGTGATCAGACCTACGCTGCACTTGCTGCGCTTGAAGATGCAATCAAAGCAAAAGAATTTGTTGCAAAAGAATTTATGGGAAAAATCGACACTCACTGGTTTATTAAAGGTGGATCAGCTGGGGCATATACAACAATCAATCTTGCATACCTTGCAGATTATGTTTTTAATAAGAGTGAAAACCCACTTGGAATTATCGAGATCTCAGGAGGTATCCCAAATAAAAAACAATACCTTTCTTCTGGTGATGCAAATGCTCTCATCATTCACGGTACAGCAGATACTGTCGTTCCATATCTTATGTCAGACCGTCTTGTAAGCCAAGCATCTGCAGCAAATGTTCCGTATCAAAGAATTACTGCTCCCGGATCAGGTCATGGATTAGCAGGAGACGGTATATATAAATGGAAAGTACATGAGACTGGACTTACAATATTTGAGCACATGACTAATTTTATCGACACATCATTTGCTTGTAAGGTAACAAGAACAGCAGACTGTACAAATTATCAAAAAGAACTCACTACTACTGACCCAACAAAAGAAAATACTGCAACAACCACACCTCGTTGTATTATTCCTGCGCTTACAACACTCAAACGAGGAGATAGATTAGCTTCAAAACGAGAATATATAACTATCCTTCAGCAATTCTTAAAAGACAGAGGTTTATTCACTCCTCAAGCTAACGGTGTCTTTGGACCACAAACACAAAGAGCTGTTATGGCATATCAAAGAAGTAAAGGTGTTTCCCCAACAGGAAACCTTGGACCAATAACACTTGCAAAACTAAAAGAAGAATATTGTAAAAAATAATACAAAATAACCACAAAAGAAAACACCTCTTAGATATATCTAAGAGGTGTTTTCTTTTGTATCGTCTCCACTATATCCCCCTTCTCATCTGTCTCTATTACAGGAGTACCTAGGTAGTTAGAGTGTATATAGGTTACTTTACCTGTGGTTGATTCATTATTCTTCTTGTAGGTATATGCTCCTACAAGCATTCCATTAAAGGTGAAGTAGGTAGTACGTATATCTCGTGTAGTATCGTCAGTGTAGTTAGTGAATGGAGAATATACGGTATATGAAGTAGTAGTAGATACTGTTAATGTATTAACTGTAGTTGTTGCTGTACTTGTAGCGAATGGGTAACTAATTGGAGGAAGGGATTGTTGTGGAGGGACTGAGACTCCAATCACTGAACCATTATTTCAAAGGACTTTCTCAAGTCTAACTTTTATTTACACTGAAGTAAAAATATTACAACACACTTTTTAAAATTAAATGGTGACTGTCCCCATTATTCCTAATTGGATTATTTAATCTAATCGTAGTTGAGTAGTGATTTGGTGAATAATAGAGTGATTATGCTACTTTTAAAAAACTAAACTATCTGATTTTATATCTAAATAATCTTTAGCCCATTCATTAACAATAACACCTGGTTTTGTTAAAACATACTCTCTTATTTTATTTTTATCATCACCAATATTAACGAAAGGTATAATAAACTTTTCATTAATTTTTTCAACAACGAAATCAACTTTATTTTCATTCATTAAATCAAAAAGATCTTTTTCGAAAATTTTATTTTTATCACCAACACGCATCCAAATATTACCCTTTTTGCCCTCATCAAAATCTAAACTACAATTAATATACCACTCTGGAGAGTAATTACTCTTTTGTAAGTTTATTATATAATTGATGTCATTTATTTTTTTTTTGTAATTATTGCCTTTTTTAGTAAAACCAAGATTCACTAAAAAATTATTTAACTTTGTTATTTTCATTTCTTATTATTTAAAATTTAAATTTAATAATTTATTTTAAAATAATAACAATCACTCTCTTTGATATGTTTGTAAAACACCCTTAAAATCACCGTACCCAGCATCTTTGAAAGCTTTAATATACGTATTGAGCTGTTTTTCACCTTGCTTTATAGCTCTCAAATTATCTGGTTTTAATTCATAAATAATCTTATTTTCTAAGTCAACAAAATCAGGCCTTATCCCAGGAATTTTATTAAATTCTTTAACAAGAGTTTCTCCATTTGCAATACCTATCTTATAAAACTTATGTGCATCACGACCATACGCGGCAGTACTTCTAGTTATTGGATTGTTTGCCCCTCTTAAAACCTTTGCTGTTATGTTTACACCCACCCTCTCTGGTGAACTAACTACACTCGAAATAGCGGCTGTACCACCTAGGAAACCAAGACCAATCGCATACCCATAATTCCCTGCCAGCCAATCATCTTTTGCTGCTTGCCCATACCCAGACAGAACAAGATCATCCACATCTGATTTTCTGAATGTGATAGTAGTTTGACTCCTTAGATTCATCCCAGTGTAAGATGATATTTGTGGACCTTTGAAACCTGAATATCCATAGTTCTGTGGATATGTCGGTGATTTTGGAAGATCACCTACTGGACCATAGTTTTGTGTGTATTGCCCTGTCGGGTCTGTATACACAATTGGATTGTTTCTCGCATACGCATAGCTATTCATCTGCTGTGGGTCAAGAAGATAACTCTGCGGAAGACTATAGTTAAGTGGATCAACACTCAAGAAACTATGTGTCTTTGTATCCAAGTATCTTGCATGCGCATACGTAAGTCCTGTTACATCATCATACTCATGACTTGTATACCCTTTATTATGATACGCATTATCATTCCTTTGATCCCTTTGTACATAATTCCCAAACACGTCCGTAATATCCATCTCTACAATATCCCCCTTCTCATCTGTCTCTATTACAGGAGTACCTAAATAGTTAGAGTGTATATAGGTTACTTTACCTGTAGTTGATTCATTATTCTTCTTGTAGGTATATGCTCCTACAAGTACTCCATTTAGAGTGAAGTAGGTAGTACGTATATCTCGTGCAGTATCGTCAGTGTAGTTAGTGAATGGAGAATATACCGTGTATGAAGTGGTGGTAGATACAGTAAGTGTGTTTACCGTAGTGGTTGCAGTACTTGTAGCGAATGGATAACTTACTGGAGGGAGAGACTGCTGTGGAGGAACTGGGAGATTAATTGGAGTAGTGTCTACTATGTATCCTGCATATATTGTGGTACCGGAAGCTATAGGACCTACGGGAGAGAGGAAGGTAGCAGAGAAGGTAAGTGCTGGGGTGGATGTCATATCAACGGTAGTAGTTGCAGTTGTTGTAGCTAAGGATGGGATGGAAGTCCTACTAAATGCACTTGTTGGCATAGTAGCTGGTGTATAGGTAATACGAGGGATGAGGATAGAACGAGTGAGGTTAAGTGTTGTAGTGCCTAATGAATAGATCTTAGATGATGTACCTACTCCGTCTGGATACAACTGTAGTGTAGGAGATAAAGTACTGATATAGAGCTGATAGAGACTACCGAGATCAAAGAAGAATGTAGAAGTACCTACTTTTGTACCATTGAGCAGTCCTGTTGTTGTGCTTGTAATAATTGTAGGAGTAGATGTACCTGCAGTTGTTGTTGCATAGCTTGAAACCAAAGTTGTAGCCATGGTACTTGTTCCAAGCGTCTTTGGAAGTGCTTGATAGGTCATCTGGAGTGATGAGATAGGAGAGTTGATGTATGGAAGCTCGATATAGCAACTATCAGTCACTCCACCTTGGGTACCGAAGGAACAATCACCTTTTGTTGGAGTAGATGTTCCTTGCGTAAAGGTTGTGTATGTTACAGAAGGATCAAGAGGTACTGTAACTGATTGTGATGAAGTAGAGAGAGTGGCAGTTGATAGTGATATAGGGATAATCGAGAGTTCACCTGTCTTAACTCTGTAAAGTTCTTCTGCTGCAGCATCAGAGAGTACGAAGCCAGAGAACTGACTGACTACATCCTTTACTTTTGATTTTTGTGCAGTTACCACGCAAGAACTCGTTGCTGCTTGTCCGGGACAGGTACTTGTTGCAAATGGAAGTGCGTAATCAAAGATAGTATCGACATCAGAGTTGAGGCGAATAGGAGTACGAAGAAGCTCGTTGTAGGTATCTTCGCTCACTGCTTTTGTACTTGTCGCTTGTGCAAATGTAGAAGTTGAGTACGTAGCATTGTACTGGAGATCAGACAATAGCCCTGCTGGTACCAGAGAAAGATTCGTTACTACTTGAGTGAGCGTAGTTGTTGCAATATACACAGGAGTAGTGGAAGAGTGGTGTACGGTAAGCCAAAATCCAGGCGTAACAACACTATCGTAGCTAACAATAACTACACCAGAACTACCAGATGAATATGACCCGCCTCCACCTCCAAAATTTGCAGTTGCAGCTCCACCATAATTACCTAATCCTCCTCCACCAAGTCCACCAGATGCATGTCCGGTATTTCCATATCCGCCACCTCCACCTCCAAGATAATAATTACCCCCTGAGTATTGACCATGAGTAGATCCTGGAATTGGATTAATAAAACCATTTCCTCCTCCACCTCCAAAATTACCTGATCCATTAGAGCCATTAGCTGCAGCCCCTGCTCCACCACCCATTCCATTACTTCCTCCTGTTCCTCCTGTATATGTCATACTTGAACCTCCAGTAAAAGTTCCTCCAACACCATCTCCTCCTTTAGGAGCAATGAGTGTGTCAAAGCTAGACGTAGCACCAGCAGCACCAACTATGACTGAATACGAGGAAGAAGCCATTGCAAATGCTCCGTTATAAACATACTGCCCTCCACCTCCTCCAGGGCCTCCATTTGATGCACCTCCTCCACCTAGCACAAGGACTTTTGCAGGGAAATAGTTACTTGTTGAAAATGTTCCGGTTGCGGTAAATGTATGGAAGTAAACAGAACCAAGATTAGTTATGGTTCCACCTGTAGAAGTTGCAGTTGAGGTGGCAATATAGTCCAGTGAATCCCATTCAGTTGCCCAGTGCCCAGGTACAGTACTTGTAGAAATATTTGTAACAGTAGATGTTGAAAGTGATGTTGGTAAACTTGATCGAGAGAATACCGGATACGTAGCAAGTACAGTTGTAAAGATACCTGGCAATTGCTGGCTAGTTGTCGCTATATAATAAAGCGTTGTTGTTGCAATATAGTTTGCAGTATAGTATCCAGGAGTTACTGTATCATTTGGGTTATGATTAATTTGAATACTGGCGATTTCTGCATCTGTACTACCTAGTCCAGTTATAGAATAGGTGAAGTTGCCTGTAGTAGTTGCATAGTGATACCAAAGTCTACTTGATGTGGTTGCTACAAGTGGTGAAGAACCTGTTCCTCCACTTGTGCCTACAGTAGAGATGTTGGAAGATATAATTGTAAGATTATTTTTATCTTGAAGATTTTCAGTTACTGACAAGGAAGAAGCATTGTTTCCCGCGGCACTTTGTGTATCGTAATAATATGAAGATGTACTAACTCCACTTAAAGACACCCATCTATAATGATCTGTTGCATTGCCACAGTTAGTACCACAATTACTTGTTACAGGAACTGACTGTGATGTTGTTGTTGCTAAACCAAAGACCCTTATATCTGAATTAGTATTTGGACTAGCCCTCGTAACCAAGTTTGTCATGGACACCCCATTGAATGTTGGAGTATTACAATACGAACCACAGAAGGAAAGGATGTACTGGGATCCTGTAGCTGCTGTAAATGTCGTACCACCTGCTTGCGTATTAAGAATGGTTACTGTTGTACTAGCAGTTGTAGTTGCGACATATTGATAGTCATAGTGCCCTGGATCAACACTGTACACATAGGCATTTGGATAGGCATTTAATGTAGTGCTTGCAGCAAAGAATCCTGGGATTGTGGTGGTGCCTGTTGTTGAAGCATAATTAATATTAGGTAGAGTAAGTATCCCTTTATGGACCATCCAGAATTCTTCTACACCCGCTTGACTAGGAACAAACCCTGTAAGATTACTGATGACATTTCTAAAGAATGATATACGCGCCTGTTTATCACACTCAGTGGTGGATGCATTCGCTTCACACCATGGGGTACTGGTTGCTAGAAATACCTGAGAGATGTCATATACATCTCTCAGTGTTGTAGAAGCAAATTCTCCATATGCTTCTGGTGAAATAACTGTAGCTGTTGAAGTGCTCACGGTTACGAGACTAGAACTATCGTAGATTTCACCAAAGTATGCAGAGATAGCACTATCAATTGCTGGAGTAAAGATAGATGAAGTAGCATTCGTTACCCCTGAGACAAGTGTTGTAGAAGCAAGAGTGAGTTTAGGAGTGGCAACATATGCTTTTAGAGTAACAGACGTTGCTTGCCAAGAGTATGCATAAGGTCCATATTCACTAGGGTTAACAATAAGTGCTGTGGTTGTTGATCCAGCAAGTCTTGCAACAACTACTGGTGTAATATCTACTTCTAATTTACTCCCATCATTTGCAATTGTTGTTGAATATTGATTATCATAAAGATAAGCAAGACTACTTGAAGATGTAAGTCGTAACTCCACTGTCCCTCTTGAAGATTTACCAACAATCAGTGGATTTTCTACTGGTTGAGGAGGAATTGTAGTTGATAAAATATAGCTGACAGTAGAACTTGTAGCTACAGGTAGCGTAAACGATGAATTAGTTACTATACATCGAGTAACTGCAATTGACCCATAATATTCAAATGCTCCTGCGTTACAAACCGAAGATCCATATAGGAACCATGTGCCCAATGTAGGATTATATTGATAGCTATTTGTACTCAAGTAGCCCGTAAGATCAAACGTTGCATTAGATATATAGTCAGTTAGATTATTTGGAATACTTGCCGCACCTAGAGATACAAGATAGAGCTCCTTAAGGGCATTTTGGGACAGGGTTACTTTTTTATCATACAAAGCAAAATCCTTAAGCGCCACCATATACTCTGTCGACGATGCAAGTTTGACACTGAATAAATCTGTAATGAGTGATTGATAATTTTCAAGTGTCACCTGAGTAATCCCTGCTTGTTGTAGCTCTGTAAATGCTGACTGAGTTACATAATATGGAAGTATATTGAAGTAGGTAAGTCGTGGCTCACTTAGATTCTGATTAGTATATTCTGTAGTGAAATAGAGTCCTGAATAATATGTAGATGTAGCTGTGCTCGTACCTATTCCTGTAATATTTGGCACTGTTATATTTCCAAGTATAGTTGAAGTTGAAGTAAACTCTCCAGAGTTAGAAGGGAGGCGTGCCTTTACTGCAAAGACATACCATATTTCTTCAAGTGCTTTATCGGCTAACAAGTAACCATTTTCTTTATAAAACTTTTCAAAGACTACTTTCTTTGCTGTAGCGCAAGAAGTGGTGAGTGATGTACACCCAGTAAGTACAAGAAGTGCTCGCACTTTACTTGTATCTGTTAAACCAACTTGAGTAAGTGATGAGTAGGTACTACTAGAAACATATGGAAGGTCTTCATACTCACTCATTGGGACCACAATACCTGTAGCCACGAAGGTGTTGAATGAGGTAATTGTTGCGGTTTTTACTTTCAAGTTACCAGTAAGACTGACTGCGATACTACTTGTAGCAAGTCCCACATAGGTAGTAGGGATAAGGTACTCCCCTGTTACAATTTTGATTAGATCGACAACAAGACCATATGTTGCAATTGTACTTGTACTTCTGTTATTAATATCGTTACCAATTAGTTGTCGTGTTGTTGATGCGGTACAAATTTGACGATCAAGTGATGTGATTTCAGTTGCACAAAATTTACTAATGAAAGGTGAGCCGTAGTACTTATCGACAAGTGTTGTGAGTGTCCCTTTATCGAGTAGTGCAAGTGAACTGAGTGTGTTGTATGTAGACGTCGCAATGTATGTACTCGATGTTGCAAATGGTGTTAGAAGATCTCCTTGAGTGAAAGCTGGGGATGTTGAGGAACTTGTGGCTGGAGTTGCTCTCTGTGAGACAACAGTAGTAGCAGTTACAACTTTCTTAATCCTTTCACCATTTTCGTCATAGGTATATGTTTCAAGACCATTTGAGCTTGATGCGGTGAGCATCTGATTGAGCGCATTCCATGTGTAGACATTGTCCCCTGCCTGAGTCTTGTTCCCTTGTCCATCATAGGTAATGTGGTAGCCTCCAATGGAAGTAGCTGCATGAGCATTCTGTGTTCCATCTTGACTATAGCGATACAAAACATCATTTTCTTTTAAAATATTTCCGATTGGATCATACACGAGAGTATCTACGACGGCGCTTCCACCATCATATGAAGTGGACACTTGTGTAAGTCGTACGAGATTATCATAGGTAAGTGTGTCACTCTTTGTATGTGTAGTTCCTACTATATCTTTGTAAGTAGAAAGAATACTACTTGGAGTAAGAGCATCTTTATAAGTGAATTCGTCTTTATAAAGTTCTACCTGATTAACTACTGGTGAACATCCTGTGGAGTTAAAAAGGTATACTGATTTTGCAAGTTTTGGACTAATAACCCCATCTGCTGACGTACTGGTGTAAGTATTACAGAATTGAACCCCATTTCCATAGGTTAGTGATGCGAGTGAATTGAGTGAATTGTATGTTGAGCCGGTAACAATATTTTTGGTTGTTCCGTTTGGAGATAGATACGTAAGTGTCGACTGTTTGCCATCAAGTGTGTAGGTGTAGGTAACCTTACCACTATCAGGATAGGTAATAGTTTCTGGATTACCATAAATATCATAGGTATACGATCGTGCAAAACTCTTAGAACCTATAACCATAGTTTCATTACTTACCTTACCGGAAGTGTCATATGTAAATGTTGTGGAAGATGTTGTATCTCTTGCAACAGTACATGGTGCAAGGTAGTTATTTGAACATCCGTTGTAGGCAAAGGTAACAGTGCTTGTGCCAGATACACTATCAAGAAGTGTTCGTGTTGTCGGGCGACTTAATGCATCATAGGCATAGGTAGTAGTACCGAGGGATCCAACCTTGGAAAGGAGATTACCTAGTACATTGTATGTGTATGAGTATGTAGTAAACGTGGTATCAGTTGTTGGATGAGGATCTTCCTGATATATGAGAAGCCCATTTGAAAGATATGCAAAGTTACGAGTGTTACCGTTTGCATCAGTGATACTAGTGAGTTTATTTTGAGGAGTATAGTTGTAGTTTGTGGTGTAAGTACTGGTTGCGTTATATTCTCTTACTTGAGAGAGATTACTGTTTGCGTCATAAGCGTAGAACTTTTTGTGCTGAGTTGAAGCATTATCATAGACCGTCAAATTTCTCGCACCATACTGGTATGTGAGCGTTGTACCAAAAACAGATTTTGATATCACTCTTCCAAGACCATCATAGGTGTATATACTACTCCCATTTGAAGGTGTATCAGTAGTAAATCCATATCCTGTTGTTGTATATGGGAGAGAAGTTGATATGACATTACTATTTGCATCGTACTTAGTATCTTGAGTAGAAAAAGTATCTGGCTGTGTTTCTTTTTTTGACTGAATAAGTCTTCCATAACTATCATACACTTCAAGTGTTCGCGCGCTTGTCCCAAGATTTCCTAATCGTCTTCCATACACTGTAATTCCATTTCCATAGACATAGTTAGTTCTTACTTCATCTGTGATGCCCCCTGCTGTGTTAATAAGATATGAACGTGTTACTTTCCCTAATCCATCTGTTTCTTTTACTGACGTGATACCGTCTGGTCCTTTTGAAGTAAGAAGATTAAGAGTGTATGGATCATATGTGAGAGTTGTAGTGCCATTAAGTGCATCAACTTTCGTTATTGGAAACGTGTATGAGCTATCATAGGTGACTTTTGTTTTATTGTTTAATCCATCTATGCTTTGAATAGCATTTCCTGTAGGATCATACGATATTTGCGTGGTACTCGTAGAATTAATTGTTCCGTTAGGATTATAGACTGTATTTGTGGTACTGGTGAGCGCACCCTTATCAACCAGCCCAAAAGGAAGACCGTCATAGTAATAGTTAGTTGTGCCAATAGATATACCTGCGTAGTCAGTGCTTACTTCTTTTACAAGTCTTTGGGGGCGAGTGTTTGAGTACTGATACTGCGTAGTAATGAGATCAGTTTCTCTGTCAGTAATCGTTGAGGATGCAAAAGAAACAAATGGTTCGATATCACCATACTTATACGATGTCTTGATGAGGCGCTTGGTTTCATCATAGAGACTCTTACTTCCTGAGGATACGAATGATCCATCACTGTTATATGCATTTACTATCTGTGAATCAAGATATGTAAACGAAGAAGATGCATAGCTGTATGTTGTATAGAGTGAAAGATTTTTATTAACTAGAGTAGAAGAGCCACTCGAAAGATCAAATGTGTCTGTTCTGTATGCACGACCAATGTTGTAATATGAATCCCCTTTTTCACCAGTCGTGTAATCATCACCATTTCCTTGATGGTAGTAAGTTGTTGTTTTATTTTTGCCATCTATCACCTCGACTTTACCAAAGCCTGCAAACTTATGATCTCGAGGACTTGTAGCATCAAAATACATCTGACCATTGTAAAAGTTGTATCCAACACTATGAGGATTAGCATCAGATACTGAAAGCTTCTCAGTTGTTGTGGCCACAATATACATTGGAACTGGGAGTGTCGGATTGAGTCCTGACTGTGTAGTCCATCTGTATGAAACATCAAGTGTAGAACCAAGTGAGGTATTCACTTTTTTAAGAACATCTTGTTTCTTTGTGTTGTTGGTAGCTCCATCATAGTCTGTTGTTAGATCACCGTTGACGTCATATTCCTTCGTTGCATTAGTTACAATATACCCTTGGGCACCTCCAACATTACAACTACTGTATGAAAGCACATACCCAGAAAGTGTGGTAGAAGCAGCTACAAAACTCGACCCAGTGTTAAAGAGTGCATCATTAACAGTTTGAGCTGCTGGACCACTATCACTAGGAATATATGTATATGGAAGACTGCAACTTGGACCAGAAAATTTTGAATATGATGAGGTATACGACCTAATGATATCCACTAATCCATCATTATTAATATCAACAAAACGAACACCAGAATCGGGTGTTGTAGAGGCAACTTTTGCATCATATACAAAATCTGCTATAGGTTGATATTTAATTCCATCATTAAGAAAAACTCCAAAAAGTGTAGAGGTTGACGTGTACCACTTTACGATCAAGTCTTGAAGCCCATCCCCATTAACATCCGCTACTTGACTATTAGAAATAGAAAAAGTAAGACTACTTGAAGTACTATAATCAAATGTATTATTTGTTGTATTTATTGCAACCCCATATTGTCCAAGTGGATCGTTATAAATAACATCATCAAACCCATCACCATTCACATCGGCAATAGCAGATTCTTGCTGTGGAGTCAGGATATAAGGATCCATTTTATAACGAACAGGGGGTATTATTTCTCCGGAGGAAAGAGAATATCTTCCGGTACTTCCAGGCAATTTAAAAGTTCTTGTATAAAAACTTCCCCCTTGGTTATATTTAAAAATAATATTTCTTCCATCGGAAAATGCATACAGATAAAAAACATCACTCTGCATTAAATCCTTCTTATAGTCTCCATTTATATCAACAGGGAAAAATCCATCTCCTGCATTATATAAGTCCAAAATACCATCGTTATTAGTATCAATAACTGTATTAAGACTGGCTCCAGTTCCATATGGATTCTGAGTATTTGAAATAGTTCCAGAAAATGTACTTGATGAGTTCTCGTATTCAAAGGTTGTTTTTGGTAACACCGTCCAGTCATCATTGGTACTCAAGTGCTTTTCTTCAACACCCTGAAGAAGGGAACGTACTCCATTTGCACCTGTACCATACGTAAATGAAAAGTATGCATTATCCCTGCCATTTGTAGATACTTTTATATATGATACTCGCTTGGTATCAATAGTCTTAAAACCATATTTGTAACTTGTAAGATTGTCATTCTTACTTTCAAGATTAAAAGTAACCAAGTTAAGGGGATGGGCAAGGGCATGTTCTGTATATGAAATAGTGCTTGGATATACGGTTCCAGAATCTTTTACATAGTCATAAACAATTCCGTTACCAAACTTATCCCTGACTTCCGTCAAATACCATCGTCCAATCTTTGTCCCTGCATCGTTCTGAACTCGACTAACGTACGAATTACCAAAGTAATACGTAGTTCCATCACGGTCAGTCATTTGCCAACTACTGCCTGTAAGCGTGTAGTTTGCATACGAACCATCATCTATTTTTTGTTCATAATTGAGACCATTAGTCGAAATAAGTTCTCCGTGGAGTGACGATACAAACGATGTGCTTGTTGCATAGAGTTTATCTGTACCAAATTTTGTAGTTCTTTCAATATATGGAACACTCATCACCCATCCGTACCCAAACCATCCTGTATCATTGTTCTGAGAGTTGTATGAAAGTGCTAGTGATGGGGCCATTCCATTTCTTCCAGCAAGAATTGTAAGAGGATAACTGTAGGTAAGTGCCCCTGTTGATTGATCAACTCCTTGTGAGCCTTGCGTCTGAAGACGGGTTGCTTTGTTCCCTACTGGATCAAGTGCAGCACTTGAACCTACATCATTAGAAGCAGTTGCAGCTGCATACACGATAGCTGATGTAAGTGGTGTTGCTAATTGAAGGAAAATAAGAAAAGCACTCACCATGAGTGCTTTTCTTTTCTTGAGAGAACGAGAGGCAAAATAGACCGCTTTTGAAAAAGATACTTTGATTACGTTCAAACCAAAAGCAATATACTTCATAAAATATGTAATTGAAAAGATTATAGCATGAAGTGCAACCAATAATCTACTTGACGTAGTGCTAGATTATATTACATCTCAAGACCTATCTGCTCTCGTACTTGCGCAATTGTTTCTTTAGCTTTAGATTGAGCACGAGTACCACCATCTACTAGAATAGCTCGTAGCTTATCCTGATTGTTCATGAGATCGTCAAAGATTTCTTTCTTCCCTTCTCGCCACTTCATGATTGTTGCTAAGAGATCATCCTTTGCTTGCTTGTAGCCATAGCCACCATCTTCAAACTTTGTACGAAGTGCAGTTACTTCTTCATCAGTTAGGAAAAGTTTATGGATGTTGTAGACATTGTTAGTATCTGGATCCTTTTTTTCCTCTGGTGCTTTTGAGTCTGTTACTATGCCCATGACAGACTTCTTCACCTCTTCATCAGTTCCAAAGAGTGAGATGACATTGCCTTTACTCTTACTCATCTTGGCTCCATCTACTCCAGGGACGATAGCGACAGCATCCATGATGTGCTCCTTTGGTAACTTGAACTGCTCTACGTTCCATGCACGGTTATAGAACCCGGCGATATCACGAGCATACTCGATATGTTGCTTCTGATCCTGACCAACAGGCACAACATCTGCTTGGTAGATGAGAATATCCGCTGCCATAAGTACTGGATAGTCGAGTAGTCCAACATTAATTGTATTACTAAAATTATTTATATTAACAATATTATTAATACATGTTTCAACTAATTGAGGAGTGAGTCCAAATTCCTTTTCATATTTTTCTGGACCATCTCTATCTTTAAAAATTAATTCAGCAATAGGTTCATTAATTTTATCTTTATACTCCATAATAAATCGCATCATATTTTCGTATAAAGGGTGAGTTTTAAGACTTTCAGAGAGCTCTTTGAATTGTCTATCTTTGAACGCATGTGCACGCATAAGGTATGGCATAGTCACCACGTTATTAAAAATAGTTGCAAGTTCAGTATGCTCAGGAACTGATGACTGACGGAAAAGTGTTGCTTTACTAAGGTCCAGTCCGCATGCGATATATGCTGCAGCAATCTCAAGAGAACTCTGTTTAAGTGCATCCTTATCCTTCACGGTAGTGAGCGCATGGTAATCTGCCACGAAGATATATGACTCGTACTCACCACTATTTGCGAGCTCTATATTCTGCTTCATCGCGCCAAAATAGTTACCAAAATGAAGCTTCCCTGTTGCCTGAATTCCTGAGACTAATACTTTTTTCATTGCTTTGTAGTATACCAAGATATCCTTTTTATGTCTCTACTCCGTAAAAAATGCACTACTCGCTAGGTAATAATTTTTTCTTCTTTTTCAATAAATCTCCCAACATATGAACCAACAAGAATACCTACAAATGAGAACATGAATCCGATAAATGTACTTGGGACTTCTGTTTCCAATTCTCCGGCGATGAACCATGAAGATATTCCAAGTACAATAGAGACAAGAGCTCCAAAGCTGTTTACTTTTGACGAATAGAGTCCAAACGCAAGTGGTATAAACCCTGCAACAAGAGTCACCGAATATGCCCCACCGACGAGTTCATAAATGTGCGCATCTGGATTACATGCAAGAATAATTCCACCAACTGCAAAAATCCCAACACCTACCTGAATAATCATCATACGCAATCTGTCACTCATTTCTTTAAAGAAGGGTTTGATAATGTTCTCAGAAAGAAGTGTAGCTGGGGCAAGAAGCGCACCAGAGGCTGTTGATAAAATAGCAGAGATAAGTGCACCAAAAAATATTATCTGCAGGAGCTCACTTGTATGTTCACTAATTAATTTCGGAATAAGGAGTTGAGAATCAGTCTGCAAAATATCTGGATAGAGGTGCCCCGCAATGGTTGCAATCGCGATAGGAATCATAACGATTGTGAAATAGAGAAGTCCCCCAATGATTGATGCCCACATACTCTCCTTTTCATTGCGCGCACTCATGGCACGCTGATAGATGTCTTGCTGTGGGATGCTTCCAAAGCCTTGCGTCATCAGTGCAGTAAAGAATACAACCCATGCAAGCATAGAATCTGTTTGTGGAAAAATAGTAAGATGTCCTTCTGGAATAATATTCATAAAACCAGATATTCCTCCAACAAGAGGAAGCACAGCAACAAGAATTACGATAAGCCCAATGATAATAATTGCAGACTGCACCGTATCATGAAGTGCAACAGAGACCATCCCTCCGAGAATTGTGTAACATGCAACAACAATAGCAGCGATAACTACCCACGTCGTAATAGCAAGCGCAGGAATAATCGTATGTAAGACAACGCCGAGTGCTAAGAACTGTGCAGCCACCCATCCAAAGTAACTCACAATAATTACTGAAGAAAGAAATATAGCAATAATCGTGTTGTACCGCGATTTGAAATAGTCTCCGATAGTGAGGAAATTGAGGCGGTAGAGTTTGCGATTAAAAAAGATACCGGCAATAATGAGACAGAGACCAGCACCAAAAGGATCTTCGAGGACATTTGAAAAACCACCTTCTGCAAACTTACTCCCTGCTCCTAAAATACTTTCACTACCAAACCATGTAGCAAACACGGTTGAAAGTGCCATATAAAATGGGAGTGAACGTCCAGCAAGCACGTAGTCTTCAGAATTTTTTACCTTACGTGCAGCATAGACTCCGATTAAAATCATCACTATTGCATACACAAGGACTGATATTGCAAGTACCATATAAATACGTTATTTAGGTTATATAGCTATTAGTGTACATGAGATACCGGAAAAGAAAAATACAGAGGGTGCGGCCGAAGGCCGCACCCTCTGTATTTTTGTATCAAGCTACTAACCTACAAGCTAACAGCTGTTTTAAAGCCCTTCTTCCTTCAACCCTTCGATAAACGATTGTGCTTTCTTTGAAAGTTTCTTTGGCATCGCAATATGAAGCTTTACAAGTACATCACCTCTCTTATTCTTCTCGTGTACATGTGGGACTCCGCGACCCTTCACACGCAAGATTTCGCCAGCTTGAGCACCTGGAGCTATCTCAATCTCAATACTTCCGTCTAGCCCGTCAACGGTGTGCTTTACACCAAGTAGTGCATCAGTTAGTTTAATCTCATGAGTAATCGTAAGGTCATTACCCTCTCGTTTCCATATTTTATGAGGAATAACATTAATCTTCACATACAAGTCACCAGTAACACCTTGTGCAACCGCCTCACCCATTCCTGTCATGCGAATCATTTCACCATTTGAGATTCCTGCAGGAACTGAAATGTTAATTTCTTCTCGTTTATTTACAACACCATTACCTTTACAATCATGACACTTCTCTTCTGGGATTTGTCCTACACCATTACATGTAGAACAGGTGTGTACTGTTTGAAAGTTACCCATGAATGTCTTCTTAACATCATGAACTTTTCCTTGACCATTACAGGTAGTACATGTCTTCTTCTTGGTTCCAACTTTTGCTCCTGATCCAGAACATGTAACACAGGTAGAAACTTTTGAAATAAGCACATTACGCTCTGTTCCAAAAATAGCCTCTGTAAATGGCACATCGATTTCAAGCGAGATGTCGCGTCCGCGCTTCTGGCGTGCACCACCTCCAAATCCACCACCGAACATGTCACCAAAAATATCTCCAAGGTCACCAAAATCAAATTGCATATCAGCAAAGTCACCTTGATTGAATCCACCAAAACCTCCGAACCCTGCACCACCTTGAGGACCTTGTCCGTTGAAGGTTTGTCCGTAGGTATCATACTCTTTTCGTTTCTTTTCATCAGAAAGCGTTTGATAAGCCTCGTTAATTTCCTTAAACTTAGCCTCGTCCCCTCCTTTCTTATCAGGATGGTATTTGGCAGCAAGTTTATAGAAGGCCTTCTTAATATCATCCTTAGAAGCGCCCTTATCTACACCAAGTACATCATAATAATTTTTTGTCATATGTATGTATTGTTATACCATATTTAGGTTTAGAATAAAAGTCTAAAATTGACTTTTATATAAAACATGATAGTTTAAATGTAGGTGAACTTTTAAGGAAACACTGTGACCTCCATATTTCGACTCACTGCAATTGACATCCCTGGTGCCCGAAGAATTACGGATGGTGTATTTGTTAATCCAGAAACCTTTGAGGTAAACATTGGGGTGGTAGTACCTGTATTTTCACAGAGTTCCTCAGCCAAAGTGCAAGAGGCACTTCGCAACCAAACGCCGAGGGGGCCGGGCTCTCACTTCTTTGATCCGTTCGATTCCAGTATCAAGAAAAATGCCCCAACAAAAATCTTTGTGTACAGTTCTTCCCCTCCTAACAAGTCTACAAGGATTCGACTCGGCTGGGGTCTTGTCGCACAAAAGTACTCGTTTGACGAATTCACTGATGCCATCGAAGACCTGCAAGCCAGACTGATTCGCGGCTACACAGATTCTCAAGGAAAGCAGGGAGCGCCTTCCAAAGAGATCATCACATTCCTTGTTGGACAAGTGAATGCTGCGGCTGCGGATATGTTTAAAGCAGAGAACATTCCTTTTCTCGGATACCAATCAGAAAAAGTGGTTGTCTCTCGGGGTCAACCAACGATCAACAGACCAAACCAAAATGCTGTTTCTGCTATCAATGCAGAGCAGCTTGATGCTTGGCTTAGCAATCAACCGCTTCCATTCTCACTTTCACAGCTTGAGGAACTACTCAAAAAATAAAAAGTTCCTCAAATTGCCAAAAGGCGCAGCGAGTATCGCTGCGCCTTTTTTCTATTCTAGAAAAATTGACTTTTAAATTAAACATGATAGTTTAAATATAGTCGAACTTTTAAGGGAACGATCATGAGCGCAGTGCTTTCAGTAATTGCAATAGATGCGGCTGGTACAAGGCGAATTGAGGATGGTGTCTACATTGATCCAACCACAAAAGAGCTTTTTGTTGTATCAGTAATTCCAGATATCTCGAAAGGGTATATCAATAAAATTGAACTTGCTCTTCGTGAACAAAGACCAAAGAAGAAAAGTGGTGTTTATTTCTTTGACCCGAAAGAACTCGGCATCGGGAGAGAAACACCTTCTAAGGTTTTTGTGTACAGATCTCTACCTCCGTATGAGGTTGCAAGTTTGAGTCTTGGAAAAGCTTGTGTTGTGAGGGCTTACTCATTTGAAGAATTTGATAATGAAAAAGAAGATCGACAAGTCATACTTCTTCGTGAGTACGCAAACTCTCAAGGTCTTTTTGAAGCTTCGGCTTCGGCAATAGTTTTGTTTCTAATACAACAACTTAATGATGTTGCACAAGCTGCTATGAGTAAAAAAGGTATACCTTTTCTTTCTCACCACCTTGGAAGAATCTCAACATGTGCTGGTAGACCTACAATCAATAGACCATACCGAGATGCTGTTTCTTTTATCAATATTCAACAACTTGATGAATGGCTCAGGACAGGAGAAATATTTTTTAGTTTCAAACAACTTGAGCACTTTATTCAACCTGAAACATAAAAGGCGTAGTGACTACTCACTACGCCTTTTTCCTATTTAACTTTAAAAACCAAAAAATACTATGCAGTTGCTTCCCCTTCTTTCTTTTCTTCAGCAGTAGCTTCTGGTGCTGGTTGCTCAGCTTGTGATGCGTTATCATTTGCAGTCTTCATCGCCTCACCAATCTTCATCATCTTGTCTGAAAGAGTCTCAGATGATTTTTTGATAGTGTCGATATTATCTCCACCGCGTGCAGTCTTCACATCATTGATAGCATCTTCAATCTCCTTGCGTAGTTCAGGAGTTATTTTATCTCCCGCATCTTTGAGTGACTTCTCTGCAGTGTGCACCATTGAGTCAGCAATATTCTTTGCTTCGATAAGTTCCATCTTCTTCTTATCTTCATCAGCATGAGCTTCTGCATCAGACTGCATACGTTTGATGTCTTCATCACTTAGACCAGATGATGCTTCGATACGAATTGTTTGTACTTTGCCTGATGTTTTATCTTTTGCGGTCACATTAAGAATACCGTTAGCGTCCACATCAAAGGTAACTTCTACTTGTGGAACTCCACGTGGTGCTGGTGGAATACCATCGAGAATAAATCTTCCAAGAGACTTATTATCAGCTGCAAGTGGACGCTCACCTTGTGTGATATGAATTTCTACAGATGTCTGATTGTCAGCTGCAGTTGAGAAAATCTGAGACTTCGATGTTGGAATAGTCATGTTCTTTTCTACAAGCTTTGTTGCAACCCCTCCCATAGTCTCGATACCAAGTGAAAGTGGAATCACATCAAGAAGAAGAACATCCTTCACATCCCCCTGTAGAACACCAGCTTGAACTGCTGCACCAAGAGCAACCACTTCGTCAGGATTGATTGATCGGTTAGGTTCTTTACCGAAGAGCTCTTTCACGGCTTCAACAATCATAGGCATACGAGTCTGTCCTCCAACCATAATAATTTCGTTGATTTCTTCTTTCTTAAATGGAGATGCTGCGATTGCGCGCTTTGCAATCTCAATTGAACGGTCAACAAATTCTTTTGAAATTTCTTCAAGCTTTGCTCGTGTAACTTTTACAACCAAGTGCTTTGGTCCATCTACACCTGATGTGATGAACGGAAGATTGATTTCTGTTTCCATCTGAGTTGAGAGCTCATGCTTTGCTTTTTCTGCAGCTTCATCAAGACGCTGAAGAGCGAGTGCATCAGTAGTGATATCAATACCTTGATCTTTCTTAAATTCTGCAGCGATGTACTGTACGAACTTCTGGTCAATGTCACGGCCTCCAAGGTGTGAGTCACCGTCAACTGACTTTACTTCAACAACACCATCACCTACTTCAAGAATAGAAATATCAAATGTTCCTCCTCCAAAATCGTACACAGCAATTTTTTCATTCTTTGTACTGTTAAATCCATACGCGAGCGCAGCTGCAGTAGGTTCAGGAATAATACGTTTAACATCAAGTCCTGCGATCTTACCCGCGTCGATTGTTGCCTGACGCTGTGTATCATTAAAATACGCAGGTACAGTGATGATAGCCTCTGTGATAGTCTCACCAAGCTTCGCTTCTACATCTGCCTTGATCTTCTGAAGAATCATCGCACTAATTTCTTCTGGGCGAGAATCTTTACCACCAAGAGTGATTAGCACCCCGTCGTTATCTCCTTTCTTGATCGTGTATGCTACACGTGGAATATCAGCCTGAACTTCTTTGTCAGAAAATGAATGCCCCATGAAGCGCTTTACTCCATAGACAGTGTCTTTTGGGTTAGTTACAGCTTGGCGCTTTGCTATCTGCCCAACAGAACGCTCACCATTCTTGTTCACAGAAACAACAGATGGTGTTGTGCGATTTCCTTCAAGGTTCTCAATTATTTTTGGCTGTCCTGCTTCAATGATAGCAACAGCTGAGTTGGTTGTTCCAAGGTCGATTCCAATTATTTTTGCCATAATATAAATTCTTGTTATTAGTTATTCGTAATTAGTTGTTGGTACATGTACCATTTCTTTCTCTTGTCGTCTTCTTTGTATATATTGTGACGTCTATCTAATCTGTTTTCTTACTTCCTACATGAACACGTGCTGGGCGCAGTATCGAGTCGTGCATCTTATATCCATTCTGGAGGATGCGGAAAACTTTTCCGTCTTCACTCTCATTCTCTACTGGAACTGACTGCATTGTCTCGTGAAGAAGTGGATCAAACGTATCACCTATTTTTCCGAACTGAGTAACACCTTCTCCTTCAAGCACTGTCTTCATCTGATTGAATATGTACTCGATTCCCATACGCCAATTTGCATCAACTTTCTCCCACGCTTCTTTGTTGGCCTGTGCCATATCATATGCGTCGAGCACAGGAAGAAGATCTTCAATAAATCGTTTTGTTGCGAACTTGCGGTCACTAATACGATTCGTTTCTACCTCCTTTTTATAATTTGCATAATCTGCACGGGTTCGCTGAGAAAGGTCTAGATACTCTTGCTTTTCAGCTTCTAATTTCTTGATTTTTTCTCGCAACTTTTTGATAGTTGTGCGAGTGTTTTCTTCACCATCTTCATCAACATCCTCGAACGAGACATCGTCTTGCTCTGTAGCTGTTTCATTTTCATTAACATCTAGAATATCATCGTTGTGTTCATTGTGCATATAATTCTAAAGGTTCAAAAATTACTAAATATCAATTAAAAATACATCTTGTTCATTGTGTCGTTCTTTCGTGTCTGTCGTGCTCTCTTTACCTAATCATATCAGAAATTTCACTTCTTTGCTGTACTATATTTTTATAAACTATTACTAAAAAAAAGTCAAGAATCTATCTGGTTAAGGTTGAGAAAAACCGTCTCGTGAGAGACGGTTTTTCTGTTTTGTGTAATTAACGCTTTTATAAACATTATACATATTGAAATGAATGCAAGGCGCGAGAAATTTTTAAACAATAAAGGCATCAGTGTCTGTCTGCGTGGTCAGCGGGAGTAAGCGCTAAATTAAAAAACCACCTCGTACGAGGTGGTTTTTTAATTTAGCGCTTACTCCATGTAGGAGCTTTACGAGCTTTCTTGAGACCGAATTTCTTTCGTTCAACCTGGCGTGAGTCACGCTTAAGGAAGCCAAGCTTCTTAAGTGTGTTCTTCACTTGCTCATCACGTTCTACAAGAGTACGAGAGAGTCCGTGGCGAACAGCCTCAGCCTGAGCATGAATACCTCCACCTAGAACGTGTACAGTTACTGTGAACTTCTCAGCAATTTCTGATTTAGAGATAGCTTCCTGAGCGATCATCTGAAGGTCTTCTGTTACGAAGTATTCCTTAACATCTTTGTCATTTACAACAAATGACGCCTTGGTTGAAGGAGTGATGCGCACGCGAGCGATAGCTGTCTTACGACGACCTACTGCTTCGATATAACGGTTTTTAGTTTCTACTGACATACGATAATAATTCTAGGTGTGAGGTTAGTCCTTAATAATAAGGTTTTTAATACGAATATCTTGGAGTCTATTCTTTGGAAGCATTCCCATTACTGCGTGAGTAATAAGTTCAGCATATCCTTTCTTTTCTACAACGTACTTAAGAGGCATCTCTTTAAGACCTCCTGGGTAGCCAGAGTAAGACTTGTGAACACTTTCGTTCATCTTGTTCCCTGTTACCTTAAGCTTACTTGCGTTAGTTACTGTAACTGTTACATCAGCTACACGGTTCTTAACGAAGTTAACACTGTCCTTTGCATTGAGAAGTGCCGCCGCTTCTGATGCGATTCTTCCGAGAGCTTTGTCTGTTGCGTCAATTGTGTGATTCATAGTAGTAATATTAAAAGATTAAACGAATTCAATGATAGCCTTCTCTGCACCATCAGAAAGACGTGTAGGGAGCTTAAGGATACGAGTATATCCACCTTCAACATCTTTGAACTTAGGAGCATACTCAGCAAAAAGCTTCTTCACTTCGATATCCTGATTAAGGAGACGAGACATAATAAGGCGGCGACGTGCTACTGTATCCTCTTTTGCAAGTGTAACTAGCTTCTCTACCATAGGACGAATTTCTTTAGCTCTTGCAAGCGTAGTTTCAATACGTCCATGTCGGATAAGGTTAATAAGAAGACTTCGCACAAATGCCTTGCGCTGATTCTTTTCTCGTCCGAATTTTCTGAATGCTTTATGATGTTTCATACGTCGTGTGTTATGTCTTTCCTTCCCTTACGGTCGGTCTATATCTAGGCCTTAAGTTCAAGTCCAAGATTTACTAATGCTTTTTTAATTTCTGTAATTCCTTTTTCTCCAAGTCCATCAAGAGAGAGAAGATCTTCTTCTGACTTGCGAGCAAGTCCTCCTGCTGTACGAATAGCTGCTGTTACAAGTGCGTTCTCTGTACGAGTTGAGAGACCTAGGTCTTCAATCTTTACTTTACTTGCATCAGTAATATCAAGTGATTCTAGTTCAGCACTAGATACTGGAGTAGCTTCCTTTGGCATATCGATTACCTCAGCACGGAATCCAACGATAGATTGGAGCTGTGTGATCATTGTATGAATTGAACTCTCAAGTGCTTCGTGAGGAGTAATAGTTCCGTCAGTTTCAATAGTAACACGAAGACGGTTATGGTCAGTACGATCACCAACACGCATGTTTTCTACTTCGTAACTTGCGCGACGAATAGGTGTAAATGATGCATCAAGGAAGATAGTGCCAATGTCAGCTTTTTCCTTCTGAAGAACTTCACGAGGAACATACCCAAGACCTTTTTCTACAGTGATTTCAACTGCGATATCAATATCTTTTGCTGTTGATTCACAAATGTACTGATCTCCGTTCATAACTTCAAGCTGTGAAGGTGCTGAGATATTAGCTGCAGTGATTGTCTTTGCTCCTTTGATATGAAGAGTTGCCTTCTGAGCGTCATCTCCATGGAGTTTAAAACGAGTCTTCTTAAGATTAAGAATAATTGCAATAACATCTTCCTTAATACCATCAATTGATGAGAACTCATGCTTTACACCGTCGATAGAGAGTGCTGTAATAGAAGCACCAGGAATAGATGAGAGAATAATACGACGAAGTGAGTTGCCGAGAGTATGACCGTATCCTGGGTAGAGACCGTCGATTTCGTACACACCTGAAGTAGCATCTTCTTTAACAATTCTTGGTTTTGATGGCAAAATAATGGAATGTGAAGACATATATGCAGTATTTATAGTATCCTTAAGTTAATAGTGACGCACACTTTTGCACCTTATAAGTAAAGTTGCTTTATTCTAACCCGAAATTGCAAAATATGCAAGTGTGTGTTAGTTGATAGCTTGTGGCTTTTGGAAAATTCTAAAGCAAAACTAATATTCACACAAAAAGTAAGTTGTCTGTAGCTACTAGCTAGATGCTTACTATCGTGAGTAGTACTCGAGAACTTTCTGTGTATCAAACATACCCTCAACTTCACGAACTTCTGCTTTAACTTCTGCTTTGAAAGCTTTCGGATCAAGCGTAAGTACGTAACTTGGCGCAAGTGCTGTTAACTTCTCCTCAAGGTTAGTAAAGAGCTTTGTTACCTTACTACCCTCACGGATAGCGATAACATCACCAATTTTTACCTGATGTGAAGCAATATTAATACGACGACCATTAACAATAATGTGTCCGTGAGAAACCATCTGGCGAGCAAGAGCTCGAGTGTTGGCAAATCCAGCACGGTATACAATATTATCAAGACGTGACTCAAGCTGACGAGCAAGCTTAAGTGCAGGAGTAATAGACCCCTCACCTGATTCATGAGTTGCTGTTGCACGCTTCACGTACATAGCAAACTGCTTCTCCATAAGCCCGTAGGTATGGCGCATCTTTTGCTTAGCACGAAGTTGCTCTCCGTATTCTGAAACGTTAGAACGATGCTTTCGTTCACTATCTAGCTTTCCAGGAGCATATGGGCGTTTTTTGAAGGCGCACTTCTCACGGCCACAAAGTGACTCTCCGAGACGGCGACATGTTTTACAGGTAATTCTACTCATAGATGTTATATATGACGAGGCTTAGGTGGCTTTGGACCATTGTGTGGAACCGGCGTCTTATCAATAATTGAAACAATGTCTACACCAAAGGTTGAAAAACCTCTGATAGCTGACTCACGTCCTGAACCAACTCCTTTAACAATAACGTTAACTTCCTTGATTCCAAACTGCTGTGCTTTTTCCCCAATAAGCTCTCCGATCTTTGAAGCAGCAAAAGGTGTTCCTTTCTTTGCCCCCTTGAATCCGAGTGCTCCTGATGAAGACCAAGCAATCACGTTTCCACCGCGGTCTGCGAGTGAAAGACGAGTGTTGTTGTAAGAAGACTCAACAAAGAGTGTTCCTTCAACAATCTTCTTCTTGATTGCCTTAGCAAGTGAGCGCGCCTTAAGAGCACTGTCAACTCCTGAGCTATTCTTTTTTACGATACGTTTCTTTCCCATAGTATTAATATTAATTTATTTTTTAGGTCTTCTCTGTCTTACGGCGTCCGCTTCCCATAGTACGACGAACGTTTCCACGTACTGTTCGACTGTTAGTCTTTGTACGCTGACCACGTGCAGGAAGGTGGCGAACATGACGGATTCCGCGGTAAGCTTTGATATCTTTAAGACGCTTGATATTTTGCTGAACTTCACGCTTGAGATCTCCTTCTGTTTTGAAAAGCTCAATTTCGCGACGGATAAGATTTTCTTGTTCAGGAGTAAGCTCTGTTGTTCTCATTCCAAGATCAAGACCGAGTTTTTCAATTATTATCTTGGCACGTGGACGTCCAACTCCGTATACTGCAGTCAAAGCAATTTCGAGTCTTTTATTTTCTGGGAGGGTGATACCTGAGATACGCATAGTTGGTAGAGATTATTAATAGTTAAGGACTAAGGACTAGTAAATTCAATTAGCCTTGAGCTTGCTTGTGCTTAGGATTCTCACAAATTACACGAAGAACACCACCGCGTTTAAGCATTTGGCATTTAGAACAAATAGTCTTGACTGATGATCTTACTTTCATGAGAAATGTGGGTTAAATTATACTATAACTTGATAAATAATGCAACTATTGGGCAGTTATTAGTAGTTAGGGACTTGGGACTAGAGGTATACTCCAACACTGAACTCCTATCTTGTGGATTGATTTCGGTATTGTTTTATTGTTCTACCCCCTAGTCCTTAACCTCTAGCAACTATCCTAGAGACGTTTAATGATTCTTCCTTTACCTCCGTATGGATCAACTTGAACCAATACCTTATCGCCTACGAGTACTTTAATTTTATGAACGCGCATACGTCCACCAAGATATGAAATAAGTACCTTGCCAACACTTGTTTCAACACGGAAAAGTGTACTTGGGAGCGCTTCAATAATGCGCCCTTCTATTGTTTCAATATCTGTTTCTTTTTCGTCCATAGGTAAGAGTATGCAGTGTATCAAACTATTCCTTTATAATCAACGTTTTGGGAGTGATTCAATTACCGTAAGCTTAGAAACATCTGACGGGAAGTGTGATAACCATATAGGAGAGAAGCTTATTTCAGCACTTTCTATAGAATCAATTGTCTTCATGAGAGGTTTAAACTCATCACGACCATTTCCTTTTACAAGTTCTTTGATACTTTCAACATTACTCTCCCATACAACCCGAGGCTTCCCTTCAATAAAAATAGAAAGTGAATCCCCGCTGTTAATATGTTCATTTTCTTTTCTGGTATAGGTAAGTGTGTCTGCATACGCAAGACGCACAGGAGCATTATCATAATCACCAAATGTCTTTGCAAGTGCTTCTGCAAGCTTTGCTTCATTTGCAAACATGATATGTGCAGTTGCGGTTACTTTATAGACACCAGTTGCTCCACTTGTAATTTCGCTTTCATTATCCTCATAGGTAACTTCTGTTGTGGAATACATAGGAATATACCCTTCCTTCTTTATTTTTTTTGATTCTTCTAGAATAGCTTTGTCGAGCTCAAGAGCGAGGGAGTCCTTTGCTGCATTTAAATCAGAAAGTGATGCGAGTGACATGTTCCCAGAAGCACCGCCAGCAATAGGAGTTTTTGTTTTTGCATAGAAGCCACTTTCACGTGACGTTCCTTTAAACCCTGGGATGGTGAAATTACTTGATTCAATATTGTAATCTGCTCCATTACTGTCAGCATATATCATTACATCAATAGTTCCTGGAACGGTTCCTTTCTTCCCTGGGATTTCAATTGACTGGTTAATACGATAAATCTTACCCTTTGAAGATTCAAAACGGGTATTTTTAATCAGTTTCTGAGGTGCGCTATCGTAATTATTGTATACGGTTATTTTACCAGATGCTTTTGCTTCTACTTTTCTTGATTCTGAGAGAGTAAGCGTCTTTGTTCTTGAAAGAGATGTCGAAGCTACAGCAAATGGGATACCAGTACCGGTTGTTCCCTCTTTTGAAAAAAGAAATGCTTGCTTGACATCGGTAATATCTTTGTACTTAGGAACAATAGTGATTGTTGCACTATCAAAAACATATGTATAAAGACTCACACCAATAACAAGAGCAATGACAACAAAAATAAATCCAACTGTACTGAGAGATGTTCGTTTCTTTGGATAGCGTGATCGAGTATCTCTTTGAACAGGTCTTCTTTCATCAATTTCTTCTTCGTCGTCATACAAGTCCTCTTCTCTTCCGCCTCTTCGAGTGGGGTACATATCCATCTCTGTAATGTCTCTACGCTTTCTTTTTACTGGAATTTGTACAGGGTCTTCATCATAGTCATCTCTTCTGTACCGCGCAGCTTCAAATTGCTCTACACGTGACTGTAGATCATTACTAGACCTTGAACGAGTGTATGGTTTGCGAATGTCTTGCATATGAAAGAGGAACGTCCTTTATACCTTCTAGTGTAACACTTACCGGAATATCATTTGTATAGAACTGTGTATAAGATGAGCGTTCGATCGTCTCGCCTATCCACGTAGAGTATCGTGGTGCGATTAATCTGAATTCTGTTGGTATTCTATCTGAAAGAGAAATGAACTCGAGTGTATACAAAATACCGTCCATAAATTTTGATCCGGCAATTATATTCATTCCTTCAGCTTCGATATGTTTATACCCTATCGGATGTACATGCGAAACAAGAATATGCCCATCAACAATATAGTTAATGAGTGTTGATGTATCACCTACTGCAACAGAAAGAAATGGATTAGTTTGTTCCATACTATTAATAGTATATAGCTAATAATTGATAGTTAATAGTGGAGAACGGAAAGACAGGAGACAAGACAGGGGCCCGATGATAAGACATTAAGACGATAAGAAAAGAGCGGCGCCTACGGCGCCGCTTGTGTTTACTATTCTCCTTTAAACTTTAATCCTTCAAATACGTAATTTCTTTCGTCTCATAATCAATAACTAGACATTCACCTCTTCCAAGTTCTGTCTTTATTTCTTTTTTTACTATGTACGAGGGCAGCGTTTCAATATACTCCCTAGATGTAACAGCAACAACCACATCACATGTATCTGAAATAGAAAGAAGGAGCTTGTTTACATTTTCACAATCAGCAAAAATACCTTCTTCTTCGGCTGCATACAGTGCAGGAAAAGCTTTTACTTTCAAATCAAATCTATCGCCGATAACCTCACAACTTTCCATAGCTCTTGGAACAGCTGCAGCCAAAAGGTACACTTTCTTGCCCAAGATATAAGACCTGAGTCTCTCTGTAGCTCTAGACATAGAAGAGACACCTTCTTCGGTAAGATGGCCATTTTCATACTGACCGTATCGTACAAGAATTAATTGCTTCATCGTATATTTCTATTTTTTAAAATCTAACACCTGATACCTACCACCTGCCTCTATTGCAACACCGCCTTAATTCGTCTAACCCCCGCACTCACTGCTTCTTCTTTTACAATTCTGAAGACATCTTCGATTGGAAGACCATTTGGACCTTTTGCGATAGAGAGATCACGAGTATTTTCTACATGAGGACCTCCACAGAACTCCATTGAAAAAAGATCTTCATCTCCTCTATTCTTTCCTTCACCTATACGATAGATACTTACCATATCTCCATACTTATCACCAAAAAGTCCGATAGCTCCCCGAGCGCGCGCTTCTTCCATAGAAACTTCTTCGCGAATAACAGGAAGAGCATCCTTGATACGAGCATTGATGATATCTTCTACTTGTTTCTTTTCTTCATCGGTCATCTTACGATCAAATGAGAAGTCGAAACGAAGTCTCTCAGGAGTGATGTTAGAACCTTTCTGTGCTACTGACTCACCAAGTACCTCACGTAGCGCCTGATGAAGCATGTGGGTCGCTGTGTGATACTTCACTTCCATTTCTCCATCTCCTCCTAGACCTCCTTTGAACTTTCCTTCTGCTGCTGTGCGTGACTGGTCAGCGTGTGCTTGTTTTTCTTTTTCAAATGCTTCTCTATCAACTTCAATTCCACGTTCATGTGCAAGCTCTTCTGTGAGTTCAATTGGAAAACCAAATGACTGAAGAAGATTAAATGCATTCACGCCTGAAATATGACTTGTAGCAATCTTCTCAAACTCTCTCATTCCATTCTCAAGTGTCTTTCTGAACTTACTCTCCTCTTTATCAAGCTCTGTAAGAATAGTTACTTCTTTTTCGAGAAGATTCTTGTATTCATCTTTGTACACAGCAATAAACGCAGCACCAATCTCCTTGGTGAAGTTAGTCTCAACACCCAAGTTACGAGCAAAGCGTACAGCACGACGGATGAGGCGACGAACAAAGTACATCTGGTCTTTGTTCCCTGGCAACACATCATCCCCAATCAAAAATGTTGCTGAACGAATATGATCGAGAATCACGCGGTATGCATACACAGTCTGCTCATCTGCTCCATATTCTTTTCCAGAAAGACGCTTAATAACTTCTTTTGGAACATCAAACACATCGATGTTGAACATATCTGGATCATTACGAAGCGCGGCAGCATACCGCTCAAGACCAGAACCATGGTCTACATTCATCTGAGGAAGTTCTTCGAAACCATGTGCTGTCTTCTTGTACTGCATGAACACGTTGTTCCCAATCTCGAGAAAACGTCCACAGTCACAGTTCACATGACATGGCTCGCTTGCCCACTTTGAATTCGCATGTATTCTTTTAGAAAGATACGGATCAAAATCATAAAACATTTCAGAGTCTGGTCCGCCTGGCTCACCTTCTGGCATATTAGCTGGCACTCCACTTCGTGACCACCAATTCTTCTTTTCATTATAATAAAAGATTCTTTCGTCGGCTTTCATTCCCTCTTCTGGAGTTTCATTAATAAGTGCATCAACATCTTTTTCTCTAAACAGTCTTTGCCATAACTCCGCAGAAAATGTATCTCGTGGAACACCGAGTGATTCATTACCAGCAAAACAGGTTACATAGAAGTTCTTTGGATCAAGCTTGAGTTCTTCAATAAGAAAATAAAACATCCATCTAATTTCTTCTTCTTTGAAGTAATCACCAAATGACCAGTTACCGAGCATCTCGAAAAATGTTGTATGGCGATTATCGCCTACTTCTTCGATATCTTGTGAACGAAATGACTTCTGTGAGTCAGTGATACGCTTCCCAAGTGGATGAGGTTGACCGAGAAGGTATGGAACCATCGGCTGCATGCCAGAACCTGTGAAAAGTGTTGTAGGGTCATTTTCTGGTACAAGTGAAGCAGATGGAATAACTGCATGACCTTTGGAAGCCATGTATGCAAGGAATTTTGCTCGAATCTGATTGACAGTGAGATTTTGTGTAGACATATGAATAGTATACAAATTTTAAAGGGAAAAAACAAAAAGCCAGACATGGTCTGGCTTTTTTATCTGAGGAAAGGATTCAGAGTTCAGATACCGCACGAAATACTGCATCAACTTTTTTAAACGTCACTTTCTTGATTTCAAAAGTTCTCGGCTTCTCATCTTCCAATCGAGGTTGATAACAAAACATCCTTGCAATCTTGAACTGTATCAAAGCCTGAAGATCTTCTTCTTGACAACCTTCATCTGCTTCAAGCAAAACAAGAAAACTATGATCTCTTACACCTGGCCTAGTTTCTGTCTTGATGTCGTCTTGTGCATACTGAACACGTTCCTGGTTTCGAAGAGCGACAACAACTTCTACCGCAAACCAACGAGTACGCTTGGACATGGCAAAACCCCTCTTCCGCGACCTACGCGAATCTAGTCAACACTCTACATGGTTTGTACTGGTTTTGCAAAACAAAAAGAGCACCTCATGCAAGTGCTCTTTTTGTTGAAAGATAGATATTGTCCGTGTTTTTAGTTATGTATACAGGAACTCTTCGTGCTCCTGCACTTATTACTACACATGCGCATATCTTTTTATTTCATTATTGGTTCCCTTTGCCACAGATCTTGATGACTTGGATCATTTCGCTCCCGCGGATGCATTGGACCACCAAATGGTGTTCGTGGAGCAGGTCTAATGCCGACAAGTTCAAATGTACCGTTGTACACTTTACCAAACACAATAATATCATCACCAACTTCAGGCATATTTAATTTTCTTTCTAATGTTGTTGATGCATAGACTGTAACAAGCATCCCATTAAAAAGGCGTAATTTAGTTCCTGTTGCATATACTTCAATAACTTCTCCTCGCAATACATCTTGCATACCATTACCTTTAAATGGCATCGGTCTCTCATAGATACGTGACACCACACTAATATCATGCTCTTCTACATAATCTCGTATATATTCATGCATCGGTGTTTCACTAATAATAAAACTAATAATTGTCGCACAACTAGTACTGAAAAGAAGTGTCACTGCAAGCGGTCGTCTAAAAGAAAACGAATAGTACCTTGAAATAATTTCAATCAATACGAGAAGTGCGATAGTGCAGAAGAGTAGTACAAGCGGGATAGCAGCGAGAGCATGAATACTTGCCATAAAATTAAACAATGGGAGGTACATGAAGCCGTATCGAGAAAGAAGGAACAGTATCAAACTAAAAACAAATACCATGAGCATGAAGATAAACCCTAATCCGATGATACCAAGTGATGAATACAGCAAAAACTTCCACTTTGGAATCATTTTCAGGTTATTTTTCTGCACACTTTCGAGAATTTTTGTTTTAAGATTTGTCATGATTGGTAGTGGTTCTTAGTTAACATTTTTTCAAGTGATTCTTTGCCGCGCTTGATACGGACACCGACTGTTGCTATTGGAATCTGGAGCACGTCTGCAATTTCTTGGTATGATAGCTCGTCGTAATAATACAGTACGAGCACTTCACGGTATTTGGGGGAAATATCAGAGAGTGAGGTCTCGAGAAGCTCCTTCATTTCACGCTTCAAAGTTCTGTCATCTGCTCCTTCTTTTGTAAATGGATGAGGTAAGAATGTATCAAAATCAATAAAAGAAACTTTTTCATTACTCTTTTTCTTAAGATAGGTAACGCTTTCATTATGAGCAATACGATATATCCAACTATTAAAAGATCGCTCTACGTCGAAACTCTGTAAATTTGTATATGCTTTTATAAAAACAATTTGGATAATATCTGATACATCATCAGGTTGTTGGATAAAACGCTTCACATATCGAGTGAGTTTATCTTCATATCTATCAATAAGCTCTCCAAAAAGATCTTTATCCCCTGATGTTATCAAACGTACAATCTCCTCATCTGTAGATGTTGGCAAAATAGTATTCATAATGAGGATTACTTTATAGTACTATAGTAGCACTGATTTTATTTCAATTAAGAAAGATGGGAATAAAAAAGGCCACGCGAAGCAAAGCCTTTTCCCCAAAAATCCTTATACCAAAAGACTGCATTCATCTACTCCTTTATCTCGTCAAATGCACGAGAGAGAATATGCAACGAATTAGAGTATCTGCATTCCTTCCGCGATAGTCTGCGTAGAGTCCGCGTCAGTCCGCGAGAATTTAAAATTTGTAATCAAATTTTAAATTCTATGACGTCCCCATCCTTCACTATATATTCCTTCCCTTCTGTTCGGAGCTTACCTTGTGCTTTTGCTTCTGCAAAACTTCCACATGCAACCAAGTCTTCACACGCCACAACTTCCGCGCGAATGTACTTCGCCTCAAAATCAGAGTGAATAGCAGCTGCAGCAACTGGTCCAGTAGAACCTTTTTTCACTGTCCAAGCGCGCGTCTCCATCTCACCTGTTGTGAGATATGTTTCAAGCCCAAGGAGGTCATATCCGGCTTTGATGAGTCCGTCCACTCCGTTATCATGTGCACCGAGTTCACTACGCATCATTTCTTTTTCTTCACCTTCAAACTCCTTGAGCTCATCTTCAATCTTCGCATCCACTACCACATAATGGAATTTATTATCCTTAAAGTACTGAGTAAGTTTAGTGAAGCGGTCGTCATTCATCTCGTCCAAGTTCTTTCCACCCGACTGCTTGTTGAGTACATACAGGAATGGCTTCATAGTAATAAGATGAAGTTCTTTCACGAGCTTCTTCTCATCTTCATCAAGAGAAAGTCTATTAGCGAGCTTCTCTTCTTCAAAATGAACTTTGAGTCTTTCAAGAATCCCTTGCAGCTTGATAGCGTCCTTGTCACCACGCTTCACATCGCGTCCAATAGTCTGAGTACGCTTCTCGACGGTTTGCATGTCAGCTAGGATAAGCTCCATATTGATGATCTCGATATCACGCAGTGGGTCAACTGTCCCTTCCACGTGGATGAGGTCACCATTCTCATAGATACGCACAACTTCTGCGATAGCATCTGTCTCACGAATATGAGATAGGAACTGGTTACCAAGTCCTTGTCCTTCACTCGCACCTTTTACAAGCCCTGCGATGTCTACGAACTCTACAATTGCTGGAATGATTTTCTTTGATCCAGAAATTTTTGAGAGCTTCTCAAGTCTTTCGTCTGGAACAGGAACAATACCAACCGATGGGTCGATAGTACAAAAAGGATAGTTATCTGCTGGAACAGATTTCTTAGTAATAGCGTTAAAAAGTGTTGACTTACCAACGTTTGGAAGACCAACGATTCCGATAG